>JAKLQJ010000243.1 GCA_022013385.1 Elusimicrobiota bacterium
AAAACCCCGTGGGTAGCCGTTATGCTTCTTTGTCCCGCCATAGGCGGGAGATTCCCGCGGAGTGGACTACGCTATCGTGTCGTGGTCGTTCACATAGTTTCCGACACCTTATGAAGCATAGCTTCGTTGCCTGTGTATGTAGGCCTGTCATGCTCCTGTCATGGGCATGGTCATGGGTTTATCCCATGATTTATCCCATGAGTATAGCGTGAACACCCCTCAGTGATCAAGTTGAGAAAGGTCATTAAGTCTGCGACGGAGAAATAATCGGACTAAACTATTACAGAGGTTCCCTTAAATTTTAACGGGACAGATGTGAGGGGAAAATATGAAAAATATGACGGCAATAAGGGAGAATAAATGCCACATATATCTACGGGGTACAAAAAATTCGATGTTCTTTTAGGTGGCGGTCTTAAACGGAAAAGTCTTACGCTTTTAGCTGGAGCTACGGGATTGGGTAAAACTACACTGGCATTGAATATCACCGCTAATATTGCGCTTGCTAAAAAGCCACAGACAGTCCTTTATTTTAGCAATGATGAGTGTCATCATACTCTTACTGAAAACTTGATTGCCGCAACAGCCAAGGTGTCAGTTGCGGTTGTCAAACGGTCCGCGTTTGCTTTTAATAAAGAATTGGCTTGGACGGCAACTAAAATTTCCGCGAGTCCTCTTTTTATTGAGGGTGGAAAATGGAACTCCTGTAATCTTTCTACAATGATTGGCATCGCTAAAAGCAATATTTTTCCGGGACATTTTAATAAGCATATGGATGCGCCCAGTCTCATTATTATTGACCATATCCGATGTGTTGCTGACCATGCTCGTAAATACCGGAACAGCCGTGAACACCTGCGAGTGGTTTTGGGGAAACTTAAAGAATTGGCTATTGATTTGAATGCCACTGTTGTAGCTATAGTTCCGATTCATCATAGGCAGGGAAAAGTATGCGAAGCACAACCTCGCGAACTTGAAAATTTGTTTGGAAAGGATAAGTTTTCAGATGAGCAGCTTTTTATGCGCGGGGAGCTTACTCCATTAGAACATAATATTGAGCTTCATGCAGCGGTTCATAAGGGCAAGGCTGTTTTATCTTATAATCCGGAACTTGCGCTGTTTTCGGAAAAATCCTCGGCGACTGTTCCTATTCAGGGGGATTTGCGGAACATTTGAGAGAAGCGTTAACGGTGGACTGACCATTCCTCAAAAAATGCTTTATTGGGGAACAAAGATGCCTCGGCGTTGGTATGCGCAAGTAGAAACGGCCAGTTTGTTATAATTAGAAACAAATAACCCGCTGGTTTTTTAAGGAAAACTTTTTAAATGCAACATATTATTTTTGATTTAGAGGCCACCTGTTGGGCTCATCGAATTCCCATGAACGACATGGAAATAATTGAGATTGGAGCTGTCAAACTCAATGAGGATTTTTCTTTTATCGGAGAATTTTCTTCATTCGTGAAACCGATAATAAATCCGGTTTTGAGCGATTTTTGCAAAAAACTAACTACCATTAAGCAAACCGATGTGGACGCAGCGGAAGATTTTAAAATCGTTTTCCCAAAATTCTTAAATTGGATAGGAAACGAGACTTTCACACTACATTCATGGGGAATTTACGACATAAAACAAATAACTATAGATTGCGTGCGCCACAACTTGTTTTTTCCAGAAAGTTTCAAAAATCACATAAACTTAAAACAACGTTTCTCCGCGGAATATAAAATTAAACCTTGTGGAATGCATAATGCTCTTAATAAACTTGGTTTTAATTTAGATGGCGTTCATCACCGCGGTATAGACGATGCGAAAAATATAGCAAAAATAGCGCAAGTTTTGTTGGGTGAAAAATAAAATACAAAATTACTTTGTGTTTTTACGGCAATAAATTGCATAATTTTGTTGGGGTGGTAATCCTGCCGTTCACTATAAAGGCGGGATATGCCCGCCAAACACCGAGGCGGGTCTCTGCCACTGAATCTTTGGCAGACTTCCGCCACTACAACTTCGGCGGACTTCCGCCACTACAACTTCGGCGGACT
>JAKLQJ010000244.1 GCA_022013385.1 Elusimicrobiota bacterium
GAAGCCCGAAAAAAAATCCCGTTTTTATATTCAACGGCGCAAGACAGGCCGTCTATTTTAGGCTCAATTATATATTCCAATTCTTCATTTTCAAGCGCCGAGCAAACTCTTTTAATCCAAGCGAGAAATTCTTTTTCAGAATAACAATTATCCATTGAAAGCATCGGAGTTAAATGCGCTACCGGCTTAAAAATATCCGCGTATTTTCCTCCTACTCTTTGAGTCGGAGAATCTTCGCTTATGAGATTTGGATATTTAAATTCCAAATCTTTAAGCTCGCCCATTAGCGCATCAAATTGGCCGTCTGAAATTTCGGGATTGTCTAATGTGTAATAAAGATACTCATGCCTTGCTATTAATTCTCTGAGCTCGGCTATTTTATTGATAATATCCTTGCTACTCGTCATAATCTTTTTTTGAAGTTTTGGTCGTCTGATGAGTGTAACATTGGCGGAGACTTGGCAATATTGTCCAACACGCCATTAACAAATTTTCCGGATTTATCGGTGGAATATTTCTTGGCCAGTTCTATAGCCTCGTCTATTATGACGGCTATGGGAGCTTCTTTTAAAATAGCCATTTCGCAAACTGCCATTCTCAAAATAGATTTGTCAACCGCGGCCATTCTGCTTATGTCCCAATTTCGGGCAATATTCTTTATAATTCCGTCTATTTTCTCTATATTATCCACAGACGCCATAAAAAGTTTTTTATAAAAATCAAAGACTTTGCTTTCATTCCCGGCAGGATCCGATTGAATAATGACAAGCAATTTCTCCGGCTCTAACATTGTTAAATCCGAGAGATATAAAGACTGAAGACATAATTCTCTTGCGCGCCTTCTTTTTGTCATAAGCAAACCTATTTATTCGCATTTACAAAGAACTTAGCGTATATATTAGCAAAAATTAAGACTTTTAATAAAATTTGCATTTCGTTTGTCCGGCAGAATACAAGTAAGAGACAGGTTTCAGGCAGTTACAGGTCACAAGCAAAAACATTTTTTAGCCTTTACTGTCGCGCTGTTTTGCTGTCGCGCTGTATCGCTGTATCGCTGTCGCGCTGTATCGTTGTATCACTGCCGCGCTGTATCGCTGTATCGCTGTCGCGCTGTATCGCTGTATCACTGCTCCCGCTTTTAGCGGGACAAGCCGCGCTGTATCGCTGTATCGCTGTCGCGCTGTTTTGCTGTCGCGCTGTATCGCTGTATCGCTGTCGCGCTGTATCGCTGTATCGCTGCTCCCGCTTTTAGCGGGACAAGCCGCGCTGTATCGCTGTATCGCTGTCGCGCTGTATCGCTGTATCACTGCCGCGCTGTATCGCTGTATCGCTGTCGCGCTATTTTGCTTGTTTATCCCAAAAAATTTTGATAAGCTTTAATCACAGCGTTTTACTCGCTTTGCTTGCAAAAACGCTAATTAAATTAGGAGGTATTTTATGGCGCTCACACCCTTGCTTATTATAATCGTGGTTGTGATTTTCTCGGCTGTTAAGGTGTTAAAAGAATATGAAAGAGGAGTTATTTTGACTTTCGGAAGGTTTACGGGAGTCAAAGGACCCGGACTAATCATTGTTATTCCCGGCATTCAACAAATGTTCAGACTGAGCACAAGAGTAGTAGTTCTTGATGTCCCCCCGCAAGATATCATTACCAAAGATAATATATCGGTGAAGGTTAATGCCGTAGTTTATTTCAGAGTGCTAAACCCTCAAGACGCTGTTTTAAATGTTGAAAATTATATGTATGCCACCAGTCAAATTGCTCAAACTACTTTGAGAAGCATCTTAGGACAAGTTGATTTGGATGATCTGCTTTCAAACCGAGACAAAATCAATAGTGATTTGCAAACGATTATTGACCAACACACCGAACCATGGGGCATAAAGGTATCCAGCGTTGAAGTAAAGAATGTTGACCTGCCGCAAGATATGCAACGCGTTATAGCCAGACAAGCGGAAGCGGAAAGAGAAAGAAGGGCGAAAGTCATACATGCCGAAGGCGAATTGCAAGCGGCTGAAAAAATATCGCAAGCGGCAAATATCATAGGTCAAAACCCGGCGGGCATACAGCTTAGATATCTTCAAACACTAACTGAAATTGCTACCGAAAAAAATTCAACGATATTATTTCCGATACCGATGGATATGATGAATCTGCTTTTAAAAAAAGAGAAATAAACGGATTGGGCAACAAAGAATTACAGGACTAAATTTTGTTGCTACAGTAGTATCTTGACAAAAAAGTTTTGCAACTATAGTAGTTGGGTGTTCAGGATTTTTTGGCTACGGCGGGGGGGGACGCTGTTCCTTGTTGCCATATTGCCGAATTAACTTGTTGCCTAAGTAGTAGTGAATGACCAAACAACCAAAACTTCCTTAATCCCCTGTAGATTTGTTTCAAATCTACAGGGGTATTTTTTCTTTGCTTCTTACTTTTAACTTCTTAAACGGGCAGGCACAATGCCTGCCCTACTTGCAATTGGCCTGTCCCGCCTCTATGGCGGGATGACTTGTGAACATGTTTTACGGAGTAAAACATTATGTCCGGATACTATATACATATACCGTTTTGCAAAAGCCGCTGTTACTATTGCGATTTCACCTCATACGCAAATAAATCGTTTCAAATAAATTCTTATCTTGACGCATTGGCAGCCGAACTTTTAATTAGGCAGAGCAAGCTCTGCAGCTACAAAACAACTAAACCGTTACACTTTGAAATTCCTATACATAAATTTAAAAAATTCAACACTCCTCTACCCTCAACACTCCCCGTCCGCCGTCGCCGTAGTGGCGGATACCCTCTACCCTTTTTTGACACTCTTTATATCGGCGGAGGCACACCGAGTTTTCTCTCGCTTAAACAAATACACAGGCTCTTGGAAGCCATAAATCTGTATCTCGGCCCTCTGAAAAAATTTAAAGAAGTAACCTTTGAAGCAAATCCGGATAGCCTTTCAATGGAAAAAATAAAGGCTTTAAAAAACTACGGCATAAACAGAATGAGTATCGGCCTTCAAACAACAAATGACAAACTTTTAAATACGCTGGGCAGAAAAACGGCCGTGTCTGATTTTACAAAAGCATATTCAAACTTAAAGTCTGCCGGCTTTAAAAATATAAATATAGATATCATCTGCGGAATTCCAGGCCAAACGCTTCAAGATTTAAATCAAACACTGCTCCATATCATAAAACTCAAAAGCGCGCATATTTCCATTTACGGGCTTGAAATCCATAAAGGAACAGTCTTTTTTAAGAAAAAAATCAAATCGGACGGCGACATGGCTTTTAAAATGTATGAAATGGCGAGAAAAACTCTTAATAAAGCGGGATATGAACATTATGAAATATCAAATTTCGCCAGAAAGGGCTACCAATCCAAGCATAATATGAATTATTGGCAAAACGGAGAATATATGGGCTTTGGCTGTTCGGCTGCTTCATATTTAAACGGCACAAGATCAAAAAATACAAAAAATTTAGCCGCTTATATAAATTCAAAGCCAAGCCTTAACGATTGGCCTCCGCTTGAGTATTCTGAAACCCTTTCGGGAAAAGAAAAATTAGGCGAACAAATTATTCTCGGACTTAGAACCGCAAAAGGAATTGTATTGAGCAAGCATATATTTATAGAATTTAAAGATAGCGTGGAGAAACTACTAAAGCTCGGACTTGTTGAAGTAACCCCACCACCTGCTTATCGCCTAAAAGGCGATTTAAAAATACAGAAGTCCCGTTATACGGGACAAGCAGGTGGTGGGGTAAAAGCCGGAAGATTAAAAATAAAACCAAAATACTTTTATATCTCAAATAGAATTTTCGCTGAATTTGTGATATAAGGAAACTTATGCTCAGCAAAACTTATGAACCCAAACAGATAGAACTAAAATGGTCTGAAATTTGGCAGGAAAAAAAGATTTTTTCCTCAAAACCGGATAGCACAAAAGAAGCCTTTACAATAGTAATCCCTCCGCCCAATTTGACCGGCGCTTTGCATATGGGACATGCTTTTAATAATATCTTGCAGGATATTTTAATCCGTTATAAAAAAATGACCGGTTATGAAACTTACTGGGTGCCCGGAACCGACCATGGCGGTATAGCCACGCAAAATGTATTGGAGAAACTCCTAAAAACCGAAGGAAAAACAAAAGAAGATTTGGGCCGGGAAAAATTTCTTGAAAAAGCATGGCAATGGCGCAAGGAATGCGGCGATACAATATTAAATCAGCTTAAAAAACTAGGCTGCTCGCTTGACATAAGCAAAGAAAATATACGCTTTACGATGGATGAGCCTAGGGCCCAAGCGGTATTTCAAGCGTTTAAAAGCCTTTGGGATAAGAAAAATATCTATCGCGGAATTAGAATGATTAATTGGTGCCCACGCTGCGGAACGGCTTTATCCGATATTGAAGTTGAATATGAAGAGGAAAAATCAAAACTATGGCATATCCATTATCCTCTTGAAACCGGAGAGAAAGGCCTTATAATCGCCACCACGCGCCCCGAAACAATGCTTGGAGACACCGCGGCGGCTGTTAATCCTAAAGATGAACGATACTCAAACTTTATAGGCAAAAAACTCAAATTGCCTTTAACCGATAGAATTATTCCGATAATCGCCGATAGCGCCGTGGAAAAAGATTTTGGCACCGGCGCTGTTAAAATAACGCCGGCTCACGATATTAATGACTTTGAAATGGGCAAAAGGCATAAGCTTGAAAATATCCGTGTCATATCATATGAAGGCCGCATGATTAATTGTCCCGAGCAATACTTAGGCAAAAGCGTTCAAGCGGCCAGAAAAATAATATTGGAAGATTTAAAAGGGCTTGGTTTTTTATATAAGGAGGAACCCTATAAACATTCGGTAAGCAAATGCTACCGCTGCAATAATAATATAGAACCTTTAGTGAGCGAGCAATGGTTTGTAAAAATGAAAGATATGGCGGACACCGCTATAAAAGCGGCTGAAAATGAAGAAATCAAATTTTATCCCTCCTCATGGAAAAAGCCTTTTATTGATTGGCTTAAAAATATTCAAGATTGGTGCATATCCAGACAAATATGGTGGGGACACAGAATACCTGTATGGTATTGCAAAGCATGCTCGGCTGAAGGTCTAAAATTTTCTAAAACAGGAAATCTCTCAAGAATATCCTTTAAGCACGGCGCCAAACCCATAGTTTCTTTTAATAGGCCCGATAAATGCCCGCTGTGCTTGGGGCAAAATCTCCTGCAAGATCCCGATGTTTTGGATACATGGTTTTCATCCGCCTTATGGCCTTTTTCCGTATTCAATTGGCCGGAAAAATCTCACGACTTGGATTATTATTATCCGACCTCCGTTTTGGTTACCGGCTATGAAATACTTTATTTATGGGTGGCGCGAATGCTTATGAGCGGTCTTGAGCATATGAATAAAGTCCCCTTTCCAAATGTTTATATCCATGGCATTGTGCGCGATAAACACGGTAAAAAAATGTCTAAATCTCTCGGCAATGTGATTGACCCGCTTTTAATGACGGATAAATACGGCACGGATGCCGTCAGATTCTCGCTTATATTTCACTCTGTCGGCGGCAAGGATATTCAATTTTCCGAGGATATAATAATCGGCGGTAGGAATTTTATAAATAAGCTCTATAATGTTTCCCGTTTTTTAATGATGAGCATTAAAGAAAATGAAAAAATTTCTTATAACTTATCGCCTGCCAATCTTAAATTAGCAGATAAATGGATACTACATAAATATAATAAAACTCTTGCAGGTTTATCAGATTCAATGGAGAATTTTGACGCGGCAAACGCTCTTAATGCCATTTACAGTTTTTTTTGGGATGACTTTTGCGATTGGTACATAGAACTCGCTAAACCACGGCTTGAAACCGCGGAAAGAAGCAAAGTTTTGACCGTGTTATTGCATATATTCACGGGAGCTTTAAAAGCGATGCATCCTTTTATTCCGTATATCACTGAGGAATTATTCCTCAATACAAAAAAACACTTGCCTTTATCCAAACGCTTTCTTGCGGATAATTTAATTGACAAGGCAAATCAAAATTTTATCTGTGAAAACTCCGAAAAACAAATGAACTCTATTATGGGAATTATAACCCAAATAAGAATATTAAGAGCGCAATTTGAGATTTCCCCGGCAAAAAAAATAAACGCCGTTATAACTTCGAAAAATTCAGAGGATTTAAAAGTTCTAAAAGAAAATGCCGATTATATCGCCTTCTTGGCTAAAACTGAAAATTTACAAATAATTGAAAATGCCGAAAAACCGAAAATGTCGGCTTCGGCTATAAGCGAATCTTTCAGCATCCATATTCCGATGGGCGGGCTTATAGATATTGAAAAAGAAAAAGAACGAATTGGCAAAGAGTATGCCAAAACCGATAAAGAACTTTGCCTTTGGAATGATAAATTAAAAAACGAAAACTTTATTAAATTCGCTCCCCAAACAGAAATTGATAAAATAAATCAGAGAAAGACGGAGGCTTTGGAAAAAATCGAAAAACTTAAGATTTTATTGGAGAGTTTTAAATAAAAAAGGCGGAGCCTTTTTAGTTACAGGTTACAAGTCATCCCGCCATAGAAGGCGGGACAGGCAAGTTACAAGTCACAGGTCACAGGTCGGTAAAAAACAAAAACATAAAAAAGAGGGCTACAGTGAAACCATTAATCGGTTTTAAAAAATTCTTGAATAAATTCTGGATTAGAAAGGATAGGGAAATTTATCTTTTAAGCGGAGTGATGATAACAACCACGATAAGCGCTTTTGTTTCCTCTTATTGGCATTTTTCAGATAGGATGGAGGTCTCTTCCAAAATAAATATAAACCTTCACATGGAAATGGATAAAAAAAAAGAATTTACCAGATTTAAAGAGGCGGCTTCTTATTCTAATGAGCCAAAAACGGGTGATAAGCAATACTATAAATTGGAAGAAATACCGGCTATGACAATGCCCGGTCTTTACGAAGAAGACCCTGCTTCTTCAAATGAACCCGCTGATGCGGAGCCATCGGATAATTCCGCTGAGGAAAATTCTACCGAATATCAGGAAACAGATGAAGAAAATTAATTTTTTAATTCTGCTTTTAACTATTTTCACATTGCCCGCTTTAAACGCATTTTGCCAAAAGAATAATAATGCTTTTAATTTTCAAGGCGATATTGAGAACGACTATAATATAGAAAAAAAAGCTGTAACCTTGGATTATTCCGAGGTGGATATATATGATAGACCTGATCTTGGCGGAATAATAATACTTTCAAAAACAAGATGGAAAAACTGGGTTGCAAGAGCGATATATATCGTATTGATAAATATATTGCTTGTAATACTGATTTTAAGCCTTCCGAAAAATAATGAGCCTAATATTATAATTTCATATCTCATATCCGGTTCAAGTTTTATTATGAGTTTCTGGATATTCCTATGCTCAGTTCTATTATTTAGGCTTAAAGCGATTCCAAGCGCTATAATATTTTTACCTGTCGCCTTTACATTCTTTGCCGCAACCTATATTCTTTTATTAAAAATAAAAAAATCGGACATCTCGCTAACCGAACTTAAAGAATCCTTTCAAAAACTAAATAAAACAAGCTCTGAAGACGCAAGATTAGTATCGGTATCAGGCTTGCAAGGCGACTGGCCCGACGAAGATTTTGTGAAATAGGAAAACAGAAAAACACCGGAAATAAGCTTATATGTTGATAGGGAAATAAGTAAAAGAGGAACTTTCCTATTAGATGGGTTTTATATTCGCATATTTAACATCAACTTATCACCGTATTCTCGTATCACCCTAATCGGATTTTTTGTTTAATCTGCGGGTTAGAATTGTAGCCAGAAACCGAATCTGTGAATATTACCCAAATCGCCGAAAGGCAAATAAGCATAATCCACGCCGAGATCTGAAACTTTAATGCCAAAACCCAAACTTAAACCGACTTCTTTTCCGAGATTACCGGTATCATAACCGAACTTATATCCGCCTCTAAGAGCGAAGGCGTCGCGAAACCAATATTCTCCGCCGAAAGAAGGATAGAATTTTTCATCTATAAAGTACTGATTAAGCTCGGCGGTAAGATTTAGTCTATTGCTAGACCTATATAGCATACCCACTTTCAAATCCAGCGGAAGAGGATCGGACTCTTCTTCATATTTCATCTTGCTGCCGAGATTTTGCAAAACCAAAGACACATTCATTTTCTCGCTCGCGCGATAAAGAATGCCGGCATCAATAGCCACGGCAAAAGCCGAGCTGTCATCTATGGTTGATTTTATAAACTTAAGAGCAAAACCGCTGTCCATATTCTCAAGAACGGATTTAAAACTGTCTTTGGACGCGTAGGCAAACGATAATGCCACATCGTTTGAATCAAAATCTCCCAAACTTGAAACTATGCCGGTATTATCGGTGAGCCCTCTTTTCTCAATGCCTGAAATATTGAGAGCTGTCATTCCAAAACCAAATCTATTTCCGGAAATATCTCTCGCATATGATATATTACCCATTTTGGAGCCTTCAAGATATGTAGTGAAACCAAAACCAAGTTCTTGTCCGCTAAAGCCGGCAAGCCCCGCGGGATTTGAAAATACGGCGCCCGAATCATCGGCTAAAGCGCTAAAAGCCCCGCCCATCGCGATAGCGCGCGCATTCATTGAAACCTTAAGAAAATTCGCCGCCGTTGTTCCCGCGCCTGAAGAAAAAACCGCCGTTGGCAACATTAAAGCTACAATTGAAATTATAATTTTTTTCACGAAGCCTCCTAAAATTTTACATCGATGCGAAGTCCCCCCTGCTTAGATTTGGGACAAATTTAGGGGGGATTCTACCTCTTTTTTTATTTGCTATCAAATTTGAATTAACTTACTCATTCCGTTCCCGAGTAATGGCTCCTATAGCGTCACGATTCGGGAAAGTTTTCTTGCTTTTCTCACCCCCGAGGTTTCTCCCGCCAAAGGCGGGACAGGCTGCCATAACAAGGTTTATCCCAACCTCGCGGGTGTTTTAATCACTTTTTTCTGTTACTTATTGCCCAATTACCTAATTGCCTTGTCGCCTACGAAGTTCACACTTCCCTATATTTCCTGCGAAACTTCTTGCTTTTGGAAGTTGGACTTCGCTACTATTTAATTAATGGCTCCTATAGCGTCACGATTCGGGAAAGTTTTCTTGCTTTTCTCACCCCCGAGGTTTCTCCCGCCAAAGGCGGGACAGGCTGCCATAACAAGGTTTATCCCAACCTC
>JAKLQJ010000245.1 GCA_022013385.1 Elusimicrobiota bacterium
TGGGCATTTTAGTTTTTTGCGGCATAATAACCTCCATTGAGTTTCGTTTTGATTATTATACCAGATTTCTTTTTATCTGTCCATATTTTTATGAAACGCTATACTAGTCCCATTCCGTCTTGACTAGATCTAATTTCCAAAATATTGCCGGGCGATGCCGTTCCGATTCCAACCCTTCCTCCGTCACGCGCCAAAACAGTTAAATCCGTTGTAAGCAATTTCGCGTATCCGCCATAAGGCGAAGGATAATAAGTTGTAAGGGTCAAAGTTTCAGCGAATAAAAATATCGGATTGAAACAATAAATAAAAAAGGCGATTAAAATCGTGAAAATCCATGTTTTGTTTTTTGATTTTTTTTTCATTTCCCCCCTTTTCATTCGTACGGCTAATTGTTGGTGATGGATAGCAAACCCCTCGCTTCACTATTTTTCTTCTTTATTTACGAAAAGGGTTTGCGTGGGATAAGCAAATTCTATGCCTTCTTTTTCAAATTGCTCCGCAATATTCATGAATACCTCTTCCTTTCGTTTCATATGAATATTATAGTCGCCGTCTTGGACATAATACACAAATTCAAAATTTATTGAAAAGTCGCCGAATTCCGACATATTGCCTCTGTCAAAAACAAGCTTATCGGTTTTATCTATTATAGCCTTAACGATATTCGGTATTTTTTTTAGCTGCTGAAGAGTTGTTTGATAAATGACGCCGACTTTAAACACTACTCTCCTTTTTTCCATATGCTTATAATTGCTTATTTTGGCGGAAAGCAGATGGGTATTTGAAATTATTATGAGCTCTCCGCTTAAACTTCTGATTTTTGTGGATTTAAGGCCGATATGTTCTATGCATCCGAGGGTGTCGCCGGTTATTATAAAATCCCCTATCTTGAACGGCTTATCAAGCAAAATAACAAAGAAGTTGAATAAATCCCCTAAAATATTCTGCGCCGCCAGCGCTATGGCGATGCCGCCTATTCCGAGTCCCGTTATAACCGCCGATACATTAATGCCCATATTGCTGAGCACAAACGCTAAGGCTGCTGTCCAAAAAATCATCTGAAGTATTATTTTGGAACTCTTTAGAAGCGTCAAATGAGAACTATTATCCATGCCTTTTTTGGTTAAAAGCTTATTTAACCAATAGGCCGTGATATGTATCGCGATATCGGTCGCGCGGTAAGTGAGAGCAATAAGAACGATATAACTTAAAATTTTATTAAACAGCGCGTTTGTATTAAGATTGCGCGTCGCCGCGTAAAAAGAAATCAACTGATATTCGGGAGCCTTTATTTTGGAAAGTAAATTTACCAGAAAATCATCAAAATCAGTCTTTGTTTTCAGCGCTAATCTTTTGAGTTTATAGAATACGAAACCGCGCAATAAATAGAACGATACGAATACCAAAAGGAAAACTAAAATGGCATAAAGATAATCAGTCACCGAATTGCCGAAATATTGGAGATTTAGCAGTCTAGTCATCGTTTATAATGTAATTCTAACTTTGTTTTGTCCAGTTGCGCAAGTTCAAAATCAGTTCAAAATCAGGTTTCGCGCGGGTTTTATGCCATATGGATCCTCACCTTTGTTTTTAACCCCTCCGAATTTAATTGTAATGGCATCCGCATACGCAATCGCCGCATGGATAATGAGAACTCCCGCGGCGTTCCAATATTCAAATTCTTTTGCCGTCTCAGCGCCATGATAAAAATTTTCAGCTACGCGGGCATAATCGGAATTTTTGGATCTTGGTACAGAAACACGACAATGTCTCCGCGGCGTCATATAAGCACATCCTTCAAATGTTCTTTTAGCAAATCAATACCGTGCGAAAGGATATTCTTGAGCAACGGATCCGATTTTTTGTATCTTGCGCGGGCATTGCGGGTTGTAAATACCATTGGCGAAAGTCTAATCCCGTATTGTAAAATAAATTGTTTCTCGAAAGCGCGCGCTTTATTTAACAGGCGTAATTTATTTTTCTCATCGGCGATAAGCAGAAGATCCACATCGCTGCCAGGCTCATCTTCTTTTCTCGCGATACTGCCAAAAAGGGTTGCCGAACGAGCATATAGCTTGAATTCTTTTCTAATCTCTTCACGAATTGAACGCGTGAAATGTTTCTCAGCGCGGAACAAAGGCAGAAGCGCGTTTTTCACTAAAACATGATTAAAATTAAGCCGAACGAGCTGTGTCTTTCCGGAACCTTGCCGATCAATAAATCCCACAGCATTAAGTCTGCTTAAGGCTTGGCGGCATGCTTGATGAGTGAAACCCGCCGCTCGCGCAACAGCTCGGCCGCTCATGCCTTCCTTGCTGTCTTTGAGGGCTCTGATGACGGCGATACTGCTTTGAGCAGATAAAATCCAATTCAAAGGTTGCTGAAGAAAATTTATTTTATGTGTCATATGGCTATTATACAAGTCAAGTGGCTACTTTGCAAGCCACTCCAGCGATATCCCAATGCGACAGGCAGAAACTTTTGCCCATAATCCCAATTCGGCTTCCGAATGGTTTCGATTGCCAAACATCACTGTCCCCGCTTTTTATTTGACCAGCGCCATCTTATTCTCTTGTTTCCAACCCCTGAGGTTTCTTCGCACATCTACTTTTCCACGCGTCCATTATTCTAAATCTTTTTTATTTCTGACTTCTTCCCTTATTAATTCCCTAATAGCCTTTTCTTTGCTGTTACGAATTGCCTAATTACCTTGTTGCCTAATAGCCTTTGTCACTATAAAGGTATATTCCCGCCGGCGGTGTCTGAACCCGGTTTCTTTTTATTGGCCAGTAATTTGAAAGCGTTTACCAATCTGCCTCTCGCGTTCAAGGGCTCTATTACTTCGTCTATAGAGCCTCTGGAAGCCGTTTGATAAGGCGAGGCGAATTTATCGGAATATTCTTTCGTGAGTTTTATTCTAAGTTCTTCGATTTCTTCCGGTTTGCTTTGTTTTAATTCTTTTGAATAAAGTATCTCAATTGCGCCGCGCGGTCCCATGACGGCAATCTCGGCATTCGGCAGAGAGAAGTTAATATCCCCTCTTAAATATTTGGAACTCATCGCTATATAAGCTCCGCCATAAGCTTTTCTTAAAACAAGGGTTACTTTAGGCACTGTTGCTTCGGAATAGGCGTAAAGGAGTTTGGCGCCATGCCTTATTATGCCGGCATGTTCCTGTTTTACTCCGGGCCAGTAGCCCGGAACATCCACAAGCGTTAAAATGGGAATATTAAACTTGTTTAAAAACCTTATAAACCTTGCCGCTTTGTCTGAGGCGTTTATATCCAATGCTCCCGCCATATGGGACGGATTATTCGCTATTACGCCGATAGTCATTCCTCCCAGTTTCATAAAGCCGGTAACAATATTTTTTGCATAATGATGATGCACCTCAAAGAATTTATGCTCGTCTGAAAGCCACCAGATTATATGATGCACTCTATAAGGCTTGCGAGGGTCTACTCCGCATAATTTTTCCAATAAAATGAGTTTTCTGTCTACAGGGTCCGTATTTTCGGTAATTGGCGGCCTTTCCCATTTATTTTGCGGAAGGAAAGTTAAAAGTTCTTTTACTTGCCTATAGCAATCAGGTTCGCTGTGGGCTACAAAATGACATACGCCGCTTTTTGAAGCATGGGTCATGCTTCCGCCCAATGTTTCAAAATCCACATCTTCGCCGGTGGCGGCTTTTACCACATCGGGGCCTGTCACGAACATATTACTTATGCCTTCAACCATAAATACGAAATCGGTTAAAGCCGGAGAATATACCGCTCCGCCGGCGCAAGGGCCGACTATTATTGATATTTGCGGGATTATGCCGGAACTTTTGGTATTTCTATAAAATATTTCTCCATAGCCGTCCAAGCTGTCCACGCCTTCCTGTATTCTCGCACCGCCTGAATCAAGTATTCCTATAACCGGGATTTTAGCCTCAAGAGCGAGATCCATGATAGCCGTTATTTTTTTGGCGTGAGCAAGGCCCAGTGAGCCGCCTAGCTGAGTAAAATCCTGAGAAAATATGGCTACATCTCTGCCATTAATTTTTCCAAAACCGGTAACAACGCCGTCACCCTTAATCCCTTTCTCTTTAAGCCCGAAATCAGTGCTTCTTGTTTCAACTAAAAGACCGATCTCCTGAAAGGAATTTTCATCCAGCAAATAAGAGAGTCTTTCTCTGGCGGTAAGTTTGCCTTTGGCTTTTTGAGCCTCTATTCTTTTAGTCCCCGCTCCCAGTAAAGCTTGCTCTCGTATTTCTCTAAATCTCTTCAAACTTTCAGGCGCTTCCCTAAGTCTTTTCTTTTTCGCAGTTTTAGAATTAGCTTTTTTAGTTGTCTCTTCAGATTGTCGTATAAATTCTTCAGGCATCAAAGCCTCCTTTAGTTATTGTTGCTTAGCGCTAATGCGCCAACAAAGAAGTTTTACTGTTTCTTATTTCTTGTTGTATAGGAATTTCAAAGTGTAGCTGCAGCCCCTTGGGCTGCCTAATTTATCGCCAAATTATCCAATTATCTTGTAGCCATTATAACTATTGACTGATAGTAATTCTCAGAAAACCGTTCACTTATGATATCAAATTTAGGTTTGCCTATTTGTTCATAATGGCGCAAAATCTTATTCAAGAACCGTATTTCTCCGTCTATTCCCACGCTTACGTTGCTCTTATAAACCTTTTTAGAAATAGGGTGTAAGCGATGCGTAAGCGTGGGAGCTATTTTAATATCAAGTAGATTCGCCGTCAGGCCAATGGATAAAGCTTTTAAGAGAGCCTCTTTTATTGTCCACAGTTTTGTTAAGCGCTCTGGCGAGCCGTCTTCAATTTCATCTTTATGAAAATAATCCTCAATCCAAAATTTGCTTCTCATTTCTATTTTTTCAATATCTATCCCCAGAAAACCGCAGTTTTCATCTTTAACAATGGCTGCCGCCCAATCGCCGCTATGAGTTATGGATAGTAAATATTCTTTAGCGCCTAAAAGGCAAAGAGGTCTTCTATTGGCGTCATAAGTTATGGGAATTTGTTTCAGGTTAAGCGATAAGCCCAAGAGATTGTTATTGATGACGGTTTTTGCCGCGAGTCTTCCCGCAAGCCATTCTTTTTGCCGTTTGGGAATTTTAAAGGAAGAATATTTCGCCAATTCTTCAGTTGAAAGTATTTCATCCGGGCGCCTAATATCGTTTATACAGACTCTTTCAATAAAGAAGTTTTTTTTCTTTATTCTCTGTTCATTGTTTTCCGTTTTTTGCCTCTCTCTTTTCACTGTTGTTCTGTATCGCTGTCTCACTGCTCCCGCCTTTGGCGGGACTGTTTTCATATTTTCGTCGGTATTGCCACATAATTCATGATTTCTATGCGTATATTGCCGTCTTTGTCAAATACGAAGGCGTCATAAGCGCTTTTCCCCTCGGAATTTAAGCCTTTGTAAACGGAATAGACATAAAGCTCTTCGGTTCTATCGTCATTATTATGAATTATTATTTCATCCACGGAATCAGGCAAAGCCATTTTGCTTTCAAAATGAATATCCCTAAAGCCGCAGTTTTGGAAAGCCGCTTCTATGGCCATGGGATTGGAGATAAGATTTTCATCTTTAGTTTGCCATAAAGGTGTTTTGGGTTTTTTAAATACGCCCAGCGCTTTGTCTTTATCAAGCGATATTATTCCGTCTAAAACCTGAAAACTCGGGCCGTGGAAATAGACCTTATAAATATTGTCCTTGTCTATTTTGTATTTCCTTTTTTCCGGTATTGAGGGTTTTTCAATAGAAGCCCATCTGCTTTTAAACTTTTCGGCGGCTTTTGCCGTAAAATGCGTTCTTGTTTTTCCAAGTTTAACTCCTTTTGAATTTATAAAATCGGATTCCATTTTCATGCCGATTAAACCGTTGTTTTCTTTTTCAGCCGTGATTTTTATTCTTACAGGCTTGTTTTTTAATAGTTTAATGGGCAAGTGAAAATGAATGTCTTTGATCACTTTCGGAGTTTTTCCCAATACAAAGGCGGCGGTTTGCGCGAATGTTTCTATCCCCATTACTCCAGGAACATAAGGGGTGCCGTTTATAGAATGATCTAAGAGGTAAGGATCTTCGGCTATATTAAATTCCTTGTTTCCTTGAACTTGGTTTTCGGTTTTTTGCGTTTCTTTAATGAAGTGAAAATTACTTTCCCCGCTTAAAGAGGAA
>JAKLQJ010000024.1 GCA_022013385.1 Elusimicrobiota bacterium
AAATTGATGTTGTTTACTACTTAAAAACAGCTTGGGCATTTTAGTTTTTTGCGGCATAATAACCTCCATTGAGTTTCGTTTTGATTATTATACCAGATTTCTTTTTATCTGTCCATATTTTTATGAAACGCTACACTAGTTTCCAACCCCCGAGGAGTCCTTCGGCCGTCTGATACGCATAGCGTTTGATACGGCACTGGCATAGCCTTGAAGCAACTCAACCACGATGTTCCGCAGCCACCTCGGGGGTATTTTTGCTTTTGTTGCCTAATTGCCTTGTTACCTAGTCGCCTAATAGCCTAATTTCCTAATTGCCTAATTTCCTAATTGCCTAATTCCCTTGTTGCCTAATAGCCTTTTGTATTGCCTTTTTTAATGTACTATCGCGAGCTTTTTTATAATTTTCTTTGAGCCCGATGCTGATACCGCCTCAACTTTATAAATATAAACTCCCGACGCGTAATTTTTGATATCCCACAGTATTTCTGAAACGATGCCCGCCGGGCAATTCGCTTTCTCTAACTTGGCCACTTTTTCTCCCGCCACATTATAAATCTCAACGGTAACAAAAGCTTTATCCGCCAAATGGAATTTGAAAGTCAGATTATCCCCTTTCGCAGGATTAGGATATGTGTAAACCGAGTTTTTACTCATTAAATCGCCGGAAGGAATATATTCCATAATTCTAAACAATGAAAAGTGTTTAACCTCGGCGATTACTTTATTTTCATCGGGGAGAACCTTGGAAGTGTTAGCCATCAGCCATGTTCCCTCTGAAAGGGTGTAAATTCTTAAATTGCTTTCATTCATTCCGTCAATTTCCGCATCCGTATAAGGCAGCGTTAATGTTGCCGGAATTATCAACTGAGTCGCGGAATCTTTGAATTTGACTTCATAGACTATTGAGGTAGGATTTGCCTGCGTATTGGCTTTGGCTGAAAACATCGGCTTATAGGTATTTGTGTCCACTCTGTTCATCATAAGCTTGCCGTTTTGATTTGCCGCGCCCGAGGGTATGGATACAATCGCTCCGTCGGCAAGTTTTATCTCGCCTCCTTGCGATGAATCAAAAAAACGCCAATTGTCGGCGGATATGCTCCAAGCTTCATTTGAAAACTGCGAATTATTCGTGCTGTCAAAAGCCGCTAAAGAATAATAAAATCTAATATTGCTGGTCGCCGTAGAATCCACATAAAAAGTTGTCCCGGCCAAAACCGAAGCGAACGGCGAACTTGAAACATAGGATGAATTTTGCAAACGCCTGTACACTTTATATCCGTAAACATCGTCATAGCCGGCGCCGTCGTCGGATGAAAGCTTCCAAGTCAATGAAAGGCTGCCGCCTTCATCGCCCAAAGTATCGCTTGCCTGAAGATCGGTCGCAGGCGCGGGAGCATGCAAATCAATTGTCGCCCACGAAGTGGCGATATTTGACAATTGACTTAAATTGGGCACAAAATCCGCCGTCTTAATCGCAAAATAATATGTAACCCCGCCGAAAAGCCCGTCCACCTCTTCAGCTTCTCTCGCTCCAAACGGCCCTTCCACTCCTCTTGTCCCGCCGGATAATTCCGCTCCGTCAAAATCAGACCAGTCATAAGCCTGAATTGTGGCGCGCCTTATCAAATAATGAGAAGCTGTTCCGACGGCGCCGTCATTTCCCGGAGCCGTCCATACAAGCAAAACCATGCCGGCAGCCGGTCCCGGAACCGCCGTTAAATCGTTTATTGCCGACGGCGCCGCAAAATCGCCCAAATTATTTATGGAAAAAGCGGAAGCCAAATTTGAATTATCCGATTCCACATACCCGTCAAATGCTCTCGCCGCGTATGTAAATGTGCTTCCCGTTACAGCTGTAGCATCGGTATAAGTCAAGGTATTTGAACTAACAGAAGCAATGAGCGAAAAATCGCCGCTTTCTTTCCTATATATTCTGTAAGCCGCCAATCCTGCCGAAGAAGAAGCTAACCAATCCAATTTGATTTGATTGCCATTGTCGGCGGGAACATCAATTGCGGCAAGCTCCGTGGGAACAATGGGAGGCGCGTTTATTCTTACGGTTAAACGAGCCGTATTATCTGTTCCCGAAACGGGATTCTCAACAGCGGAAAGTTTCAAAGTATATATTCCGTTCTCAAGTCCGTTTATATCCCAATAGGCCAAAACTCCGCCCTCTATCGCATTTGCCGTATCGCTTGATACTATGGCGCTCCAAGAAGAGGGATATTCTCCTTGTCCGTATTCAAGCGAATATCCCGCCAAATCGGGATTTGAAACATAGCCTGTAATGCTGAGGCTTGAAGTTATTATCTCGTTTTTTTTCGGGCTTGAAATAGCGGCTGTTTTCGCCGCTTTATAAGCGATAAGCTTTCCGCCGGAAGTTGCTAAAAAAATCATTCCGTTTGAGATTGCAGGCGAGGAATATACGGCGCTTGAGAATGAAACATCGGCGGCAAGCGGAACGGAAACTCCCTCTGAGCTAAAAGCCAAAAGACTGCCGTCCACGCTACCGACATAAATAAGGTCATTTGCCATAGCCGGCGATGAAAGAATTCCGAGCGGAGAAATACTGCCCAAAGTGGGAGAGCTTGCCCAAACATATTCAAGAGCGCCGCCCGCGGGCTCGGTATTGGTCGCATAAAAAGTGTTTACAGAAGCTCCTCCTGAAAAAAACATTCTGCCCGAAGTTACCACGGGAGAGCCCATTTGCTCCCATGAAGCGCTTTCGCTGAACGGCTCGGTTAAATTATTCAATAAACTCCCTGTTAAAGCATTGAAAACCAAAGGTTTTTTCTCATCATATCCCGGAACGGCATATAAATTCCCGCTTGAAACAGCCACGGCGTTTATTGAATACCTCCCTCCGGTAGCTTGATAATTCCACTCAAGTAAATATGTATTCTTATTTATGGCATAGATTTTTCCGTCATTGGCTCCGAAATAAACTATATCGCCCGAAGCGGAAGGAGCCGAATCGACCGGTTGCTGCGCCGAATATTCCGATAGCAAATTACCGGTTGCCTCATCAAAAACTTTGAGTTTTTTCTCCGGCGCTCCTGCGCCCACAAAAACCTTGCCGTCTAATACTAAAGGAGAGGATATTGAGGGAGCTCCCAAAGATTTTTTCCAAAAAGGCGCCCCTGTCAAACGGTTCAAAGAATAGAGATGCCCGTCCTTTGAGGGAGCATAAACCGCGCTGCTTGATACCGCGAGCCCGGCGTCAACCCAGCCCGTAGTGGGATAAGACCATAAAAAATCTCCCGTTCTCGCGTTCAAGGCATAAACCTTATTATCGCGCGAGCCGAAATACACAATATCTTCAAAAACCGCAGGGCTTGACATTATATTTGCGCCGGTCTGATATTCCCAAACTTTTGTAAGAGGAGGATAAGCCTGCTCCTCGGTAAAGCCCGTTCTTTCCGAATTCCCTCTGAAAACCGGCCAATCGGCGGCATAAAGAAGGCTGAGGGATGAGGGATGAGGGATGAGGGGTAAGGAAGAAAAAACAAAACACAAAAAGAATACACCAATTTTTTTTATAGTTTTGGATTTACTTCTGGTTTGAACTTTCTTTACAATGGAAGTCAAAATGGCAATTAATTCGTCAGCCTCGCCACAAAGAAAATTTATTTCTTCAAAATTTTGCATTTTAAGCTCCCTGATTAATCTAAGCCAATAAAAGCTTTCTCTTGCTTCCTTTTTTGCAATATTCGCGCTATGAACAAAATCCGCATTGGTTAATCCTCCTATTGCTTCCTGCCAATTAGCGCCTATAGACGAAGAAGAACACAATAATTGTCTATAAATTTCCCTATATATCCAATCAACCGGCGAGTTATTTATAAACTTTACCGTTCGCAGAACAAATTCAAAAATTCTTTCTTCAAGTTCAACCTTCTTCATCCCTTTTCGTCCTTCGTCCCTAAGCCCTCGTCCCTCTCTTCGTCCCTCGTCCCTAAGCCCTCGTCCCTCTTTTCATCCTTCATCCCTCATCCTTCATCCCTCATCCTTCATCCCTCATCCTTCATCCCTCATCCCTCATCCCTCATCCCTCATCCCTCATCCCTCATCCCTCATCCCTCATCCCTCGTCCTTCATCCCTCATCCTTCATCCCTCATCCTTCATCCCTCATCCTTCATCCCTCGTCCCTCATCCCTCATTTCGTCCCTCGTCCTTCAGCCCTCATCCTTCATCCTTCATCCCTCGTACCTCATCCCTCATTTCGTCCCTCGTCCT
>JAKLQJ010000246.1 GCA_022013385.1 Elusimicrobiota bacterium
CACCAATAGCAAATTTAACAAAAACTAAGAATAACGATACCAGTTATTGATTTTTTCCGTTTGACGGGAATCTTTTCCTATTTTCTCTACCGTCACCTGCTCCAAATTTAAATAAAAACCGGAGAAATCCGGTTTTTATTTATCCCCAATGAATAATTTAGGTTGCCGTGTCTTTCCCGACTTCCGCAATGAGTCACCCTAAGATTTATTGATAGCGTTATAGAGACTTTCTCCCTCGCCATTTTAAAAGATTAAAAATCGGAGAAATTTACTGTTCTGATATGATTTTAGTAATTTCTTGTATTTTAGCCTTGACAAAGTATACCTTATGGGGTATACTTTGTCTGTTGAGCACATATTTAGGGGTATAGATAGTGAAAAAATCGTTAAAAATATCTATTTTATACCTGTTCGGGTATAATCATGCAGAAAGTTAGAAATTTTATAAAAACAAAACGAAAAGAGTTGGGTTTGACCCAGAAGGATTTAGCACAGAAATCCGGCGTCGGAATTAGGTTTATTCGGGATGTAGAGCAAGGGAGAGATGCCCTAAGAACCGATACTTTGAATAAAGTCCTGAGACTTTTTGGTAAAACCTTGGGACCGGTTGACTTATAATGCCTTCGAAAATAGCTTTCGTTTATTATCGGGATAAACTAGCGGGGATGCTTAAAAAAACTGACACTGGATATGTTTTTGAGTATTTGCCAGAGTATATTTCTGTGCCAGATGCAAAACCTATAAGTTTGTCAATGCCTATTAGAGAGAAAAAATTTGAATCTGCTAGATTGTTTCCATTTTTTGAAGGATTATTGCCGGAAGGTTGGCTTTTAGATATAACTAGCAAAACTCTTAAAATCAATAAAAAAGATAAATTTGAAATGTTGCTACATGTTGGTAGAGACACAATAGGCGCTGTTTCAGTAATACCACAAGAGGAAATTGAAGAATGAAATGTTTGTCTTGTCATGATGAAGTAAACTCTAAAGATATTTATCATAAGAAATGTCTTAGAAATCTTTTTGGTGTTATATGGGTTCCCTCAATAGATTTTGGCATTGCTGATTTACCGGCCCAAGTGAGTAAAAATGCCGGGAAAATGTCGATTTCCGGTGTGCAGATAAAGGCATCAATAAAGCTTAATTTAGAAAATAAAAAACTGGAAGTGGCCTCAAAAGATGGAACGCATATTTTAAAACCGGAACCCAATGAATATCCCGAATTGCCGCAAAATGAAAATCTTTGCATGAATATGGCAAAAGCGCTTAAAATGAATGTGCCTCCACACAGTCTTTTTCGTATGAGTGATGGAAAATTTTGTTATTTAATTAAACGATTTGACAGATTGGACGGTGATAAAATACATAATGAAGATATGGCTCAAATATTAAATTTTTCAACCGATGCTAAATATTCGGGTTCTCTTGAAGCGGTGGGCAATGTTATTAAAGCTACAAGCGCCAACTCTTATTTGGATTTGTTTGATTTTTTTCAAAGAATTATTTTTAATTTTACTATTGGTAACGGGGATATGCATCTTAAAAATTGGTCAATGTTAACACCGGAAAGTGGTTTAAACAGTATTGCGCCTTGTTATGATTTTGTAAGTTCGAAAATATATCTGCCAAATGAAGAAGAGTCGTCATTGTCTTTGCTTGGCAAAAAAAATAAATTAAAACGAAAAGATTTTGAAGATTTTGCAGAATATTTGGATCTTGATTCAAAAGTGGCGAAAAATGCTATGAATTCCATAACGGAATTTAAGCCTACATTTCTTTTGATGATTAAAAACTCTTTATTAAGTTCAACATATCAAAAACAATTGGCCGAAATAATTTTAGAAAGAATTGAAAGACTTAAAATATAAGGCAGTGCGCTAATAAGTTCTATAGCTTTACGATAAAACATTAAGAATTTAATGGTTTTAAGGTTCAAATATGGATAACACAAAAGTTTTTATCAGTTATGCCCATGAATAACGATACCAGTTATTGATTTTTTCCGTTTGACGGGAATATGCTTCTTTTCTATTGTTTTAATCCATTTCAGTCTAAATTTCCGCATCTGTCTTTTTTCTTCCAAGCCTATATAAGTCATAATGCCTATATTTCTATAGGCAGTAAGCCCCTGCGGTTTTAGGTCTTAAGCCTCTTACGGCATTTGCCTATTTGAGTTAAAGTATAAGCATGACAAAAAACAAAAAAACTTTTAACATAGCGGCAGTAACAGCAGTTTTTTTATTAACGGGTTTATTGATTGCGCAAAGCAATGTTTTTGCTCAGGATTTAAGCTCCTACCTTAACGGCGATAAAAACGCCATAAGCATATCCGAGTTTGTAGAAAATATTCAAGCGTCAAAAGCCGATGTTTCGGGTATTAAACCTGAAATTGAGAAACCGAGAACAGATATTGTCGCTAAGGGCGGATTGGGAATAAATTTGTCTAGCGGCGCTATCAATAATGATTACGATACCAATGAGTTTATTCAATTCTGGGATGATTTGAGGGAAGATGTTTGGGAGGACATATGCAAAGCGGCAAGGCTGGATCTGAGCGAAAAAGCCGAAATTGCGGATATTGTGGGCATTAAGGGGAAGTTCAAAAGATACCTTAAACAGTACCCTGATAAAAGGATAGCATTAATAGACGAAGTGGGAGTTGGCTTTACCGGAAATCATACATCTGAAATCTTCAATATCGCTGATAATCCGTTCAATGTTTCGTTTAATGCCAAAATGGAAGGGAAATCCATAGTTGTCAGAAGACTCAATGGCATTAAGTACTGCGATGAGATTTTGCCGCTTCTTGATTTGCGCAAAGTTAAAACCATACTTCCCGTCAAGGCGGAAAGAATTTCCAAAATGAAGCCCGGAGAAATATGGAAATTTCCGATAATATTAAGTATAGGTTTGGGCGGCTCAATCTCCCATAATTTTAACGGGCTTTCAGTTAGTTTATCATTTGGCTCGTCAAGAGAAAAAAAGCCTTCAATCACCTTATATAAAATGGACGAGAAGACTTTGAGACTTAGAGTAAGACTTGATAGGGCTACTTTCAAAAGCGTCGGAGCATCGGCCGGAGCTTTTAGCGTGTCGGCCGGCGATATAGGTCTTTTTGAAACCGAGAATCTCCTGACTAAGCTGGTCAATAAGGAGATAGCAAGGGAATTTAATAAATATCTTTCTCTTAAACTAGGGCTTTCTCACGATAGAGCTAAGGGAAAAAAAATACTTATAGAATTTTTGCTTGACGCGCGTGACTCCGAACAGATTGACAGGCTTGTGGATTTTTTGAAGGGCGATTTGGGAGTTCTTAGAAAACTCCTTAAAATGGGGTCTCAGTTTAATAATGTTGATGTTGAAAATGATATTCAGGCCGGTAGTGACGCCTTGAATGATATGGACAATGTCGGCGAGGATAGCCTTGAAACAGAATCAAATTTTGTAGGCTCGGCTCATTTTAATTCGCACGGAAATGCTTTTAATGTTCAAATTCCTTTGTTGCACTCTTGCCAGTCGGATTCAAACTTGCGCTATGACAGGTATCAGACAGTAGAGGGTAAGGAAATACTCCATTCTCATCAAGCTTCTCAGAATATCTCGCGGAGTTCCATTAATATCCCCTGGATTGGAAAACGCCATAAACGAAATGTCAGGCAGACCATGTATGTCGTAAATTATGAAAAGATGGGAGGTGAAGTTTCAGAGCCTGTTGTTTTATATCAGCGATATGACGGCGCCGTCAGATACAGTGAATCAACCGCTAGGAGCATGATAGAAGATGCCAATGATATTCTTCAATATGCCGGCACTAACGGAGAAGGCACGAATCCCGATTATACCATAGATACGAATCCTTTGTTTCCGAAATTGGCTGAAGCTGAAAATAATCCCGAATATGATGAAAATGGTTTTGCAATTCCGCCCGCCAGAAGACAGTATAAATCAGCGATATTGTCTTTCAGCATTGTGTTTACCAAGACGGCGATTAGAGATATAATCAATGCTCCCGCGAAGCTTGTTATGAAAGCCTTTTTCAATATACTGGCCGGTTTTAATAAAAAGGTTATAGACCAAGTTGCCCATCTCTTTGATATTACCGCGGACGGCAAAGTTAAATACAGCTATGGAGAAGTTGCAAGAGTTCTTAAAAAAGAATTTTATTGGATGGATGATAATGACGATAGAGAATCCCCAATGAATGCGGTAAGAGATGTCTGCTATAAAGTTTCAAGAATAGTCGCGGACTTGGCAAGCGTGAAAAATGCCGCCGGCTGGAAAGAACAGTCCAAACTGATGGCAAAAGTTCTAAGCGGTAAATCCAAAAGCCGTATTGGCTATAGCCGGATGCTTAAGCTTCTGGTTCAGTTTGTGAATCCTAAAAACTTATATGCCAATATCAATTTTCAGACTCATAAAAAGATAGAAGGCGAGGAAGATATTACCGTAAAACAGGATTTTTTTAATCCGGAAGCCGGCATGAATTATGATTCTCAAATGGCGAATGCGACTGAGCTTAGAAATATGTTTAATAATCCTTCAACGCTGACGGACTAAAAAACAGAGAAAATAGCGATTTCAGTCTCAGGCTGAAATTTCTATCTCTATTCGCTTATTTGATTTTTTTTTCTATACCGAATATATAAGCCATAAGAGCGGCTCTTATCCACATGCCGTTTCTTTCTTGGCGCCAATAGACCGCTCTTTCATCTTTATCCGCTTGGGCGTCTATTTCAAATCTTCTGGGTAGAGGATGCAATAATATGCAGGACGGTTTAATTATTTTGAGATGTTCCTCTTTAAAATAGAACGGCGAATAATCCACTTTTTTTGATTCTCCCGAAATATTATCGTGCTCATCTTGAATCCTTGTCATATATACGGCATCGGCCTGCGGCATTACGGACGCGAAATCTTCGGTTTCAGTATAAGGAATATTGTGATTTTTTAGAAAATCCAGAATATCCCGTTCCATTTTAAATTCTTTAGGAGAGACAAAATCAATGCTGATATCTTTATAATTTTTCATCAAATAACTTAATGATCTTACCGTTCTTCCTCGTTTTAAATCCCCCACCATTACAATTCTTTTTCCGTCAATATTCCCGTTAAATTGCCTATGCAAAGTATAAATATCAAGCAAGGCTTGGGTCGGATGCTGATCTTTGCCCGAGCCTGCGTTTATCACGGGCACAGGACGATTGGTTTTATTTAAAAGCCACGCGGTTCTTTCTGCAGAGCCCGGCTTGGGATGGCGCATTATTATAATGTCCACATAGCTTGAGAAGGTTCTAACCGTGTCGTCATGGCTTTCTCCTTTCACTTCCGATGATGTTGAAGAATCTCTGATTTCGGAAGTTTTCATGCCCATAATATGGCAGGCGTTTAAAAATGATAGGAAAGTTCTTGTGGAGGGCTGAACAAAATAAAGCATGGCTCGTTTATGCGATAATAGCGATGCTATGTAATCCGCGCCTTCTTTCTCTTTAGTTATTTTTCTCAGTTTGTCCGCTATATCAAATAATACATCAAGGAGTTTTTTTGATAATTGCTGGGCAAACAAACAATCATAAATCTTGCCCTCTCTTTCATAAAAATCCATTTTTTCGTTTAAATCAAGCTTAAAAAATTCTTCCCAATTTTGTTCAGATTCATTTTTTGTCAGGGTTTTTTCCATTAAGAGTCTCCTTAAAAAACACTTGCGTGTTTTTTACCCATCTGTGCTTATCCCGCCTATGGCGGGATACGAGGGGTAATACTTGCGTGTTTTTTACCCATCTGTGCTTATCCCGCCTATGGCGGGATACGAGGGGTAATATTTATGCGTGTTTTTTACCCCGCGCGCAAAACATCATTTTTATTTTATCATTTTTTTTTAACAGGCGCGCGCCCCTTTATTTTGTAAAATCATATACATGAAAACAATCATTTCAGTATTTAAAAAGTCAGACATGGGCGGGATCCGGACATTCTTAGGCTACGGTTTGGCGATTTCCGCTTTCATGCTACCTATTGTAAATCCGGATTTATTTTGGCATTTATCGGCCGGCAGATATATTATTGATAATTTTGCCCTGCCTCAAACGGATTTTCTTTCATGGACAATGTTTGGCAGGGAATGGTTTGATTTTGAATGGCTTGTGCAAATTTTTTATTATTCAATTTTCAAAAAATGCGGCTTTGTCGGATTATTTGTTTTTAAGTTTCTAATTCTGAGCGGCGCGCTATATATTTTCTATAAAATAATTGAACTTCACAAGCTTGAAAAACTAAGTTTCATCATTTTACCTCTTGTGGCGGCCGCGCTTATTACCAATAGTGATTTAAGGCCTGAAAATTTTACAATACTCTTTTTTACAGCGCTTGTTTTTACGCTTGAAAAAACAAGATTAAATCTTATTGATTTAAAAAGGCCGGTTTTTTATTTAAAACTGCTTTTATTTTTTGTTTTATGGGTAAACCTTCACGCCGGATATGTTTACGGATTCGTATTGGTGTTCTTTTATTGGTTCGGAGAATTATTTGAAGAGGCTTTGCCATGGATTTACGGCAGAGAAAAAAACATCAAATTCTCCAAAAGCAAATATTATTTGGCGGCTTTTGCCGTTTCTTTTTCGGCAAGTTTTATAAATCCCTACGGTTATAAGATATTCTTGGTAATGGCTAATCATCATAAATATCTTTCGGTTCTACAGGAATATATCGGAGAATGGCAGCCTTTTGACCTTACTAATATTTACCAATGGCCATATATTGTCATATTTATCTGCTCTTTTTCCGCTATTCTTTATAAATTTGTAAAGTCAAAGGATATTCCGCTTGTTCATATAATAAGCATGCTTTTTTTCGCTTATTCTTCTTCCAATTATGCCAGACATATTCCGTTTTTCACAATAGTCGCGATGACTTGTCTTTTAAGCTCAATTTCTAATTTGAATTTTGCGAGTATTAAGCGCTTGAGCAGGCGGCTTGCGGGGCTGATTGCCGCGGCATTATTGCTATTGTACTATTCTCTTTTTGTATGGAGCCAATATAATGGTTTTGTCGACTTAAAAAATTCATCCGACAGCGCATTATCTTTTTTAAAAAAGAATTCGGATAAGCTCAAGGATTTAAAAATGTTTAATTATTGGGGCTGGGGCGGATATCTGGGCTTCAACCTTTATCCGGAATATAAGGTTTTTATTGACGGAAGATATATATTCCATTCTTTTTTGAATGAAACTGAAACTTGCCGAATAAATCCGCAAACATGGAATAAGTTCGTGGATAAGTACGGTTTTGATATGGTAATTCTTGAGAGAGAGCCGATGAAACTGGTAATTAAGCATAAACTAAAGAAGGGCGGACACTTAATTTTAAGACGGCCGGTTTATTTGTTGTATCTTCCCAAAAAAGATTGGGCGGTGGCGCATTGGGATAAAAAAGTTGTCATACTATTAAAAAGGAATGCCGTAGGCGCCAAATGGCTTAAAGAGCGCGAGTATAAATTATTAAGGGCGGAAGATACGGAAAACCTCGCGATTCTGGCTCTTGAAGGAGAAGTTGAATTTAGCGCGATAGAAAAAGAAGTTGAATTTTATCTCAAGAGCAATAATGCCGACTTGAAAGATAGTTTAAACGAAAACATTAAAGAATGGTGGAATAATTTGTCCCGCTTTAATAAAGCTAAGCAATGATTATGACCAAACTAAAAGAGCATCCTTTGTTTATATTTAGGAATTTCAAATATGTTTTCATCGGAAGAGTGATATCGGCCATCGGCGATAAATTTTTTGCCATAGCCATAGCTTGGTGGATTGTAAGTTCCGGCGGCGATAATAGCAAAATGCATCTCGGGCTTTTGATGGCGGTAAATGTTGTGCCTATAGTTTTATTCGGCCCCTTACTTGGGACACTTGTTGACAGGTCAGACAAACGAAAAGCGATGCTTACTGCCGATTTTTTTAGAATGATATTTGTTTTTTCGCTTGCGATGATAATGGTTACGGGAAACTTAACTCTTTTTATTTTATATGGTTTGTGTTTTTTTATTTCAATGTTTGGACCATTATTTGAATCCTCAGTGGCTAGTTCTCTTTTAAAGCTAACATCGAAAGAAAAACTTGCGAGCGCGGCGGCTTTGGATTCTTCCGTTATGCAGATTTCAAATGTTTTTGGGTCCGCTCTCGGCAGCATATTTATCGCCATTATAGGAATTGCGGGAGCTTTTTTCTTTGATTCTATTACATATGCTGTTTCTTTTATTTTTATTTATATGGTGAACGCGAATTTAGCGCCGTCTGCAAATTCAGAAAGTAAGTATTGGAGCGAATTTAAAGAAGGAATTAATTATGTTTTTAAAAGCAAATCGCTTCTTTCGCTTATGTTGACATTCGCGGCTTTTAATTTTTTTGTCGGGCCTATTTTTATAATAATACCGATGATTGTCAAATTCACTTTAAATGAAAGCGTTACATGGCTTGCTATTTTTGAAACCTTTTTCGCGTTTGGTTCATGCGCGGTTGCAATAGCCATGAGTTTTAAGAAGAGATGCGGCAATACATACATGCTGTTTTTTTGTTCATTGCTTCTTATGGGTTTTTCATTTTTAGGCTTATATTTTGCCGGCAATAAGTATTTGATTGCTTTATTGCTTTTAAGCGCGGGCTCGGCTCTCGGCATGGGAAATGCCTTAGCTATTACTCTTTTTCAAAGAACTGTCAAGGAAGAAATGAAAGGGCGCTTTTTTTCCGTATTAACCACTGTTTGTTATGCGGTTTTGCCTTTTACTTTTATGCTCAATGGTTTTTTAGCTCAACAAATATCCGTAAAATTCAGCATAATGATAAATTCCGCGGCAGTAATAATTTTATCGTTTATTGTTTTAATTATTCCAAGAATTGAAGATAAAGCAAACATCGTAGATACGGAAATATGCTGATACGGGCGCCGCACTGGTTGTGTTATATCGGATTTGGCACATCTATGAATTTTGTTTCAACTTTAAACTTGGCTTTAATAAGTTTTTCAAGCGCCCAAATGCCGGGTTTTTCGCTATTATAATGTCCGGCTGAAATAAAATTTATATTGTTTTCACGCGCCGTTTCCTGAACAAATTCACTGATTTCTCCCGTTATATATAAATCAAGATTTTCCTCTATCGCTTGATTGAACATGTTTTGCGCGCCGCCGCTTATTACCCCTAAAGTTTTTATTTTTTTTTGGCCAAACTCAAGGCATAATACTTTTGAATTAAGTTTATCAGAAAGTATTTTGACTATCTCATCCAACTGTTTTTGTTTGGAAAAAGAACCCTTGAAACCTATGGTTTCTTTATCATAACTGCCGAAGGGTTTTATTTGCTTAGCGCCCAAATAATTCATTATTTGCGCATTGTTGCCGACTTTAATGTGTTTATCAAGAGGAAGATGATAGGCGAGAAGATTTATATTGTTTTTAAAAAGAAGCCGGAGTTTTTTCTTGAAGGGGCCTTGAAAAATATTTGAACGGCCCCATAAAAGGCCATGATGGGTAATTATCATATCTGCTTTTTCTTGTATTGCTTTTTCAATAAGTTTTAGAGAAATTGAAACTCCAAAAACTATTTTTTTTATGTCTTTGGCGCCCTCGCATTGAAGGCCGTTTTGAGAGCTGTCCTTTATATTCTTAATGTCAAGCTCCGAATTAAGAAAAGAGACGATTGTTTCTATTTGTTCCATGTCTATTCTCTCTAGAGATACGATGATATGTAAATACGGTAATATGGAAATATTTTCGTAAATACACTGTTTGTCCTATCTCTACTTTTTCCCGGGCCTTATGCTGGATAGATATTCCGTTTGTTTGTCGGCTGATAATTTATCTGTGAATTCTTTAGTATTTTTATCTGAGAAGATGACGGCGGAATAACCCCATCGCAATGGATTTCCCAATAGTATTTTTCTTGGCAATATTATTTTAAACGCGCCGTTTTCCTCTATTGTTTTGGCGGAATACAGGTTTTTAATTTCGGACATTGCGGCATAGTTTATATGAGTTTTATCGCTATTTACGCTTATTGAGTACTCCCATGCGTCTTGCGGAAGTATATTTATTCTATTGCCGCGAAGAGCTTGTCTTCTGCCTGCTCTAACCCTATTGTTTATGTCTATGTAAATATCTATTTCAACATTTCCAAAACCAATCTCCTCGTCATCTTCATTGTTTATTAATTCAGGTTTTAAGTAAAATTCAATATTCTCTTTATCCCATTGTATATTCATTTCGGCTATTCTGAATGTGGAAGATGAAATTGACTCGGCTTCTGCTTTTGTATCTGTGTTTGAAACGATGGGAAAACTGTTTTTTAAGCTAATAAAATTCGTTCCTGATGATATTTGCACTGCGGCGGCATTGTTTTCAGAAGATAATTCCTTGAATGATTTAAATAGCCAGTTGGGAAGATTTTCTCCCATATTTCTATAAATTTTTGCAAGTTTATTTTGCAATTCAAGTTCAATATTATTTGATTTTTTTTCCGGTTTCTCGGACAGTTTAAGCAATTGCCTGCCGCTTTCAATTTCATAAAAGGCGTTTAAAAGAAGGTTTGTTTCTTTGGTTTTGTTTTGATTTAATCCCATAAACCTTAAAATTTCTTCTCGCGTTTTTTCAAGTCCGGTTAAAAGTCCGCGCTGCGCGGTATTTGAAGTCCAAAGAGAGTAGTTTTTTGTCCAAGGCAGAGTCGCATCAAGCAAAGAATTTCTGCTTATGGGAGTGGACACGGCGACATCTATGGCTTCAGATACGGTTAAATATCGTGTTTGTTTGTTCGATTCAAAAAAATTAAGGAGCGCTCCGCCGTGATTTTGATTTGTTTGTATGAATAGAGTCTCGTCATAAACGATAAAGTTTAAAGCCTGTTCTTTAAGGGTATATGGCTTAGAACTTCCAAAAAGCTTAAAAGGGACAATATTTATGCCTTCGCAATTTAAAGTTTCATAAGGCGCCGTTGATATGAGCGGACCCGAAGCTATCCAGTTCAATTCAATGGATTTCGCCAGCGGTATATAATCGGGAAATATATCGCCGGGAGAGTTCGCCAGTCCCGCGGGCAAGGAGACTAAGTTTTCTATAAAAGATTTCCTAGCATCAGTAAATCTTTGAGCGAAAAAAAACGGATTGTTGCCGGAATATTGTAATTCTGCGGCGGTTTCTTCAGGGAAAGAGATGTTTTTAGGGTAATAAAAAAGTCCTATGATCGGATTGTTTGCAAGGCGCATAATTATTTCAGCGCGGCCGTCTTCGGAAAATTTTTTCAGTCTTTTGAAATCCCGATCATTTATCGGTTCTGATAGCGCTATGGTAATTTTAAAATCGGAGTTTCTTTCCAATTCGTCAAGCACATATTCCAATGACGGATTGATTGGCGGCATCCAAAGCAGAACCGCGGTTGTTTCTATTTCGGCTATGGTATTATTTTTATCAGAATTGAAATTACCGAATATTGAAGCGGAGGCGGAAATATTCAGCGCTATGAGCAAAATAATGTTAAAAAATAATCTATTCATTCAATTACCAAAAGAGACACTTTTCGTCCGTTGTAATAAGATGTTTTTTGGTTTAGAGGATCAAGCGCGAATTCATCATCTATTTTATACAAATATTTATACTCTCCCGAAGGGAGCGTAACAATGGTTTTCCATGTTTTTTCGCTTTTTACAAGAGCGAGGTTATTGGGATTCCATTTATTAAAATCCGCCGCGATTTTAACTGATTTTGCGTTTGGCATTTTTATTGAAAAATTTACAAACCTAAGTTCCGAATGGGGTATTTCACAGGGGGTATGGCTTCTTTCGGGTGTTTTGGGAAGGTTAGTCGCTTTATTCAGTTTTAAAACAGCGACATCCCATGAATAAAGAAAGCCAAAGTATTTTTTTAAAGCTTTATGAAACAAAACGCTTGGCACACTGGCCAAAATTAAAAATCCGAATGCGACCATTACCAATATTGTTTTTCTTTCTATCTTCATGTCTTTTTGTTCTAAAGTTTCGATCTCACTCTTAGGTTTATTTTTAGTTTTTCCGCCAATATGTTTAATTTTTCTATATCCGCGCCAAGATTGTCAATGGCGGTGATTGTGGTTTCATCTAAATTTTTTGAACAATCTTCTATAAACCGCAGCACGCTTAAAAAACCTTTTTCTCGGTATTTTTCAAGGGGATTCATGAGATGAAGCCATTGTTCGGGGTCCATTGTATTTAAGCTTATGGTCGCAGTGTTGATTTTGCCTATCAATTGTGAAACAATATTTCTTTCGTTTATAAGATCGCCTAAGCCGTTTGTATTTAGTCTTATTTTGAAATCATTTCTCAAACCGTCTATTTTTCCCGCGCGAATCGCGTTTGAAATTTCAAGCATTTCAGCCAAACGCATGGTTGGTTCTCCGTATCCGCAGAATATAAGTTCTTTAAAATCCGCTATTTTGAGCTCTTCGCCGATTGCGTTTATATAGGTGGCGGCTTTGGGTTCAAATTTGCTAATATCTAGATTGTATTTATGGAATTGCATTTTCCATAGGTGTTTTATGCAGAAAATGCAGTTTGTGGGACATTTGTTCGTAAGGTTAATGTAGAGGCCATTTTTGTATCTATACACTATTTTTGCCGTATTCATCACGCGCTATTATACAATAAACGAGGCTATGCCTCATCCCGCAGTCTTGTCCAACACAGAATGAGCCTGAAATTAAAAGCGTTTCCAATATAAATGAGCCTGAAAATAGGCTTATTGCGCTGTTTGGTTAGTAAGCGGCATAATTTGAATCATGACAATAATCATGGATGATTCAAGAATAA
>JAKLQJ010000247.1 GCA_022013385.1 Elusimicrobiota bacterium
AAAAAATAAATTAGTCCCGTCCCGCCCCCTCCACTACGACTTCGGCGGGTTTCCGCCACTAAATCTTTGGCGGACTTCCGCCACTACAACTTCGGCGGACTCACCGATGTAGTAATGGAGAGCACCGATGTAGTAATGGAGAGCGCCTTGTAGTATTGGCGAATATGGCGGGAGAAACTACATTCTATTCTTTTGTTTCTACCGCTGTAGTTGCGCGCCCTTGGCGCGCCGCTACACTTTGAAATTCCTATACAAAAATAGTTTATTTATTCTTCCTTCCGCTTTTTCGTTAACTCAAGATGAAAACAATTGTAATGAAATTCGGCGGATATTCTCTCGCTGAAATTGAAAAAATTAAAATTGCCGCTCAGCGAGTCGCTTATGCTAAAAAAAAAGGGTATGCCGTAATTCTTGTCCTTTCCGCTCCCGCGGATATCACTGATGACTTAAACAAACTCGCTGAGCGGACGATCGGAATTAATAATCTAACGCTGACAGCAAAAAAACCAATAAAAAGAGAGCTGTCAGCTCTTCTAACGGCGGGAGAACAAATAAGCGTTTCTCTTATGGCAATGCTTTTAAACAAGCAAGGAACAAAAGCCGCTTCCTTCAATGCTTGGCAAGCCCAAATAATAACGAATAACACACACACTCAATCGAAAATATTAAAAATAAAAACCAAAAACATAAAAAATGCTCTTAGAAAAGGAACCGTCGCTGTAGTAGCGGGGTTTCAAGGCATAAATAAACTGGGCGAAATAACCACGCTTGGCAGAGGAGGTTCGGATTTAACGGCAGTCGCCCTATCTGAAGCCTTTAAAGCGGAAATTTGCGAACTTTATACCGATGTCAAAGGAATTTACACGACAAATCCTTCAATAAATCCGCAAGCAAAAAAAATAAAATACATTACCTATGCCGAACTTAAAGAACTTTCGTCATGCGGCTTTGAAGTCCGGCAATTAAAGGCTATTGATTTCGCGAAAAAACATAAGATAAAACTTCATATCCGTTCGGCTTTCCACGAACAGTCGGGGACAATTGTAAGTTTTGAAAAATCAAGCTCGCGCAAAAAAAATATGCCCGCGTGCGTTACTTTAAAAAGAACAGTCCAACACGAGGCCAAACAAGCAAAAGTATATATTATCGGGCAAAACTTAAAAGACAATCCCAATATTCTTTCGGTTATTAAAAAAATATCTCAAGAAACAAAAATAAGTTTAAAAAAAATAAAAATCACCGCTCATAAAATGGAAATTACAATTAATTTCTCCCAAGGCGAAAAATTTCTCAAAATCGTTCATAAAGCGTTTTTCAAAGCATAAACAAACCGTCCTCCGTGGGAGGAATGGGGTCGCCAATCACAAGAAACGCTGAAATACAATGCTAAGTTAATATGGAAATAAATCAATAAAAGAATTGCTTTCTGCTTATCGCCATAAATGCATCGACTTTTTCCCGATGTCTACTGCCGCACTATTGCCTATAGCTTATCTCTTGCTTTTCCTGCTTCTTCTTGCTTTTCTTACCCTAAATCTATAAAATCATATATATGGCTCTAGTTATAAAATCATTGTTTGGAATGTTTTGGGTATTTTCCTCGTCGTTTCTTGTTTATCTAATGTACATAGTAATGCAAACCGAATCTGATCCGCGCCTTAGATGGGCTTGGCTTGTAATGTCCGGTTTGACATTCATGGCCGCTACATTACTAGCTTATATAGTAATAAGCGCGCGAACCGTATCTTCTTCGGCCGTAAACTCGGCGAATGATGAAATAACCGCAAACGCTTCAGTCAATCCTTCTGAAATTGAAAACGATATCAAAAACACAGACTAATGTCCCAAAACCTACTTATAAAAGGCGGAAAAATTGTCCTTGAAAATTCCATTCAAAGCGCGGATATTTTAATCAAAAATGGCCGAATCGCAGACATAATAAAAAAAACCGACGCAATTAAACCAAATCCGAAAAACCTGAAAATTTTAAACGCTAAAGGGCTTATCGTTCTTCCGGGCATTATTGATCCGCATGTCCATTATAATCTTCACCTTGAAAAAGGCCAAACTACCGGCGATGATTTTTTATCCGGCTCGGCGGCGGCGATAACGGGAGGAGTTACTACCGTTATTGATTATACCGGTCAAAAGCCCGGTCATAACCTTAAAAAAGGGCTCTTTAACAGACTTAAAGAAGCAAAAAATAAAATGTATACCGACTATTCTTTCCACTCCATAATTCCATCATGGAAAAAACTGAAAAATCCCGAAGCCCAAATGAAGGAATTGATTAAAAGCGGAGCGCCTTCCTTTAAAATGTTTATGGCATATGAATCGCGAGGATTAATGAGCGATGATACGGATTTATTAAACGCTTTTATCGCGGCAAAAAAAGAAAAGGCTCTTATATGCCTGCATGCTGAAAGCGGAAAAGCTATAGATCTTTTGGCGGCAAAATATAATAATAAAAAACATTCAGCGATTGCGGCGCATTATTTATCAAGGCCGGACTATACCGAATGGGAAGCCGTGCAAACGGCCATTGTTTGGGCTAAAACGGCGAAAGCGCCGGTATATTTCGTTCATCTTTCAAGCGGACATTCCGCGCAAATTATAAAAAAAGAATCAAAAGAATTTAGATACATATTGGGGGAAACCTGCCCGCAATATCTTATTTTAGAGCATAAAACTTTAGACGACAGAAACGGCTACCTCTTTACCTCATGCCCTCCGATAAGAACAAAAAAAGATTCGGAGATTCTTTGGAAAAATTTAAAAAATGGCACATTACAAGTAATAGCTACGGATAATTGCACTTTCTCAAAAACTCAAAAAAAACTATATTCAAAAGATAGAACAAAAATGCGCATGGGGCTTCCGGGCTCGGCAACTTTACTTCCTCTTATCTACACTCATGGCGTAAAAAGGGGGAAAATAACATTAATTCAATTATCAAAACTAATGTCATTAAATCCCGCTAAAATAATGGGGCTATATCCTCGGAAAGGAATTATCAAAAAAGGAGCCGATGCCGACTTCGCCATCATAGATCCGAAAAAAGTAAAAAAAACGGATTTCAAAAATTTAAAACATAATTGTGATTGGTCGCCTTATCAGGGAATGAAATTATACGGCTTTCCCAAATACACGATTTTAAGAGGGATAATAGCGGCAAAAGACGGAGAATTAATTAGTCCTTTAAAACCGTCCGGAAAGTTTATTAAAAGAAAAATCAGCGCTTAGCTCGACAGCGAGACAACTTGGGCAACAACTAACAAAAAAATAAAGCCGCGAAGACAAGCGGCAAATTACAAAGAACTGAAGATAAAAGCATTAGGCAGAGCAAGCTCTGCAGCTACATATAAATTGGCCGCCGAATGAGCGTAACCTGTAGTTGCGAATGTGAATTCGCCTCAAAAATTCTTATTCCTTGTTGTCATGTTGCTAATTACCTTGTCGCCTAACTAATATCATCATGGCGCCATGTGTTTATCCCGTGGTAAACTCTCAACTCCGCTAAAATACTCTCTTGCTATTCTTATATCTTCAGCAATTTGTTTTTTTAAACTTTCGCGCAAACCGAATTTTTTTTCTCCTCTAAGCCTTTTTAAAAATTCAATTTTCAAAGTTCTGCCATAAATCATTTTGTCAAAATCAAGAATATGCGCCTCAAGAACTAAACGGGATTTTGTTTTATTTATAGTAGGGCGATAGCCCGCATTCGCCGCTCCTTTATAAGTATCGCCGTCCAATATGATTTTTACCGCGAAAACTCCGGGCGGAATAATTTTCAAATCAGGAACATCTATATTTGCCGTCGGAAATCCTAATACCCTGCCTATGCGCGCTCCCTTTATTACTTTTCCCGTTATTGAATAATTCCATCCCAAACATTTATTGGCATCTTCAATATTGCCTAAAGTTAATTGCCGCCTTATTAAAGACGAAGATATTTTATGGCTTTTATAATTAACAAAAGCCATATGTTTAAAGTGAATTGACTTCTTTAAACACATTTTTTTTAGGAAATTCAAATTTCCTTCTCTGTGTCTTCCAAACGCAAAATCATGTCCCACACATATGCCATTTGCGTCATAACGACCGATAATAATATCATTAAAAAAATCTTCCGCGCTCATCGCCGCAACATTAGCGTCAAAAACTATGCTTTCACATTTGTCAATCTTCATGCTTTTTAATAACAAATCCCTCTCTCCGGACAGAGTAATAAGACAATTTGAATGTTTACCGGAAAAATAAAATCTGGGGGAAAGGGGGAAATAAAGCACAACGCTTTTCATTCTATGCTTTAAACTCTCTTTAACGGCGGCTTTTATAATTTTCTGATGACCAAGGTGAACTCCGTCATAAGCGCCTATAGTAATATAATTTGCCATATTATCTGTATTCCAAATCGGAAGGAACATCTCTTATTTTGGAAATTACTTGCTCATAGGAAGATTTTTTCAGAAAGTCTAAATCCACGGCGTCGTTTACGCTCCAAGACGCTATACTCTCACGACGCAATTTTGACAAACAACCGCCGCAGCCAAGTTTTATTCCCATTTCGTGAGCGATAGAACGAATATAAGTTCCGGAAGAACATTCAATCTTAAAATGCAGAAAAGGTTTTTTATAAGAATATTTAAGCCATTTTACATTAACCTGCCTCTTTATTGCCGGCACCGCCATATTCCTGCGGGCGAGTTTATAAAGACGCTTTCCTTTGTATTTAACAGCTGAAAAAGGGGGAACATTCTGCGCGATTTTGCCTGTCATAAAAGCGATAATTCTCTTCAAAGAAGCGGGAGTAAAATCACCCACTTTACATTCCTTTAAAATTCTACCTTCCCCGTCCCATGTATCTGTCTCAATGCCAAGCTCTATATTGCCGGTATAAACTTTATTGCAATTTTGAACTTTAGACTGAGACTTTGTGGCCAAACCCACAAAGAGAACCAGCAAGCCCGTTGCCATCGGATCAAGCGTTCCGCCATGACCGATTCTTTTTATATTAAGCTTTTCCCTAAAAAGCTTAACGGCTCCGTGCGAAGTTGTTTGGGAAGGTTTATCAAAGAGAAAAATGCCTGATATATCCTGCTCGGTTTTTTTCATAATGGCGAAAAACTTATTTTTTTAAAATTTTTGACACTTCTTTTTTTATTTTTTTCTCAATTGCGTCTAAGGGAAGGTTTGATTTGCAACCCGCGGCATTTTTATGCCCCCCGCCGCCGAATTTTTTGGCTAAAACACTTACATCAATATTTCCCTTTGAACGGAAAGTAATACTGATTCTGCTATCTTCTTGTTTAAACAAAATAGAAATCCTAACACCCGGCACCATCATTCCATAATTGATAATACTTTCAGTATGCTCGGAAGAAGCATTGGTTTCCTTAAAATCATCATTGGTAAGCGTTAAAAAAGCCGCTTTATCCGAAAAAGCCAGCTTCATACTTAAAAGAGCTTTCCCCAAAATCTTAAGAGAGCGAAAAGCCCGCGTTGAATAAAGCAAATCATTTATCCTTGAAAAATTAAAACCCGTCTGAAGAAGTCTTGCCGCTATTTCAAGCGTTCTGGAATTAGTGGCCGGATAATGAAACCGTCCGGTATCGGTTACTATCCCGGTATAAAGACAAATAGCCTCGCTTTTAGTTACTTTCACCTTCATACTATAAAATAGGCGATAGATAATTCCGGCAGTTGAAGCGGAAGTATTATCAATTATATTTATGTCGCCAAATCTCTCAGAGGTTTTATGATGATCAATATTAACAATAACCTTCACTTTTTTATCCATATTCTTGAGATCGCCGGCTCTTTCGGGAGTATTGCTTTCAAGAAGTATCATAACATCATACGCGGCCTTAGGAATTTTGCCGATTTTAATCAATCTAACTCCGGGTAAAAATCCGAGATTTTCGGGGATGGGATCATTTGAAAACATATAAACTTTTTTACCCATTCTTTTAAGAACGGACGAAAAAGCGAGCATGGAGCCCAATGTATCTCCGTCGGGGTTTATATGACCCGCGAGGAAAAAACTTTTATATTTAAGAATTAATCGCTGAACTTTTCTAAGTTCTTTTTCCATGTTCTTTACTTTTTATTCGCGCCTTTTTTATCATCATCACGCAATCGGTTTAATATTTTCTCGATCTTGGATGCTTCATCGGGAGTGGAATCAAGCTTAAAATTTATGTTTGGAATTATCTTCAGCCTAAGCCTTTTTTTTAAGGTTTGTCTTATGCCCCGTATTGATTTAATCAATATTTTATGACTTTCCGTCTTGTCATTATCAGTTCCTAAGACGGAAAAATAAACATCAAGATCTTTTATATCGCTTGAAAGATTTACTCCGGTTAAAGTCAATATTCCGTAAGAATTAAGACCGTTTATACCTTTTAAAGCAAAACTTATTTCCCGAAAAAAAAGCTCGCTCAATCTTTCATGCCTTCTACCCATCGCTTAAGCGCCTTATTCTTTCTTCTTTGGTTATGGCTTCAATAATATCTCCGGTATTGAAATCCTTGCAGCCTTCTATTAATATGCCGCATTCAATGTTCTTTTCCACTTCTTTAACATCTTCTTTGAATCTCTTAAGCCCTGAAATTTTCCCTTTTCCCACAACTTCTCCGTCCCTTAAGAGACGCATTTCCTGATTCCTTTTTATCTTGCCTTCTTTTACCATACTGCCGGCAATCTTTCCGGAACTCAAATCAAATACCTGAAGTATCTCGGCTTTTCCCGTAACAATTTCCACGATTTCAGGCTCAAGCAAACCGCTCATTGACGCCTTGACATCTTCAAGAAGCTCATAAATAATCTTGTATGAACGAATTTCAACACCGGCCGGCGCCGCTTTTTCCATAATCTGACTGTCGGCTTTAACATGAAATCCCATAATGATGGCATTGCTCGCTTTCGCCAGCAAAAGATCGGATTCAATTATATTGCCTATGCCTGAATGCAGTATATGTATGACAACTTCGGGAGTACTGAGCCGTTCAAGTGAATCCTTAATCGCTTGCATTGAACCGTAAACATCCGTTTTTAAAACAATATTCAGCGTCTTGAGCAGTTTTTGTTCAACTTGAGATTTTAGCGACAATAAGCTGACATGTTTTTGGTGAATAAACGACTCTTCCTTCTTTATCTGCCTTCTTTTTTCGGAAATTCTGCGAGCATCCTTTTCGCTATTCATTACTTTGAACGTATCTCCGGCTTGAGGCAAATGCCCGGTAATACCCAAAATCTCCGCGGGATAACTTGGAGTTATAGAATCCAAGTTTTTATTCTTATCATCTTTCATTGCCCTTATTTTGCCATAGGTAGTACCGACGACAAAAGCATCGCCTACCTTAATTGTTCCGGCGATATTTACTATTGTGGCGACATTTCCTCTTTTAGCGTCAAGTTTGGCCTCTATTACTATGCCTTTGCCGACTCTATTAGGATTTCCTTTAAGCTCCATTATTTCAGTCTGCAATAAAATCATATCCAATAGCTTATCAAGGTTAAGCCTCTTTTTAGCCGATATTTCAACCATTATGGTTTTACCGCCCCAATCTTCGGGAATCAAATCATAATTGGAAAGCTCCTGAATGATTTTTTTTGGATCGGCCGTGGGAAGGTCAATTTTATTTATCGCGACTATTATCGGAACTCCCGCGGCTTTAGCGTGATTTATAGCCTCAACCGTCTGAGGTTTAACCCCATCGGCGGCTGAAACGACCAAAATAACAATATCCGTAACCTTAACTCCGTGAGCTCTCATCGCGGTAAAAGCTTCGTGACCGGGAGTATCCAAAAATGAAATTACTCCCTTGGGAGTTTTTACTATATACGCGCCTATATGCTGGGTAATGGCTCCGGATTCCGAAGATACGATATCTGATTCCCTCAAAGCGTCAAGAAGAGTTGTTTTGCCATGGTCAACATGCCCCATTATGGTTACAATAGGAGGGCGCGGCTTCAAATCTTTAGGATCTTCTTCTTTTTCCTTATCCTCTTCAACTTTTTCTCCGTAAATAGGTATTATAGTTAAATCAAAACCGTATTCCGCGGCCAATAATTCGGCGACATCCGAATCAAGTCTTTGATTGATGCTCGCGAAAATTCCCATTTGCATAAGTTTTTTTATCAAATCAACGCTTTTAAGCGCCATCTTTTCCGCTAATTCTCTAACCGTAATTTGAGCGGAAATTTCAATCTTATTTGCTAAATCCGCCGTTTCATCGGGCAATTCTTTTGCTTCCTCTTCTTTCGTTGTTTCCGGTTGAACTATTTGAAGGGTTTTTTGAGATTTACTTTTTTGACCTTTTATTCTTTTATAAGCAACTCGCGCGCCTTCTTTCGGCGGCTCAAAAAAAGTTTCTTTTTGCGGTTCTTCAACAAGCTTAGTTTTTTTTGCCGCTTTTTTTTTCGAAACTTTATCTGCCGCTTTCGCCTTTGCTTTCTCCGCCGGTATTTCTTTTTTTAAAGGTTCAATAATTTCCGGGACATTAACTTTCGGCGGCACAGCAACTTTAGCCTTTTTAACTTCGGCGATTTTTCCGACTTCTTTAACGGTTTCAACCGGTTTTTGCTCAATCGGCTTTTCCTCTACAGGTTCTTTGGGCGCTTCAATTTTAAAAGACTCGCTTCTTGATAATATAAACCCGGGTCTTTTCATCATCCCCATTCTTGAACGCGGAAGAGGTTTTGGCAAATCCTGTTCTATATCTTTAGCCGATGACGCTTTTTTTACCTTGGGTTTAGAGACGCTAGGCTTGGAAATCTTAGTTTTTTTAACCGCCGGTTTCTTCACCGCAGTTTTCTTAGAAATTTTAACGGCGTTTTTTTCCGCGGCCGACTTCTTTTTTATCTTCGTCTTTCCGTCAATTGTTTTTGAATCATTCTTTTTTATCGCCATTTTCAACCTCTTTTAAATTTCCCTTCACATATTTTTTCGCGCCATCTATAATTTTCTGAGCCGTTTTCTCGCCTATCCCCTGAAAAGAAGAAAGGTCTTCAACTTTAAATCCCGCCAACTTTTCTATATCGGTAATTCCCATTTTAACAAGCGTATCCGCCGCTTTAGGGCCCAGTCCTTCAACTTTCAATAAATCTCCGACGGCAATATCAGTGTTTTCTCTGGCTTCCTGCTGTTTCTGTCCTTCCGATTTAACCTCAAGATTCCACCCTGTTAATCTTGAAACAAGCCTTATATTATTACCGTCTTTTCCTATTGACAAAGCCAACTGATCATCGGGAACAATAATAGTCGCTTTCTTCTCGTTTTTATCTTCCACTCTCACGGAAACAACAGTCGCTGGAGCAAAGGATCTCATAATCATCTGCTGATTATCATCCGTGTGCGGGATTAAATCTATTCTTTCTCCGCTAAGCTCATTCATAATCATGCGTATTCTCGAACCTCTCATTCCCACGCAGGCTCCCACCGGATCAACTTTAATGGAATTGGTTCTTACAACCACTTTGGCTCTAAATCCCGGTTCGCGCACAATCTGAACTATTTCAATAATTTTTTCCGCTATTTCGGGAACTTCCGCTTCAAATAAACCCTTCAAAAATAAATTTGAAGCTCTGGATAAAACAATCTGCAAACCCCTATTTTCTTTCTCAACTCTGTGTATAATCGTTCTGATTCTCTCATTGGGAGAATAATGCTCTTTTCTTATCTGCTCGCGATAAGGAAGAACTCCTTCGGCTCTGCCTAGATCGACAAAAATATCTCTTCCGACTATATGATGAACAAGCCCCGTAACTATTTCGCCTTCTCTGGGTTTGAACTCGTCATAAAGCGTTGATTTTTCTATTTCTCTTATCTTTTGGATAAGCACCTGTTTGGCGGTTTGAGCGGCTATTCTTGAAAAATCTTTAATATTTACAGGGATTTCTATATCTTCTCCGATCTTGACATCGGAATAAAGTTTCTGAGCCTCTTCAAGACTTATTTCCAATTCGGAGGAATTAACTTTCTCGACTATTTTCTTAACCAAAAATCCCATCATTTCGCCGGACTCGGGATCAATACCGGCCACAATTTGAGCCGTTTTACCAAAATATTTGCGCAAAGCGGATACCAAAGCATCCGAAACCGTTTTAAGAATTTCTTCTTTTTTTATGCCTTTTTCTCTTTCCAATTGCTCCAAAGCTAGCACTAAATCACTTTGTCCTTTCATTTTTCCTCCAGTATTACCTCCTGCGTTTAGCCGCGCGACCGGCGAAACTGCGGGAGAAAACCTTCTCGTATTTTAGAACACGCCTTCAGCAGGCTCAAGCCTAACTTCCGCTATATCCTCAATTTTAAATTCAAGTTCATCCGATAAAATTACGCGTCCGTCTTCAAAACCGCAAAGCGCGCCGCGATAAACGCGGGAACCTTTGTACGGATTTTTAAGTTTTACTTTAACCTTCTTTCCGGCAAATCTAATAAAATCTTTCTCTTTTTTGATTACCCTGTCTAAACCCGGCGATGAAATCTCCAAAATATATGACTCCCCGATAGAATCGCTTACATCAAAATAAGAGCCTATTTTATTGCTCCACTGTCCGCATTCATCCAATGTAATATCACCGACAATGTCTTTCCTATCTATAAACACCTGCAAGAGAGTTTTATTTCTCGCCCTCGAGAATTTTAAATCCACCAGTTCATAGCCTTCTTTTTCTAAAAGTTCTTCCAATTCCGCGATTATTTTTTCTTTATCCACAAAAAGCTCCAAAAATTGAATTTTTAATATGTTTTGTTAGAAAAAAAAGCAGCTCCAACTGCAAGCCACTGACATTAGTTTAGCATTTTGGAGAGGGTTAAGGCAAATAAAACAAACCACAATAAAACAAACCACACATCTGCGCTTCCATTCTCTACGCTATATCTTCCTCACAAAATATTCAAAGGCCTTTATAAACGGCTCCTTAGGAGCGCTCAAAACTCCCGCTCCCACTTGCCCTATGCCCGGTTTTTTATGAGCCACGCCGGTGTCTATAAACGGCAATATCCCTTTTTCCACAACTTTAATTGCATCAATGCCGGTCGGAGTTCCGCGAAAATCCAAATAGGGAATTTGATATACATTATTCTCTCCGATAGTTATCTCATACATCTTCAAAGTATAACTCAAAGCGTCCGCTGCTTTTCCGCCGACAAATTGCACTATTGACGGGGATGCCGCTATAGCAAATCCTCCAAATCCGTTTGTCTCGGTAATTGAACTGTCTCCGATATCCCGATTGGCGTCTTTTTTGCTAAATCCCGGAAAATATAAAGCGTCCGGCACCGGAGCCATGCCTGTAAACCATTTATTGCCCGTTCCTGAAAGTTGAACGCCGAATTCAGTTCCGTTTCTAGCCATTACGACTGCCATACTTGAATCTTTTATATCTCTGGCGGCGTCTAAGGATGCCTTAGCCAAAGCCATTGATAAGTTCAAGAAAAAATGGTCATTGCCATTTATGAAATCTAGAACAGACGCGGCGGTTTGAACATCTTTAGCGGTTTTGATTATTCGCGGAGCGATTATTCTATAAAAAAGAGAGGTGGCGGCCCTGTTTCTATTATGAACCTCATCACCCATGTGCAAAGCCTGCGCCACGATACTTTTGAGATCTATTTTGCCGAATTCCTTCACGGCATCTTTTAAAGCGGGATAAAGAACAGTTTCCATCCATTTAAGCCTTTTTATTACATCAGCGCTGAAAGCTCCATATCTCAAAACTTTTCCAAGCCCTTCATTCATTGTGGCATACGCGCAGTTTCCGTCTTTCTCGTTCTTAATGATAAAGACAGGCATTGAAGGGGAAATTATGCCCGCCATAGGTCCAACCGCGCTATGTTCATGGCAAGGGGCGTATTTAATTTTCCCTGAAGCCGCCAATCTTTCGGCCTCCTTAAAATTTTTCGCTTTGCCCTCATACATTAAAGCGCATATAATCCCGCCGCGCATAGGGCCGCACATATCTTTCCATTTAATAGGCGGGCCAGAATGGAGAATTAAATTTCTTTTCATTCCCGGAACCACATTTATGGCCTTATCAAGTCCGATTAAAACCGGTTTTGCGTTCAAAACTTTTGAAAGGGCTTTTTTATTAGCCTTAGCTATCTTTGCGGAATTTTTCTTTACTTTCTCCATAAGTTTAAAATCAAAATTCAACGGAGGTCTAAATTCCGCATTAACAGTCTCAGCGCCTCCATCTATCAGCCCTTTCATAAAAGATTCCAGCCCGATATTGATAACTTTAAGCTTTTGTGAAAAAAGTTTCATATAATTTTCCTCCAGAAAAACAAGTCATCCCGCCTTTTTCGTCAATACTACTTAGGCGCTCCCCATTACTACATCGGTGAGTCCGCCGAAGATTTAGTGGCGGAAACCCGCCGATGCCGTAGTGGAGGGGGCGGGACAGGCAAGGTACAGGTCACCAGTTACAAACAGATCACCAGTTTCTAGTCACCAGCAACAACTACAATTTACATCATTTCAACATCTTGCTAAAACTTTAACCCGTGTATTTTGATCACTGATGGGTGTTCTTAAAATATTTCCCCGTGGGTTGCTGCGCAACTTCTGGCGCGGTAACATCTAAAGCATCCCGCGGGGTAAGACACTTATGAAAAAAATTAGCTAACAAAGAAAATAAACAAATTGTCTAATTCTTACTTAGCTCCTTTACGACAATTCTCTAAACTCTTTTCTGCTTCTCCACCCCGCAGGATGCTTCAAAAGCCGCCGCACCAAGAAGCAAAGCAACAACCTTCGGGGTGTCTTCTGACTGTGAACTCTTTTTTGTTTTGCACTCTCAAGTCTCAACTCTAAACTTTTTTTTATTTGTTGTTTGTTTGCTATTTACTGTTTTTTACGAGTTGTTACTGGTGACCGGTGACTTGAGACTGGTGACCTGCAACTTGTTACTGGTGACTTGCAACCTGTGACCTGTGACTTCTTGAGACATGTATGTCTCAAGATCTCTCCCGCCAGTTTTGATGCTGAAGCGTTTGAATCCGCGACCACAACACCCGCTTTTTTTAAAGCATTCACTACTTTGGAACGCGTCTGCGGATCCGTTTCGGTTCCTGTAACAGATGCGACGATTGATAATTTTCTATTGTTCTTAAATGCCTGCCGCAAGGCCGGCAATATATCCGCAATGGGCTTCATATTAGAGCCATAACCCAAAACCATATCTAAAAGTATTACCGCAATATCCGCTTTTTTGGATTCTGAAACAATAAGCTTATTTCTCAAAGAATAATCTATCATCGGATGCGGCCTGCCTAAGGTAAATTCATCTTCGCCGAGATCAACTATGGAATTTTCCTTCAGCATAAGAGAATTTTTAAGTTTGTATTTTTTATCAAGCGGAACATTAGACCATGTTTTGCCGATAATGTCCTTTAAAACAATCTGCGCCTCGCTCGCAAAAGTTCCGCCGGTAAAAAACCCTCTCAAATATTTTTCTCTGAAATTTTTATTTTTTGAATGTTCAATGGCAATTTTTTCTATTCCGGTATTTATATCAAAAATTCTAACATTAGCTTGATGCGGTTTGCCTTCTTTGGCGATATAAACAGCTTTAAGCGCCGCTTCCTGCAAAGTCTTAGCGAAATAAAAATTATCCCTTAGCTTTGCTTTTAAAGTGCCTCCCAGAAAAACCGCCACTATAGGCTTTTTTATATTTTTCGCCGCTAAAATAATTTTCTTCATAATTGAAGGATAGGGGGGTTTTGAGACCAGCAATATAATATCCGTATTTGGGTCATTTGCTAAATCTCTCAATGCCGCTATAAAGGTAATAGCGCCCACTTCTTTTTTAATATCCCTTGATCCCGTCCCTATTCCTTGAGAAACGCCTCCGCCCTCATTTGAAATTATACATGAAACTTCCTGCAAACCTGTGCCCGAAGCGGCAACAATGCCGATATTGCCTCTCTTAACGCTATTGGCAAAAGCCAAAGGCGCGCCGTTTATGATAGCAGTGCCACAATCAGGCCCCATTACCAAAAGATTTTTCTTTACAGCCTTTTTTTTAAGGGCGATTTCAGTTTCAAGGGAGATATTGTCTGAAAAAAGCATTACATTCAAGTTTTTGTCCAAACATCTGTCAGCCAAAGAGCCCGCATATTTTCCCGCAACCGATATAATGGCCATATTGGCGCCTTCAAGCATTTCAAAAGCATTGTCCAAACTTCTCGCATTTTTTCCCGTGTCCAAGAAGGATGAAACCGCTTTCTTTTTTTCTTTTAATATCTCATCCGCCTTTCTAAAAGCCTTTGAAATAATAGCGCCATTATCCGCCTTAACGATTATAACCAAATCATTGTCTGAGGCTTTATGCAAGTCCGAAGTATAGAGACCGGAAGTTTTTATTATGGATTTATTTTCCGCAGTGGCCATTACCACAGCAGAATCGATTATTCCTTTCATAGAAGATAATTCTTTAGCCGCCTGCATCAAAGCAACCGAATCATAATACAATCCGCCCTTTATTAAAGTTTCAATTTTCATAAAATTTTCCTCCGGAAAATTAGGCAGCCCAAGGGGCTGCGGCTACATTCTATTCTTTTGTTTCTACCGCTGTAGATGCGCGCCCTTGGCGCGCCTCTATCAAACTTTGAAATTCCTATACATAAATTTAGCCACAAGCCTTATTATGCCACAAATCCTAAACACCCTGTTAATCCGCACAATATTCCCGTCGCTATGTCGGAACCCGATGTGTGGCCGCTTTTGATAAGCGTTTTAGTTTCTCTTAAAATTTTGGCTTTATCCGCCGAATGTAAAGCGTATATAAACTTATTGACTTTCTCGCCGGCAAGCGCGTCTTTTGAACAATTTATAAAAGTGTTTGAAATCGCGTTTTTTCCTAAAGCCGCAGCGCAAACCTCAGTTTTAATTTTACTTAATTCCATGCCGCTCAAACGCTCAATGATATTTACGCCTATAAGATAGCCGCCCAAAAAATCGTCTCCGCTCGGAGTAAGGCCAAAGCCAAGCCCTTTTATTTTGCCCGCCCCCTTTCCAAAATCGCAAGACAATAGATCTGAAACGCCGTCTTTCATGCGCTTTAGAAATTCCTTTTTAAAACCGTTCTTAAAATTCTTCTCCCTTTTTTTATCCAAAAGAAAAACCAAGCTATCGGCGGGGGAATACTTGCAAAGCGCCGGCCTAAATTTTTTCATGTTTTCACAAAATTGTTTGGTTTTACTTGTAAAGATAGAAATCTCGGATTTATATTTTTTTAAACCCTTTTTTAGAACCTCAATATCATCAAAATAGAAATGCCGCTCCGAACACGAAAACTTGTTTATGGCTTTCGGTATTCTATTAAAAACTATATTCAAAGGCCCATTGCCCGCTTTTGAATTTACAAGAGAAACTATAATTCCCTCTTTCTCAAAATTAACCGCATTATCAAATCTTGAATGAAGCGAATATTCTCCGTTTCCGATTGAATCGCCATAGCTTAATATCTTCATTTATTCCCCTAACCGCTATTGCGCCTCTGAGGTGTATTTGGTTTTTCTGTCTTTTATGAAGGGAAACCTTGAACGCACTTTTTCAATACTCGCCACAGTAAAAGGAATTTGGGCTACAAAAACTCCTTCTTTGCTTTCGGCGTCAACTACGGCATTGCCCATTGAATCAAAAGCCATTGAATTTCCGCTAAATTCTATTTTTCCTTCAAGCCCTATTCTGTTTGCGCCGACCATACAGCATTGATTTTCAATGGCTCTGGCTCTCAAAAGTGTCATCCAATGCTCGGCCCTTTTCATTGGCCATGCAGCTATATTAACGAATATATCGGCTTTATCGGCCATATTCCAGAAAAGGTAGGGGAACCTTAAATCAAAACAGACCGAAGGCATAATGCGAAATCCTTCAAGTTCAAATATTGATTGCTTATCTCCAGCTTTATAATGCTTATCTTCCTCCCCAAACGAATAAAGATGTATTTTGGAATAAGTATTTATTCTTTCGCCTTTTCTATTGAGAGTAATCAAATTATTGAACCCATCTTCAATTCCGCCGAAGGAAATATTGAAAGAATGTTTTTCAGCCAAACGCGAAAAAAAGTCCAAATCCGCTTTGGACAAAGTTGATATTTCCTTATTCATGGTAAAGCCGCTCAATGTCATTTCAGAGAAAATAAGCCAATCTATTTCGCTTTTCCTCTCGCATTTTTCAATCAACTCTTCTATTTTTTTCTTATTGGCCTCCTTATCTTCCCATTTAATATTATATTGGCAAACAGCAATAAGCATAATTTTTTACCTCCGGTAAAAAATAGTCACCGGCCACCAGTTACAAACAAGTTACCAGTGTCCGGTAGAGGCAGTGCCCCTGTGCCTGCCCATTAAAGTCACCAGTCGCAAGTTTTAAGCTATAGGTTTCAGCTTGTCCCGCCAAAGACGGGGAGTCACACACAGAATTTCTACAGCAAAATCATTAAGAATTGTGATAAGAATTATATAATAAGAATTATATAAGATACAAAACCTCTTAAACAAATGTATAATAACGCCTACATGAAGAAACAAATTTTGGACAATAGGAATTTCCCCATTATCTCAGCAATAGCTCTTCTGCCGATAATCGCATATCTTGATTTTATAACAGGTCGCAAAGTATCTTTTTCCCTATTTTACCTCATTCCGATAGTAATTATAACATGGAATACAGACTACTTATGGGGATTAATATTTTCAATTGTTTCAGCCGTCCTATGGTTTATCATAGACAAGATAAGCGGAAGTTTTTACTCTCATTATACCGTCCCTTACTGGAATGCTCTCGTGCGATTTTCTTTTTTCATTATCATAAGTCTTTCACTAAGCAAAATTAAAGAACTTTTGGAAAAAGAACGGAGAATTTCAAAACTTAATTCGGATATGCTCTCAGCCGTAAGCCATGAATTCAACAACCTTCTCGTAGGAATAAATTTGACCGCGGTTCTCCTTGAAGAAGACGAAGGGGGAAATATAAAAGAAGACAGGCTTAAACTCTATAAAATGCACCGTCAAAATTACTCCGCTATGCGGGAACAGATAAAAATTTTCTTGAATAAAGCCAAACTGGAATCCGGAAAAATAAAACTTGATATTCAAAGAGTTGAAATAAGAACTATCATCAATGAAACCGTAAACCTTTTGCTTCCTATGACTTTTGAAAAAAACATAAATATAATAAGAGATTTCCCCGAAACCATACTAGCTGTGCAATGCGACAGTGACCTCATAAATCTGGCCATATCAAACCTTATAAGCAATGCCATAAAATATTCGCCAAAGAATGAAACTATCGTTATTTCTATTAGAAAAGTCAATGAAAATTTCGTGGAAATATCCGTTAATGACCACGGAATAGGAATAGATCCGCATGATTTTGAAAAGATATTTACAGGTTTTTATAGAACCGATGAAGGCATAAAAGAGGCGACAGGCTTTGGTATAGGGCTAAAATTGACAAAAGATATTATTACGCTTCACAATTCCAAACTAAACATGGAATCTAAAAAAGGCAAAGGCAGCAGATTTTACTTTACCCTTCCAATATATAAATAATCAAAGCAATTTTTATTTTTTCTTCCTTGCCTTGCGCTTTCTTATTTCCTCTTCCTTGCAGTTACTTGTGACCTGTGACTTGCAACTTGTAACCGGCCTATGGCCATCGCCACTTTCTCTTTAGTTATGGGCATGGATTTTATTCTTATGCCCAATGCGTCTTCCACCGCATTAGCGATCAAAGGAGCGGCAGGAATCATTGTATGCTCGCCGACACCTCTTGCGCCAAACGGCCCGTCGGGCTGAGGAACTTCAACTATTATGGCGGCTATATTGTCCACGGAATCTAAAGCGGTGGGAATTTTGTAATCCGAAAAATTAGCGTTTATAAGACGGCCTTTTTCATCAAAACGCATATCTTCATAAAGAACCGTGGCAAAGCCCTGCAACAGGCCTCCGACTATCTGGCCTTTTACAAGAGCGGGGTTTATAGCTTTACCAGCGTCAACCGCCAAGGCGGCTTTAAGTATTTTCATCTTTCCCGTTTCTTTATCTATTTCAAGAATCACGCCGGCGGCTCCCGTCGTATAATGAACATTGGGCTTTCCGCCTTGCCCCGTTTCAGCATCGGCCATGGCAGAGGTAAATTCAGGCATAAACATTCCAATGCCCATTATCGGGCCGCCCTTAAAAGTATAATCTTTCGCCTGTATGCCGTTGATAACAAAATCCTTAAACCGAAGCTTAAAGCCTAATTTAGCTCGGCATTTAACCGTCTCATCTTCAAGATATAATGTATCGCGCTTAAGGGAATAAACCCTCTCAACCAAATCAAAAATTTTATCCCTCGCCTCTATGGCCGCTTTTTTAACCGCATTTCCGCATCCCCATGTTACATGGGAACCCACAGTTTGCCATTCATAAGGATTTCTATCGGTATCGGGCGTCTCAACCCTTATTTTAGATACGGGAACGCTCAGCACTTCAGACGCTATCTGCGCCATTACCGTCAATAAACCCTGTCCTATTTCCATTCCGGAGATAAGCAAATTTAAACTGCCGTCCTCATTAAATTTCAAAAAAGCGCTTGAAGAAGCGTTCGGCGGCAGGGCAGGAGCTTTCCAAAAGCAGACCAGACTTTTGCCTATAACTTTATTGGAGTCTTTTGATTTTTCCCTTATATTCGGCTTAATTTCTTTTTCAACTTTTGCTATGGCTTCCTGTATGCCGTTCGGATTCATTTTCGCGCCATAGGGCAAAATATCGCCTTCTTTAACGGCATTTTTCTTTCTAAATTCCGACGGGTCCATGCCGATTTTTTTAGCCGCCGCATTTATATGAGATTCAATGCCGAATAAAAATTCCGAATAACCGAAGCCTCTGTACGGCCCGCCGGGGGGGAGATTGGTGTATATGCACATAGAATCAATTTTGAGATTGTCTATCCTATAAGGGCCGCTGGCCGACAAGCCGGCCGCATTAACGACATTGGCGCCGTATTCAACATAAGCGCCCGCGTCCCAATAAAGCTGATAATCCAAAGCCTTTATAAGGCCTTTTTTGCTAATGCCCATTTTTATTTTCGCGATAACGCCTTGACGCTGATAGGTATTATAAAATTCCTGCGCTCTCGACCACAAAACTTTGACAGGCTTGCCCTTGACGGCAATGGCCAGAACCGCGCCGAGTATCTCCATGCTGACTCCGGCTTTCCCGCCGAATCCTCCGCCCACATAAGCGCTTATAACCCTTATATCTTTATGTGAAATGCCGAGCGGCGCAAAAGTTTCGGCAAAAACATTTCTTTGAGTATAAGGCGACTGTGAAGCCGTCCACATTGTAAGCCTTCCCGACTCATCATAAAGGCCTATAACCGAATGCGGCTCAATAGCACAATGCGCGTAGCGCGGGACATGATAAGTATCTTCAAGAACAAAATCCGCTTTTTCAAATCCTGTCTTTAAATCGCCTTTTCTGGTTTTGCGCCAATGCGCGATATTTGTTTTAGCCTTTGGAAAAAACCACGGGACACGCTTATATTCTCCTAAGCTCGGATGAACCAAAGAACATTTTTTCTCAAGCGCTTTAAGAGGGTCCAAGACCGGAGTAAGTTCTTGATATTTAACATCCACGAGTTTAGCCGCCTTTAAAGCGGTTTTCGGGCTATCGGCTATAACAGCGGCAACTTGCTCTCCGACAAATCTAACAACATCCTTAGCAAAAATATATCTATCCTGCATATAAAGCCCGAAAGTATAAGGAAAATCGTTTCCCGTTACAACTTTAACCACGCCGGGCAATTTTAAAGCTTTGCTTATATCTATTGAAATTATTCGGGCATGGGCATAAGGGCTTTCAACTATCGCCCCGTATAAAAGAGCCTGACCGAATTCCAAGTCATCGGTATATTTAGCCGCGCCGGTTATCTTTTCCCAGCCGTCAATTCGCGGAACGCTTTTTCCGACAGTCTTAAGCATATAATTTTCCTCCAGAAAATTATGTCACCAGTTACAAGTTGCAAGTCACCAGTCACCAGTAACAACTCCTAAAAAACAGTAAATAGTAATTAGTAAATCGTAAATAGCGAACAAAAATCACAACTTCAAAAACATCTACGGACAAACCTCTAAAAAATAGTTTAGAGTTTTCCGCCATTACTTCCTTGGCGGACCCGCCGATGCTTTAGTGGAGGGAAAGTTTAGAGTTTAAAGAACACAACAAGTCTCACAAGTCATCCCGCCATAGAGGCGGGACAGGCCAGTTTCTAGTCACCAGTCGCTTTACCCCGTGGGTTGCTGCGTAACTTCTGGTGCGGTAACATCTAAAGCATCCCGCGGGGTAAAACACCGCCTAATAACCTTAGTCACCGGTAACAAGTTTAAGTCACCAGTTGCAAGTTGCAAGTCACCAGTAAAAAAATAGTTTACATCTTTAAACTAAATCATGTTTTACAAAGAATTTCTCTATCCAAAAAGCAACACCAAAAAAAAGTTTAGGAATTATTTTTTTTGTGATATCATTTTTTACAATCTCAATTCTTGATTTTTGTTCCAATATAAATTTTTCTAAGGAATATTCTCCATTTTCATTGAATTGGTCTATCACTTTATGAATATCTTTTTGGAGTTGATTATAGTAATAAACACCATTTGAGAGATTAACCATGGGTAAAGGAATAAAAATTCTATATCCATCCAATGTCAAAAACTCAAATTCTTCAATTAGCATTCCTTTAGCTATCAGTTTAACATTGTAAGTTTTTTTAGATTTATCCGGATAATCCTTAATCCATTTTTCTTCAAAGTTAGCCTTTAATGGTTTGTCAAAATCTATTTCTATCTGAAAATCCAAAAAATACTTATGTCTATAGGTGTAAATTGGGATTAAATCATTTCGTTTGTACACTTCCCAATTTTTTGTTTCTCGCAAATATCTTCCAAACCTCTTAATAGGATTAACATAGGAAATATATGCTACAAATGTCCCTATTAATGTTGCTATTAACCCAAAAAGTCCTACGAGAATAGAAATTACAGTAATAATCATGTTCATAAAATTATTTAGCTTTATTTTTTAAAAACCATATTTTTTAGCAAGTTTATCGACCCTAGACTATTGCTCTGATGTCAATTTATTTTTTCCAGAACTTACTTTATCCTTTCGAAGTTGGATTTCTTTTGCTTTTTTCAATATTTCTTCTTTAAATTTTTTAAATTCTATCTCATCCGCACAATATTCCCTTCCCCAATGGTCAACATAACCATTTCTACCATTAAGTTTTACTATCGCAAGACCTTCGCGAAATGACCATGCATCATCATCATATTTAATGGAAATAATTTCATTGCCTTGTTTGTCTATAAATCCCCATTTCTCATTAAGTTTTACTCCGGCCAGCCCTTCGCTAAATGACCATTCAGCATCATATTTAATGGGAATAATTTCATTGCCTTGTTTGTCAATAAATCCCCGTTTTCCATTAAGTTTTACAGGCGCAAGGCCTTCTCTAAATGACCTTGCAGCATCATATTTAATGGGAATAATTTCATTGCCTTGTTTGTCTATAAATCCCCATTTCTCATTAAGTTTTACTCCGGCCAGACCTTCGCTAAATGACCATTCAGCATCATATTTAATGGGAATAATTTCATTGCCTTGTTTGTCAATAAATCCCCGTTTTCCATTAAGTTTTAC
>JAKLQJ010000248.1 GCA_022013385.1 Elusimicrobiota bacterium
ATGTCTTGTTACTGTAGCTCTGCCGCGCTGTATCGCTGTATCGCTGTCACGCTGATGTCTTGTTACTGTTGCTCTGCCGCGCTGTATCGCTGTATCGCTGTATCGCTGTAGCGCTGTGTAGTCCTTTTGGCCTATGCGATATAAGGTCTTATGGAACTTGTTATTCGGCCATTTTCATTATAATATATGTGTAGCTAACTACATTTGGTATAATTAAATGTATAGGAATTTCAAAGTTTTGTAGCTTCCCGCCATAGGCGGGACTAACTTGTCGTAACGGAATTTCAAAGTGTGATAGAGTCCCGCCATAGGCGGGAAGCTACAGCGGTAGAAACAAAAGAATAGAATATAGCCTCTCCCGCCATATTCGCCAATACTACTTAGGCGCTCTCCGTTACTACATCGGTGCTCCCCATTACTACATCGGTGAGTCCGCCGAAGTTGTAGTGGCGGAAGTCCGCCAAAGATTTAGTGGCGGAAACCCGCCGAAGTCGTAGTGGAGGGGGCGGGACGGGACTATATCTAATTTTTTAAACCCCCAATACATGAGAGGATTTATGAGCTACTTCAATAAAAAAGATAAGGACGAGAAAGAGTCGCCGCTCTTGCCAAAGATCTCAAGTTTTAGAAAGACAAGCTCTTTCGGCAAAATGTCTATGTTTCCAAAATCGGCAGGCAGTTTTATCAGCAAATTGAAAAGCTTTTCCAAAAAGGATATTGCTATGGTAGTGGTCGGCATCAGCACTTTAACTCTTGCCCCTGTGGCCGAGTATTTTTTAAGCAAGCCGGCCAATGAAAATCTTTTAACTCCGGGGTTTGGAGACAGAGGTTCTTTTGGTTCCTCCTCCATTTATGAACCCGGCATAAATTCCCTTTCCGAGGGTTTTCCGGACGGAGTCGGCGATGTGGTTACTCCTTTAAGCGTTAGAGATCCCCTTTCTCTTATCAGGGGGATTAAAAGCAATGCTCCCGAGTCGCCTTTAGCGCCGCCGTCAAATTATCGCGATTCGCTTAAAAATGTGGCAAAAGACTCTTTTTCAAGAGCGTCAAGGTCAGCCGGCGCTCCTACCGTTATTCCCAGAATGCAAGGCAGTCTAAGAGGCATAAGCTCTTTTATGGATAGCGGCGCGACGCGGACCAGCGGGAATATTTCAAAAGGAGAAATGCTTGCTAAAGCTAAAAAAGCGTCTTCAAAAGCCGCGGGGCGTTCTATGACAGGTCCTGTGGCATCAGCGGATTATAAGGGGGTGGCGTCAAGTCCCAAGGGCTCTTCAAAAGACGCTATGGAGCAATTAAGAAGCAGGGCGGGCAAGTCCGCGAGCCATTTTACCGGCGGCGGAGCGGTTGATGCTGTGGATAAATCCGCGGCTGATGCCGTAAATCTTAAAGGCTCCGGCGGCATGGGTCAGGGAATTAAGGGTGACGAGTATAAAAGCCCGACAAATTCAAGCACAAAAAATTCCAGCAGTCACAGCCGCCAAAAAACTTTAGCCGAGACAATAGCTGAAATGAAAGCCAAAGCGCAAGCGGAGGAAGACATTTACTTGAAGCACGGAATAAAAAAGGAGATAATACAATCTTTCTTAGACGGTGTTGTCAAAAAAGGCCTCATTGAACCCATAGGATTATTGGTTGCTGGCGCCACAAAAAGCGCTTTAGGGATGGGAGGTAGCGCTCCGGCGAAGTGTTGGGATCCTGTCAATTATAATCGTTCTACCGGTAAATGGGATCCTGATATGAAAAAAATATCTCCTGACCAAGACAATTGCTCTGAATATGGTGCGACACCAAGTTCAATTATATCCGGCGGCGAACATAGCACAGCGGGATCCTCGACTAGGCATTGTATCTGTGGCGAAGGTCCTACCCCTCCACATGGCTATGAATACAAATCATCTTCCGACGGCGCAACAGAAAATATTGTTGAGGAAAACAGCGACAAAGTTATTGAAGAAATAGATATGCATCTTGGTGTGGCTGATGAGGCTGTTAAACGGTGTAGGAAAGATATTGACAATGAAGGCACGTTTAACAGTATAGGGGAACTCTCGCGTTTGAAAAAAGAAATGAGGGCTATTGTGGATAGTCTTAAAAATGCTAGAGAAAAATCTATCACTCTTGCGGATAAGTATATAATTACTCCGTCTCAGGAAAATTCAAAAATGGCGAGCAAACTGTCTGATGATAGCAACGATGTTTATGTGGAAGCATTAAGAATTAAGCCTGCAATAGAACGAGGAAAAACCAAAATAAGCAAAGCGACCCCGCTTATTCTCAAGGGTAATGAGGGAAACCAGAAAAAATTCTATGACATTGCGCAAGGCTGTCTCCCGACGAATTATGAGGAATGCATAACAAAAGCGGAGGGATTAGGTTCCGACAAGGCTATCTTGGGCGCATTGATGTTAGGAAATTGTCAAGTTCAATTTGCTTGGAAGAGTGTAAATAGAGCGGAGGATACTGGTAAAAAATTTAATAAAAGATACAAGAAAGCAGCTGAAATGTCCGATGTCGCGCAAGAGAAGGCAGTTGCAAATAAGGAAGAGCTTTCAGAAATAAATTCGAAGTTGGATGAATATTCACAAGGAATACAAAATGCAAATATAGAACTTCTTAAAAAATATATAGAGGAGCTGTCTGTAACAACAACAGAAAAAAAACCTCAACAGTTAAATCATGAGCTCAATTATGGGGTAGTAAGTACACTTAAAGACAGGTGGCTTTCAGTTCCAAATAATACTTCTGTTATAGCTCAAATGAGAAGCATAATAGGCATAAGCGCCACCGGTAAAGACTGGAAAGAGAGAATAAAAGCAGAGCAGGACAAAGAAACAAAATGGTGGGAAGAAAATAACCCATTTTCGAATGAAAATTATCTTAAAGCAAAGCAGCAGGAGACAAGCGTTTCTTTGATTAGATTAAGGAATAGAGCGATAAAACTTGCAGGGGATTTTAGTGGTAATATTTCAACGGCCAAACAATCGATTACCGAAGCTGTACCTATTGCTGAAAAGGCTGAAAAAGATGTTCGGACACTGGTTTGTGGTGACAAAACAACAAAGAAAACAGAGGCAGAGGCAGAGGTAAAGCCAGAGAATGTTTACCATAATAATGACTATTGCGGAGAAACGGGTCCCATTCCGGATACTCCGCCCTCTCCTGCTCCCCCAACTCCCGGACCAGTTCCTCAACCAGTTCAACCAAGTCCGGAAACATCACCTCTTGAAAAGGCGAAAGCGAGAGTGGAAAAATTGATAAACAATTCTTTAAGCACCAATGAAACCATTAAAAAAGATGCTGAAGCAGAAGTAGAAAAAGCTCGTACTTATATAGACAATAGCAACAGGCTACTTTGTACAACATCGGAGTGCAAAGGAGCTTTAGAAGAAGCCGAAAAAGCGAGTAAAAACATGAATGATAAATTTGTTGAGATTAAAAGACTAAAAGAGGGATTAGAAAAACCTGGGTTGGATGAAAACGCAATTAAGAAAATAGAAACTAACCTAGAGACTCTCAACAGCGAATTCGAAGCATATCATGATAATTTTTCTGGTCCAGACGCTGACCTGAATGGTGCGATACGAACTGGTGAGTGGTGTGATAAAAATAATAAAGGCATGGCGATTGTAAGATGCCGTATGCTAATAGACAACGATCTTATTATTGACAATCACAATCCAAATGGCAACAATGGCGGACAAAACGAAGCGGGACTTGATCTTATTAAGAAAGAGGCCGAAGCCGCATTGTGGAAGATAAATAATGTTCATTCTCGAGCTAAAGGCGAGATAACTAAATTCCGGAATTTCTGTAATAAACTTGATTATTCAAACCAAAGGGACTGTGATGGCATTAAGGCGCCGGCAGAATTTTGGCTTACAGATATTACGATTAAGCTTAAGACATCAAAATCCCATAATGAGAAGATTCAAACTGCTGAAGAAATAACATCTGCGATTAAAAAATACAAAGCTGAACTTAATGAATACAAGAAAGACTCCGAGGATTTATTAGGAGAAATAAAGAAAAAGTATAAAGAGGCGTTAAAACTTGCAAATATAAACCCTAAACCTGTGGAACCTGAGAAAAAATTTAAAGTGAAAATGTTGTCTGACGGCGGTGATATGCCTCTTGTGCTTGTTGGTGATAAAAAAAATCCGAAATATAAGGGGACATATAGGGAAGGACTTTTGAAGATTGAATATGAGTACAACATAATATGCGAATTTTCTCAGGGTGATAGAAGATATGTTATTTCTCGCGCTGAAAAGCAGAGGAAAATATTTGGCGGTGAATCAAAAGATGCAAGATGTGGCGGCTATTGTGATAATGTGGGGAGGGGAGCAGTTTGTCAATAATATAAGGCGGGTAAGGCAATTGGGTAATAAGTAGCTGCAAAGCAGAGCTTTGCCTACAGTGAACAGTGAACAGTAACCGGTGATTTATGGGGAAAATTAAAAAACTGCTGGCGGAATATTTTAAGACAAACCGGAATGTTTTGGCAGTTTATGTTTTCGGTTCTCGGGCGAACGGCAAATCCCGCCCCGACAGCGATGCCGATGTGGCTATTGTCCTTTCCAAGACCGCTGAAAAGCGGTCATTTGATTTTCAGATGAAATGGAAGAGGGAACTTTCTTGTTTTTTTGGCAAAGAGATTGATTTGGTGATTTTGAACGAAGCTGATCCGTTTTTAAAATTTCAGGTTTATTCAAAAGGCATTCTTGTTACGGCGCGCGATGAGCGGCTAGCGGAGGATTTAAAGTGGCGGGCAGTCAAAGAATACTGGGATTGGATACCGTGCCAAAGGATTTTAGAGGCAAGTGTAATGGACAGAATTAAGCAATATGATTGACAAAGAGCTTATATATCGGAAAATCAATCAGCTTGAAAGGGCTTTAAACAGAGTTAAATCTCATTTACCTGAAAATTCCAAAATCTTTGCGTCCGATTATGATGCGCAGGATATCGTCTATCGCAATTTTCAGATAGCCGCGCAGAATTGCGTTGACATATCAAACCATATTATCGCCGAAAAGCGCTGGGAAATACCGCGAACGATGGGCGGGGGTTTTGAGATTTTGCGCAAGCATAAGATAATTTCTTCGGCTATAGCGAAAAATCTGCGCGATATAATTATATTGCGCAATATTATAGTTCACGATTATATCGGTATAAAAATTGAGAAAGCTTATCCGCTGATTTTAAAGTCTTTTAACACTTTGTCCGCGTTTTGTAAATTGGTCGTTCGATAACTTCCGATCCCGCCTAAGACGGGAATGGTCGTTCACATAGTTCACGATCCCGCCATAGGCGGGACCTGTCCCCAACGAAGTATGGGGGAACCATAGGTTCGCCTTGATATGCATCATGGCGCCATGGGCATGTCATGGGTTTATCCCATGGTTTATCCCGTGGCGTGTTCCAAAGCATAGTTTCCAATATTGTTAGCGTGGTATTTTACGGGTCATTCGTAAATAAAGTGGAATAAAGAGTGGGTATGACGACAAAATAATTATCCAATAAAAGGTAATTTTACCCCGTGGGTTAGAATAAATTTGGTTATGATAGAACCCGCGGGGTGAGAAACGAGCAGGTACAATAAAAACAAACGCTGGTTAAAATATTGGGAAGTCCGACTTCCCAGCAAGACGACACAGTATATCAGCGGAAGACGGACTTCCTAGCGGAACATGAGGAAAAAATAGCGCGACACAATGAAAGAATAAGTTTATTGGAAAGTAAATAAATCCTCAAACAGAAAGGATGAGAATTGTTTAAGGATGATTGAATAATGCGGAAATTGAGCCTAATTTTTTGTCTGTGTTTTGTTTTTTTCTCTCCTGTTTTCGCTCAAAGCGAAATTCCAAAAAGCCAAGGTTCCAATAAAAAATTATTCGCCCTTAAAGCATCCGGCAAGAGCTGGTATAATGATATAAGCGCGCCTGATTGCCGCGTATTGGCATTTTCTTACGCCGATAAGATTATCCGGTCTGAAAATATTATTTTGAAAAGCCGCGAGCGGTGGCAACAGTGCGCGAAAGGAAAAACCGGAATTGCTTGCCAAACTTTAAATTCAGGACCGCTTCATAAGAAAAATGCCGGAATTGAAATTCATCCGGCTGTAGGCATGTATCCTTGGGAATACAATAGATTTAAAATCTGCCTTAAAGGCGCTAATCTCTCGATTGAACAAGTCAAAACCGCTTATAATTATGACATCTCAAAAAGCCTGAGCGGCGATTCAGCTTTATTTATCGCAAAACCCGTCCAAAAAATTAAAATGGCGCCGGATATAAACGGTTTAAGCATAAAATCCATAGAGCAGAAAGAAGAGGCGATTATTTTTAAATTGTTCGATAAGTGGTGTGAATATTATTCGGGCAAGACCGAAATAAAAATGTCGCTTTTCAAAAAAAGGTTTTTTAAAGATAAGCTTATAGGCAAATATTCTTCCGATGACTTTTCCGATGATGTATATGAAATAATTCTTTCCAAAGATATTACGGGAGCTTTAAAATCAGGGAAGTATTATTTAAAATGGAGCTTCAGGCGCATTGGCGATAATGTGTCCGATTCCGTCTTGATTGAGAAAGGCAAAACGCCGGTGTTTAAAATAGAAAAAGCGCAATAGCGATACATCAGTGCTACAGTGATACACAGCGCGACAGCGATACAGCGTGGCAGTGATACAGCGATACACAGCGCGGCAGAGCTATTACTGTTCACTGATTACTGTTTACTGATTACTGATTACTGTTTACTGATTACTGATTACTGTTTACTGTTCACTGTAGGCAAAGCTATGCTTTGCAGCTACTTATTGCCCAATTGCTAATTGCCAATTATCTCGTTTCAACCCCTGAGGAGTCTCTTGAAGCGTTGCAACCACGATGTTCCGCAGCCACCTCAGGGGTATTTCTGTTTACTGATTACTGGTTACTGGTTACTGGTTACTGGTCACTGTTCACCGTTCTCTGTAGGCAAAGCTATGCTTTGCAGCTACATAGCCTATTCATTTTTTATTATTATCTTATTATCTTGTATAATAAATCTGTAAGTCGGATGACTTGCTAATTTTTTGTTCGGAGGGTTAAATGAAAAAAGTATTTTTATTTGGATTTTTCTTTATGTTGGCGGCAAATGCGGGGGCTTATTTTGACGGCGGAGTGAGCGCGACTAAAGGGGAAAATGGTTATAGCGGAGGCAATGTTTTTCTAATTGTCGGCTTTGATAATATATGGCTTAAACCCGCCTTAAACTATTATAAAACCGACGATACAAACGGAACTTATAAAACATATTCATTGCGCGGCGGTTATGACAAAGACCTTTATTCAATCGCGGGAGGATTTGGGACAACACCTGAAGTAAATGGATATAAAAACTCTTACGCGGAAAGTGATATAACTTTTACGCTTACTTCAAATGGCTCCAGAAAAGGAAGACTTGCCGGGCCGCAAAGTTCATCCGGCGCTTCCGGCGGCAAGGGTCTGGCCAGAATTGATATTGGGGGAGCGGCAAAATATATTATGCATGAAAACGCATATGATGTCGGCTCGGTCAAGAGGACAAAATCATTATCAATAAACCAAACGGATTTAACAGCTTTTGCGGGAGCAAGCTTTCTCAAAACGCGTTTAAGCGCATCCTATACGGCATCTTCTTATGATAAAGATTTGGCTCCGACTAATCTCGGCGCGCAGGCAGTTAATGTGACGGGACTTACTTCTATCGTACAGGGTTTTCCCTCCTCAAGTTTTAATATGCGGCTTGACTGGTCCAATATGCCTTTTGTCGCGCCTTATGTTTCTTATACGAAAACAAAATTTAAATTGGCTCAGGATGATTCAAAAGCATATTGCGTGGGCGCGTATATTGATTTGGAAATGTTGGATATAAACGCTTCTTATGAAATATATGACAATGGCAGTAGTAAAGACAATTATGTTTCTTTGGGCGCGGGAATAAAGTTTTAAAAGAGGATAGAAGCAAGAAGTCAGAGGCAAGAGGTAAGAAAGCAAAAACGGACTAACATAGAAACCAGCGAAAAACTTTCCCGCTTCGGAAATTTGTGAAACAAATTTACTACGCGGGAATGGATTAGGTAGCAAGAAATAAGAAACAGCGTGGAGAAAAATAAAAAACAGGCAACAAGGCATAGAGGCGCGATTTATTAAGGACACTCCTCATATTCTGACTTCTAACCTCTGACTTCTTGCTTCTATCTGTTTTTATTAGGGAAATTTATATGTACGAAAATTTTGCGACTAAGTACAGGCCTCAAATTTTTGAAGATGTTAAGGGACAAGACGCTGTAATTAAAACGCTCTCAAATTCTTTAAAAATGGGAAGAATAGCGCATGCGTATTTGTTTTTTGGCCCAAGGGGATGCGGAAAAACTTCGGTGGCGAGAATACTCGCCAAAGCCCTAAATTGTCATAAGCCGCAAAATTTTCAGCCTTGCAATAAGTGCGCTTCTTGCAAAGAAATAGGGGAGAGCAAATCTCTTGATGTGCTTGAAATTGACGCCGCCAGCCATACAAAGGTGGAGCAAATCAGAGAGGCGATAATAGAAAGCGTCAATATTACGCCATCGCGGGATAAATACAAGATATATATATTGGACGAAGTTCATATGCTTAGCAAGAGTTCTTTTAACGCTCTTTTGAAAACCGTTGAAGAACCGCCCGAGCATGTCGTTTTTATAATGGCCACTACCGAACAAACCAAGGTTCCGGCCACTATAATTTCAAGATGCCAAAGTTTTCGGTTTAAGCTTATTAACAAAGAGATGATAGCCGAAAGGCTTAAAGGGATTTTATCAAAGGAAAAAATAAAAGCGCCGCAAGACGCTTTAAGGCTTATAAGCGAAGCTTCCGGCGGAGCTATGCGCGACGCACTCACGATATTGGACAGATGCGCCTCTTTTGCCGGAGGCGATATAAATTCCGACACAACAAGGGATTTATTAGGGCATGTGAATGAAAATTTAATGAAAGATTTGGCATTCGCCATTTTGGACAAAAATGCTTCATTGCTTCATAAATCTTTTATTGAAATTAGCTCTGAAGGCTATGACACGCAAATTGTTTTAATAAATTTAAGAGCATTGTTTGCCGAAGCCTTTCTCTTTAGTCAAGGTTTTTCCAAAAATTCGGGTAGTCTTATAAAAGAAATTTCCAAAGCCGGAACCCCCGCCGTTCTTGCCAAGATTTCAAGGCATCTCGGGATAATAATAGATGAAACGCGCTTTTCGGATTCTCTCAATATCGCTTGTGAAATGGCTTTATTTACTTTAATAGAAAAAACGGTTGATATCCAAGCTATGATAAATAGGTTGGAGGCATTGGAGGGAAAAATAACTTCTTTGGGCCATAGCCATGAAACTTGCGGCAATACAGATGATAATATTTTGAAAAAAAAAACCGTTTTAGAAAATAATTGCGCGACTCTGAAAGAAAACAAAAATATTCATAAAGAAAGCGCCGTTTTTTCGGGCGATTTGAAATCGGAATTCGCGGAGGATAAATCTCCAACGCTATGCGGGGTGTCGTATCCCGCCACTACTGCATCGGCGGGCAGGCAAGGAGCTACGCTCAACGGACGACCAAAGCCGCATGAAGGCTCTCCTTTTGTATGGAAAAAACTTCTTGGCAGGATGTCGTCTAAAAGGCCTGTCCTATACAATGTTTTAGCTTCGCTTAAGGTGGTTTTTAAAGACGAAAAAACATGGGTTCTGTCTTCCGATAATAAGTTTGACCTTGAAACGATTAAAAAAAATAAAAAAGAATTGGAAGAAATTATTGAAGAGATTGCCGGCATTAAAATATCAATCATTGTCAGTATTGATAGTTCGGAAAACAAAACCGCGCGATTGGAAGAAATATCCAATGCTCCAAATATCGAAAAAACGGCAAATGAAGCCGATAGTTTGTCTGAAGAGATAGAGCCTATGATTCCTCCCGAAGTTAAAGAGGAATTGGCCGCTTTATCAAAGGCTCCTCCGACTGAAGCGGGAAAGTGGGAAGAATTATCCTCAGATGATAATTTTGATTCCGACCCGGAACTTAAAGGATTGAAAAAAATTTTTAAGGGCCTGAAGATTAGCAAGATAAGCAAAAGGCAAGAGAAAACCAACAGGGTAACAGGTAATCAGTAAACAGTAAACAGTAAACAGTAAACGGTAAACAGTAAACAGTAAACAGTAAACAGTAAACAGTAAACAGTAATCAGTAATCAGTAATCAGTAAACAGTAATCAGTAAACAGTAATCAGTAAACGGTAATCAGTAAACGGTAATCAGTAAACAGTAATCAGTAAACGGGTGACTGGATTGAATAATGAAATCATTGGAAAAAATAATTTCTCTCTTTAGAAGATTTCCGGGTGTTGGCCCTAAACAGGCGGAAAGATTCGCCATGCATGTGCTAAAATCCGATTTGAGCGAAATAGAGGAATTGGCTCAGGTTCTTAAGGAAGTTAAAGGCGCTGTTAAACAGTGCCGGCGCTGTTATAATTTTTCCGAAGAAGATTTATGTTTTATATGTTCAAGCGCGCAAAGAGATCAGACATCTATTTGCGTTGTTGAACAGCCGCAGGATGTTAATGCCATAGAAAAAGCGAAAATTTTTGACGGAGTTTATCATGTGCTTCATGGGGCGGTTTCTCCTTTGAAGGGGCGCTCTTTTTCTTCAATTAAAATTAAAGAGCTTGTTGAAAGAATTGAAATATCTCCGACAGGAGTTTCTGAAATTATAATTGCCACCAATCCCGATTCTGACGGCGAGACAACGGCCATTTATCTTAAACAGATACTGCAAAAACATGTCCCGAGAATCACTAGAATAGCTTATGGAGTCCCCTTGGGGGGAGATATTGATTATATGGATGAAGTGACTTTAGGATATGCGATGCGCGGCCGAACCAAAGTATAAACAGCGCTACAGCGCGACAGAACAGGAAACAGTAAGAAAAGGCAATTAGGGAAAAATACCCCCTGAGGTTGGGCATATGTGTTATCGAAGAAACCTCAGGGGTTGAAACGAGATAATTGACAATAAGGCAATAAGGCAAAAAAAACTATTAGGCAGTGTCTTACCCCGTGGGATGCTCTAGATGTTACCGCGCCGGGAGTTACGCAGCAACCCACGGGGTAGAGTGCCTTATTAGCCTTGCCCCTACTTGACTTGGCAACTGGTTGTAAACTCTACCTGTTTTTTTCTTTCTGCCGTACTGTATCACTGCCACACTGCAGTACTGCCGCGCTGTAGCGCTATGTATCTACTATGCCGCTTTCCTATTATAAACGCTCTTTATTTATCGCCCTTTTATCCTATATCCTGCTTATAATTCTATATAAAGCAGTTCCAAATAATGCTAAACCGTTTTTCGGGTCCAAATCAAATACTACATTAAGTTTGCCGCTTAAAGGCGCGGAAGTTGAGGGCATTGTAAATTCTTATCCTCAAAAATCCCGCCAGAGATTCAGATTTAATGTAGCGGTAAATAAAATAAACGAAGAAAAAACAAAAAACGGCATTATCGTGTATGTGAATAAATTGGACGGCATTAAATTTAGAGATAGAGTTGTATTAAAGGGAGATATTAGAAGTATTTTTAGCGATAAAACACCGGGCAATCTTGATTGGAAAGAATACCTTAAAATAAAAGGGATAAATGCCAGAATGCTTAATCCCGAGCTGAAAAGCCATGAAAACGCGGGGTTTATTTTTAGACTGTCAAACAATATTCACGAGTATATTTTAAATGTGTTTGACAAAAAATTTAATCCCGACCATTCCGTCATATTGAGCGGCATAGTGATTGGTGAGAAAACAAATATCTCAAAATCGCTAAAGCGTTCTTTCCAAGATTCGGGAGCAATACATTTATTAGTGGCTTCCGGCTCAAATGTCGGTTTCATGGCCTTCATGGTTTATTTTATATGCTCTTTGGCGCGTTTAAAAAAGGGTCGGACTTATTTTATTTCTATTATAGTTTGCGGTATTTATGTTCTTTCCGCGGGCTTGGATCCGCCTTTGATAAGGGCGTATATTATGTTTATGTTCGCTCTCGCGGGCTTTTTGATAAGCAGACAATCGGGTGTTTTTCAGGGACTTTTGATATCGGGTTTTATAATTCTTTTATATCAGCCCAATGCTTTGTTTGATGCGGGTTTTCAAATGTCTTTTATAGCGACTTATGGAATAATCGCCGGTATGGCGAGCTGGAATAAATTTATAAAAGGCGGTATTTTTTTTAAAACGATTATAAGAATATTTGCCGTAAGTTTATTCGCTCAATTGGGTTTATATCCGTTGATGGCGGTTTATTTTCACAGGATATCTCTCATTTCGGCTTTTTCCAATATAATTTTTGTCCCGTTTTCTGGCGTTTTAATGGCATTGGGCTTGCTTACCGCCGCGCTGGAAAAAATTCCTTTGTTCGGTTATATAACGGTAAAAATAACAGCGCTCTCTTTGATGGTCTTTAAATTTTTTGTCGTAAAATTCGGCGGTTTTGATTATTCCGCCATTTTTGTTTCTTCTCCGTCCATTTTTTTGATTTTGGCGGCTTATATTTTAATCTTTATTCTTTTGCATATGCCGGTTTTCGGTTTTAAAAACAAAAAAATGTATATAGCTATCGGCATTGCTCTATTAATTTTTCTGGCGGGTTTTTTTACGCGAAAAGAGCGGACGGTTTCAATGTTTTCTCAGGGCAAATATTCTTGCGCGTTTTTTAAAAATCCCGATTGTGGTTTGATTGTTTTAAATGCGGGAATATCCGGAGATAAATTGACTCAGGCCGTTCTTGAAAGCGGACATTCTGAAATTGAAATTTTGCTTTTATCAGCTTTATCCCATGATTATATGAACGGGCTTGCAGAGCTTTCGGAAAATATTAGGATAAAAAGAATTTTAATTCCTTTTGGCTCTTGCGCTAAGGGAGAGCGTGAAATTATTAAAAAACTAAAAAAAAAAGGAATTATTGTTGAAGAAATGTGGCCGGGAGAAAAAAAAGAATTTTGCGCTGTTAAAATAGGGCCGCGCTGGGGTTTGCATACCTATCCTGACGGAAAATCTTTTAGGGACGAGGGCTATAGCGGAGAGCCTTTTTTTGACAGGCTAAGCTGGCATTTTGAAAGCTCTCGGTTTGATTTTGAATTTTCTCGTTTCGGCAATGGAATTCGTTTATATAAAAATAACAAAGCAATTAGGGATATTATAGGGCGCAAAGGGGAGATAGTAAAGATTGATTTATAAAAAAAGCGCTGATATTAAAATATCAGCGCTTTTGTTTTTAGGCAATGATTTAACAAGACTATATGTTTCCCTTGAAAAGCTGAGATAATCCGCTACAAACATTGCTCACTATGGAAATAGGTATCATCACTATGCCGAGAGCCAAACCTCCGATAGCGCCTAGTGTTCCGCCTACTGCCGCAAGAATTGGGCCGCCTACCGCATAACCAAGAGCCGCGCCGCCTACCGCGCCGACAATTGTCATAGCTAACGGTGTAGTTATGGGAGCCAGTATGGCCGCGCCTATATGCGCAAAGAAACCCGGCTTTTCCTCTTTGCTTTTAGCTTCCGGTTTAGACGGACTTGGAACATCGCCTTTGAGCGTAAGTTTTTGGGGCTCGCTTAATACTATTTCTTCCTTTTCAACAGGTTGGATGTCGCCGTCCATTTGAACGGGGCCGGCTTTTAAACTGCGCATAATACCGTCAATTTGTCTTCCCGAAAGTTCTTTTGCTGTGTTCAAATCCCGAGAAGAAGCCGCTATTTCAGAATCCGTTGAAATGGTTTCAAGAGCGGTTTGAGCTTGCGCTATGCCACAAACAAACACTGATGCTATTGCTGCTAATATGTATTTCTTCATTTGTAATACCCTCCGTAATTTTAATCTCGTTCATTTATAGTTTAGCAAGGATTAGCGATTTTGGCACCCTACGAAAGACCTATAAATCAAATGTTTTTTGCCGAACAAATATTAGGTCTTTTGGGCACTGCCACACTGTTGCGCTGTAGCTCTGTATCGCTGTAGCTCTGTATCGCTGTAGCTCTGTATCGCTCTGTATCGCTGTCGCACTGTGTATCGCTGCCACACTGCCGCGCTGTTGCCTGTTGCACTGTCGCGCTGATATGTTTCTGACTTCTTTTTCCATATTTTATATGATATTGCTATGGCTAGGCTTAAGAGAATAGTCTTATTTTATAACTCTAAAAGAAAGTCGACCGGATTGACAGCAAAATCGGTGGAAAAATTTTTATTATCTAAAAAAATTGAAGTTGAGAAGATACGCGTTAATGATTTCTTAAAAAGAAAAATTGAAGCGGACGCCGCTATTGCCGTAGGCGGAGACGGAACTTTTCTTTACGCGGCAAGATTTTTAGCGGGCAATTCAATTCCGATTTTAGGCATAAATGCCGGCAGTTTGGGTTTTTTAAGCGGTATTGAACAGAAGGAATTTAAGGGGCTAGCTGAAGATTTTATCAATGGCCGGCTTAAAAAGAATAAGAGGAGCTTGATAGGGGTTAAAGTATTGAGAAATAAAAAAAGGGTTTTTGGCCCTTTTCCGGCATTGAATGACTGTGTTGTGCGGACTTCTGAAGCAAGGGCTTTTTCAATTGAAGCAAGCTATGCGGGAGAATTTTTAACGGAGTATTTCGGCGATGGCGTGATAGTGTCAACGCCTACAGGTTCTACCGCTTATAGTTTGGCGGCATCCGGCCCGATAGCTTTGCCGGGACTTAATATTTTTATTCTCTCGCCGATATGTCCGCACACTTTAAGCCATAGGCCTATAGTTTTATCCTTTGATAAGAAAATAGTTTTAACTCTCATGGGCAAGCATAGGGAAAGCAATATTATTTCACTTTGCCTTGACGGGCAAGAAAATTTTAAACTTCAAATTTCGGATGAAATTATCATAGAAAAATATCCCCGCCGGATTTGTATGCTTGTTCCCGATAAATTTTCTTATCTTGAGGTTTTAAGGAAAAAACTTAATTGGGGCAAAAGATAAAGAATAGCGCTACAGCGATACAGGCGGCAGCGCGGCAGAACAGAAAACAGTTTAGTGAACAGTGAACAGTAAACAGTGAACGGTAATCAGTGAACAGTAATCAGTGAACAGTGAACAGTAATCAGTGAACGGTAATCAGTAATCAGTGAACAGTGAACAGTGAACAGTGAACAGTG
>JAKLQJ010000249.1 GCA_022013385.1 Elusimicrobiota bacterium
GATATTACAGACATCAGTTTTAGAAATTTTTTGATGGGCTTCCGCAATGGAAGCCCATTGTATTTCCGCAACGCCGCGCGCTTCGCGCGCATGAAGTGTCAGGTTCAATCCGAAGATTTTTTGAGCGAACGATTTTTTGAGCGAACGATTTTTTGAGGGGTAAAGGAAATTTATATAGAAACACCAAATTTTTGATACAACCAGTCAAATACTTCTGTTATTTTTTTAACTGATTCTTTGTTTAGAGTTACTTCTCCATTGTCAATTTTTTCAAGAAAAAGTCGTGCTAGTAACTCTTTTTTACCTTCAGCAAGTTTAGAATTTTCTTTTGTCCCAGCTCTCGGGAATGATTCATTAAGGATAAATTTATAAAAATCCTTCGGGTCAAATATATCTTCTATACCATTACAATCCGGTATCTTTAGAATATGCTCGTGTGCTAACACATCATCTTTTTCATAAAATTCATTTTTTAGAAGATTATATGCCCTCCGGCCAGATTGAGGATCGTCATCAAACACGGCTTTATAATTACAACCCCATCCGATTAAAACACTTACCAAGTTTGGGATGTTATTAACTCCGCAAGCCGGAAGAAAATAAAGTCGTTCATCCTTTCCTAATAATTTTTTCAATGCGGAAAAATAATAATGATCGGAAATTCCTTCAACAACAACGTTAAGCCGACGAGTATCTAATACAGATTGGATACTGTGAATACCCATCGCGGTTATAAGCGGCGAGAGCGAATCTTTAGCACCCTTATCAGCCCGTGCCGCAAATTGTGATACTGTTTCTATCTTTGTCCCAACTATCTTTGTATTAGAGACAAGGCGGATTCTAGCAAATTCTTTACCCTCGGTTCCGATGAGATTCGGATAATGAGTAGTATAAATTATTTGAGCCCCTTGATGCGCTAATTCTTCTAAAACACCCTTTACATCTCTTTGCGCCTTTTCATGTAAACCTTGACCGGGTTCATCAATTAAAATTACTAACTTTTTAATAGTGGCCTCCTCAACACCTAAAGCTCGCAATCGCAAGTTGAAAGCACTAAACCATCGAAATCCCTTGCTTTTTTGTTCCATGTAAAGAGGGTCGCCGTCATCTCTGTCAATCTTGAACTCAATTTTAGAGGCCGTCTCAATAGGAACTTGTGGCACGATCTTAACAGTAAAATTATATTTTCCGCCTTCCTCAAGTTTCTGCTTCCAATAAGTGTTAAGGTTATCGCTTGCTTCACGATTCAATCTCATCTCCTCTCGGGAAATGGCGCGCTCATCTTTTTTGACTACCTCGGCAAATCTGATATTAAATACTTTTTCAAAATCTAAAACAGCAGGATACTTTTCTATTTCTGCAATAGTAACGACGCCCGGCAATAAATCAACGAACGAATCATAGAATATAAAATCTCTTGTTTGCTGGTATAAGAGTTCCTCCAATTCATCTATCGTTTTTACAGATGCCGCATCTTGAGTTCCCGCGTCCGCTTGCTCTTGAACCGTTGTCGGTTGAGCTTCAACATTTTTATTTTCCTCGATTGTTTCTTCAGGGAAAAATTTACTCAACTTACTCGATATTTCCGGCAAGAAATATACATCTTCGAAGCTATCTTTTTCTACATTGCCTCGTATAAAACTCAATATGGGATTTTTCTGTAGGAAGTTTTTTAACTTCTCATTTTTTGTTTTAGTAAACACTTCATCTATATCTTGCTCGTCTAATAAAAAACTACATGTAACTTCGGGGTGTTCTTCTCGGCGTCTATGTAACCTTTCAAAATGTTCATCGGGGCCGTTACCGAAGAAATTAAGTGCTTCAACAACAGCACTCTTACCGGCTTCGTTTTGACCAGCTAAAACTACCACGCCATCAGTTTCCGATAACCGACACTCGCCAGTATCTATTATTGATTTGAAACTTCTAATTCGGAAATTTACTAACTTCATATTATCTTTTCCTAGAAGCTTTTTTAATTATTTTACCTGTTTCGGACATAACGCCTATACCCGAACCCGTCGTCGCCTCAACAGCATTGTTGATATTGATTTTATTAACAGCTAAATAGCGGGCCTTTTGCGACCTTTCAACTTGTTTAATTCCTTGAGGAATTCCGGACTTTTTTGTTTCTACCTCAATAACTTTATTGGGAAGAACAATATCAATACCTTTGTCTGATTTATAATCAGCATTAAGTTTTTTTGCCAATTTATTGGCGATATCATCATGTTTAGACATATCTTTTTGAAGTTAATTTTATTAGTCAAGGCCGACTTGCAATGACTATATCCAGCATAGAACATAGATTAGAACAAGTCAATATGTTCTTGACTTCAATGTTTTTATAGCATACACTGGAAATAAGGATAATAGTTGTGGATAACTTATGAAAAATAATCTTCACCCAATACAAAAAAAGCTTTTAGATTTGTTAATCAAGAATATTGATGAACCGCTTACAATCCGCGAAATGCAGGATATTTTAGACGCTTCCTCGACAAGCGTTGTTGCTCATCATCTATCCCAGCTTGAAAAAAAAGGCTATTTGAAAAAAAATCCTGAAAATCCCAGAGATTATCAAGTTTTAAAAGACGCACCGGAAAAACAAATAACTTATTTAAATTTATATGGATTGGCTCATTGCGGGCCAAACGGTTCCGTCTTAGACGGCAATCCGATAGAAAGAATACCCATATCAACAAGATTGATTTCTTTTCCATCTGCCGAGGCTTTTATGGTTAAAGCTAAGGGCGATTCAATGGAGCCGAAAATCAATGAAAGCGATCTTGTTATTGCAAGAAAAACTAATGACGCGGACAACGGCAGTATTGTTGTTTGCGTGAATGACGGAGAAGCCTTGATTAAAAAAATAAAAAAAGAAGGGCGAAATACAATCCTTATTTCCATAAACCCAGAATATCAGCCTTTCTTAGCCGCTAAAAATTTTAAAATAGAAGGCGAAGTCAGGGGGATAATATCCAATAAGATTTTTTAATATGGACAATTTAACAAGAGAACAAAGAAAATTATGTATGGCAAGAATAAAAGCAAAAAATACAAAGCCCGAAATTTCGGTTAGAAAAGTCTTATCAAAACTCGGTGCAAAATATAGACTGCATAATTCAAAATTAGCCGGAAAGCCTGATATAGTAATTGCAAAAACAAAGAAAATAATTTTTATCAACGGCTGTTTTTGGCACCAGCATAAAAACTGCAAAAAGCAGGCTATGCCAAAGGCAAATAAAAAATATTGGAAACCGAAATTACAAAAAAATATTGAAAAACAGGAACGAGATATAAAACTTTTAAAGAAGCAGGGCTGGAAAGTTTATAAAATCTGGGAATGCCAAACGAATAACGAGGACAAATTAACTCAAAAAATTTCAAAAATATTATGAAGAGAGATAAAATATTCAAACTGGCAGAATTGTTTTGCGGGCCCGGAGGTCTATCTCTTGGCTTAACTTCTGCCTCTCTATCAGACAAAGGCGGCAAAAGATATTCAATCAAATCAGTGTGGGCAAATGACATAGATGAAGACTCCTGCAATACTTATGCCCGCAACATTCACGGCGGAGATCGCAGTAATGTTGTCTGCGCGCCCGTTGAGACAATAAATTTTGAGAAAATTCCGCGTTTTGATGTTTTAGCTTTTGGTTTTCCCTGCAACGATTTCAGCATCGTAGGCGAGCAAAAAGGATTCAGCGGTAAATACGGCCCTTTATATACATATGGAGTCAAAGCAATCAATATTCATAACCCCAAATGGTTTATTGCAGAAAACGTAAACGGTCTTCAAAGCGCAAACAACGGCAAGGCATTTGAAAAAATCCTCAACGATTTAGAAATGGCCGGCAAAGGATATAGAATTACCGCGCATCTTTATAAATTTGAGGACTATGGCGTGCCGCAAACAAGGCACAGGATCGTAATAATCGGCATACGCAAAGATTTAGAGCTCAAGTTTAAGGTGCCAGCTCCGACTACCAAAAACAAATATATTACCGCGAGAGAGGCAATCGAATATCCGCCTATTCCAGAAAACGCTCCGAATAATGAAATTACCAAGCAATCGGAAACGGTTATTGAACGGCTAAAACATATACCGCCGGGAGAAAATGTTTGGTATGCCGGCGTGCCTAAACATTTAAGACTAAATGTTCAAAAAGCAAGAATGAGTCAAATTTATAAACGACTGCATCCGGACAAACCTGCATATACTATTACTGGCAGCGGAGGCGGCGGCACTCACGCATACCACTGGAAAGAAAATAGAGCGCTTACGAATCGTGAACGCGCGAGAATCCAAACTTTTCCAGATGATTTTGTGTTTGAGGGTTCAAAAGAAAGTGCAAGAAAGCAAATTGGCATGGCCGTTCCTTCAAGGGGAGCCCAGATTATTGCAGAAGCCGTGCTAAAAACCTTTGCGGGGATTCCATATGACTGGATCGCTCCGAAAATCACAAACGGCAATGGAAACGGCATGAGCCAGCCAAAGCTTTTTGAAACAAAAATTTTACAATCGGCTTAGCAGTTCCTGCCAGCTCTTTTTGTCTTTATGAAGCTGGCCGGATTTTTTGATATACCGATAACCCGTTGCATCTTCTAATCCGGGGATTTTGTTAGCCTCGCTCTTTTCAAGCTCGTCTATATTGCACCAGCCTGCAACTTCACAAGGAACACTTGTAAATTTAGGAATATCTTCCTTGTAGCTTGAGAAGTGCTGTTTGTCTTTGACAATCTCAATTATTTTTTCTCTTGTTACTCTAAGCAAGTGATCGTCAGGAATGTCTGGCCTGCAGAATATATAAATATCAGAACGCCGTTCTCTTAAGTCAACCTCATTCTCGCTCAAAATTAAAAACGCACTCTTTGGTTTTGATGATTTAATGCCAATCCCAATTTTGGGCTCTCTTTTTTTGCCGTCTTCAATCACACCGATAATATCTTGAGGCACTATCTCCTCATAGATGCGGAAATCAAGCTCTACATCAATGCCGAATTCCTTTTTAAAAAATTTTTTAACAGCAACTTCCGCAAGTTGCCCCTTTACCCAATTGGTAATTTTCTGGCCAAATTCTCTTTGCCGTGCAGTCCCCCAATCCGAAAGCACATATCTGCGGAAATGCTGCGCCAAAGCAAAATCTAGACAAAGTGCATAATCGTCTTTAGTGAGATCAATTGTCCGCCATTCAAAACCTTCTTTCCATTCTTTCAATTTATTTTCATCAAAAAAGAAGCGGCCGTTTTTACCATTTCTATCCAAACAAGGAAACTCTGCGGCATTTTTGAAATAGTTATCAAAAGTCTTTTCATCAAGACCCAAATATCTGATCGCTTCTTTTTTGGAAAGTGGTTTTGGCATATTATTTAACGAAGTGGGAAATATCTTTTTTATATATTTCTGCAAACTTTTTCATTTCAGCAACATCAAGACGCCTTTCACCGGACTCAATTTTGGAAATATATGACTGCGGTTTCCCTAGTTTTTTTGCTACTGCCTGTTGAGAAAATCCAGCATTAACCCGCGCTTGCTTCAAGCGGCTTATAATTTCTCTGTAATCCTTTTCGTATATGGACCTGCTCATATTTATATTTGTATCATATATCCTATTGTGGTATAATCCCAAAATAGGATATTATTAAATGGAAATATTATGACTACCTATTTTCTCTACGCCCGCAAAAGCACCGATGTTGAAGACAAGCAAGTTAGGTCTATTGATGACCAGCTTGCTGTTTTACGGGGTGTAGCTAAAAGCGAAGGTTTGAATGTCGCCGAGGAATTTATTGAAAAGCAATCGGCCAAAGTTCCCGGCCGTCCCGTATTTAACGAAATGCTTGCCCACATAGAACGCGGCGAGGCGCAAGGGATTATCTGCTGGAAACTTGACCGCTTGGCCCGCAATCCCGTGGACGGCGGGCAAGTAAGCTGGATGCTCCAGCGCGGCATCATCCAGCACATACAAACTCACGACCGCAGTTATCGCCCCACGGACAATATTCTTTTGATGAGCGTAGAGTTCGGAATGGCCAACCAGTTTATTATTGATTTAAGCTCTAACACCAAACGCGGCCTCATGGAAAAAGCGAAACGCGGAGAATATCCGGGCTACGCGCCTATCGGCTATTTGAACGATCCCCGCACCAAACTTGTGGCGGTAAATAAAAAGAAATCAAAAATCGTAAGGCGCGCGTTTGAATTTTACGCCGAGGGCAACTGGCGGCTGGAAGATGCCGCCAACTTCCTTGCCCGCGAGGGTATTAAAACGAAGGGCGGGAAACCGATAAAACGCGACCAAGTTTCTTATCTTTTGTCTAATCCTTTTTATTGCGGCTTCTTTCGCTATGCCGGGGAACTTTATGAAGGCAAGCACGAGCCGATTGTTACAAAGCAACTTTTTGATAAGGTTCAGGCGGCATTGAAGGCGCGGGGCAAACCGCCAAAGAATCCCGAAAATAACCCGCAAGCCCTGTGCGGCGCTATCCGGTGCGGCACTTGCGGCATGATGATAACCGCCGAGCATAAATTCAAACACCAGAAAAACGGCAATGTCCACGAGTATGTTTATTATCGTTGCACCCGAAAAAATAAAACGATTAAATGCTCCGAGCCGCCTATCCGCGAGGAGGTATTGAATCGGCAGTTATCAAACCTTATCAAAAAGTATGCTTTGCCGGACGATTGGGCGGCAGAGTTATTGAAAATGGCCGACAAAGACGAACGGGAAGCCGCCCAGTCCACGGCAGTCCTTGTCCAAAAGATAAAATCCGAAATACAGGGCATTTCTCAAAAACTCCAACGCCTTCTTGACGCATATCTTGACCAAGATATTGAGCGGGAAATTTACCGCTCCGAGAAGGCGGAGCTTCTCTCTCGCAAGAAGTCGTTGGAGGAGAAAATCGGCAATTTGGAGCAAGGGGCGATTGCTTGGATTGAACCCCTCCGCGATTGGATAAAAGACGCTCAAATGCTTGACGGAATAGACGAAACGACCCCTTTACCCCTCAAAAAATCGTTCGCTCAAAAAATCTTCGGATTGAACCTGACACTTCATGCGCGCGAAGCGCGCGGCGTTGCGGAAATACAATGGGCTTCCATTGCGGAAGCCCATCAAAAAATTTCTAAAACTGATGTCTGTAATATC
>JAKLQJ010000250.1 GCA_022013385.1 Elusimicrobiota bacterium
AAGAACCATCTGGTGGACTTTTATAAATGTTTTTTTTCATGTATTGGGCGGTTTTGTATTAGCGCTTTTACTAAACAATCACATAAGGTTTAAAGGCATTTACCGCACGCTTTTAATTGTGCCGTGGGCTATGCCGCAAGTTGTGGCGGTTCTTGCTATGCGCGGTGAATTCCATTCACAATATGGTTTTATAAATATACTGATAAACAGAGTCCTTGAAATAGCCCCTTTTCTCAGTTCCATAGGTATAGCGCCTTTGCAATGGCTTAGCAATCATCCTCTCGCTACTTGCACCATCATAAATATCTGGCTTGGCATACCTTTTATGATGATTGTGATATTGGGCGGCTTGCAATCCATTTCACAATCATATTATGATGCCGCATCCATAGACGGGGCGTCTTATTTTCAAAAGCTTTTTTATATTACCGTGCCGCTTGTAAAGCCGGTTTTATTGCCGGCAATGACACTTGGCGCGGTATGGACTTTCAATAATATAAATGTCATTTATCTTGTAACAGGGCAATCAGGCGGCACAGAACAGGCGGATATTCTCGTGTCGGCCCTTTATAAAGCCGCCTTCACATATAATAGATACAGTTACAGCGCGGCTTTCGCGATTATAGTGTTTATTTTCCTATTTTTAATTTCAGTTTTTTGGCTTAAAACTTTTGACGCCGCCAAATCGGATAATGAAAGATAATAAACAAAAGATATAAGGAAGTCCGACTTCCTTACACGCTAAAGGATGAACATTACGAGCAAACAAGTTTAAAATATAAGGAAGTCGGACTTCCTTATATGGATAAATCAAATGATGAAAGATAAAAAAATTAAAAACAAAGCGCAAGCGGCGCGGCATAGAAAAGAACGGCTAAAATATGTACTGATACATATTTGTATTATTCTGTTCGCATTTATCTGCGTTTATCCTCTTTTGAGAATATTTTCCGTTTCAATAAGGCCAGGAGACAGAGTTATATCCACGGATCTTTCATTATGGCCTTCGGGCGCGACTTTTATTTCCTATGTCAAATTACTAAAAAACACCAATTTTCTTATATGGCTTTGGAATTCCCTCGTGATAACCGTTTCCACTTCTTTTATCGGCGTATCGCTTGCTTCCACCGCCGCTTACGCTTTTTCCAGATTTAAATTTCCGGGCAAAAAAACAGGTTTGATATTGCTTCTTTCCTCGCAAATGATTCCGGCCGGCATGCTTATCCTGCCTCTTTTTCTTATGATTATGAAGCTTGGGCTAATGAATAGTTATCTTGGCATGATTATCGCTTACTCTGTGTCCGCATTGCCCTTCAGTATATGGATTTTGAAGGGTTATTACGATACCATTCCTCGCTCGCTTGAAGAAGCGGCCTTAGTTGACGGAACAAGTTATCCTGGATCTTTTTGGCATATTATACTTCCCCTTTCAACCCCGGCTTTAAGCATAGCTTTCCTTTTCAATTTTACTATGGCATGGAATGAATATCTTATAGCCAGAGTGGTTTTATTTGGTTCTAAGCAGTATACATGGACATTGGGTATTTTTGAATTGCAAGGCCAATATATTACGCAATGGGGAATGTTCGCGGCCGGTTCCATGCTTGTTACAATACCTGTTCTCATTGTTTTTTTGTATTCATCCAAATGGCTTATATCGGGACTAACACTCGGAGGTGTCAAAGGGTAGCAAAAAGCGCAACGCTTTTTGCTGTTACAGGTTTCAGGTCACAGGTTACAAGAAACAGATAACGAAATAAAAAAAGTGCTTTTGTTGTCATAAGTTGCAAGAAACGGCGAGGAATAAAAAAGTCACGATCAAATAGAGTGTTTTAGATAGTTTTTTGTTGTTGCTGGTGACATGCGATTTGCAACCAATTACGGAGGTAATTTTGATGGCTTCTGTTAAATTTAGAGACATAGAAAAAAAATACGGCGAAGTTTCCGTTTTGAAGGGAATTAATCTGGATATAAAAGACCATGAATTTGTGGTTGTAGTCGGACCTTCAGGCTGCGGAAAATCAACGCTTTTAAGAATGTTGGCGGGTCTTGAAGAAATTACCGACGGAGAGATGCTTATAGATTCTTTGCTTGTAAATCATCTTTCTCCGAGTGAAAGAGAAATAGCTATGGTTTTTCAGGACTATGCCTTGTATCCTCATATGACGGTGGAAGAGAATATGAGTTTTGCACTGCGCCTTAGAAAAACAAATAAAACGGAAATTGCCGATAGAGTAAAAGAAGCGGCGAATATTCTTAAATTGAATAAATTTCTCAAACGCACGCCTAAGGCATTATCCGGCGGACAGCGCCAGCGCGTAGCGATAGGCAGAGCTATTGTAAGAAAACCCAAAGTGTTTTTATTTGATGAACCTTTAAGCAATCTTGACGCCAAGCTTCGCGAAGAAATGCGCGTTGAAATAGCGAAACTTCAGCAAAGCTTAAACGCCACAATAATCTATGTTACCCATGACCAAGTTGAAGCTATGACATTAGCCAGCCGAATTGTGGTAATGAATCATGGCAATATTCAACAAATAGGCGCTCCCATAGAAGTTTATCGCAAGCCAGCGAATATTTTTGTAGCCGGATTCATAGGCAGTCCGACAATGAATTTTATAAAAGGCAAACTTAAAAATATTGATGGGCGACTGGTTTTTGAAAATTCTTATATGAATTTTTTTATTCCTTCGTATTTATTGAATCAATCGGATGGAGTTGAGGACAGGGATGTTGTTATCGGGATTAGGCCCGATGATATTTCGCTTGAAAATAAAAACGCTAAGCATTATACGAAACAAATAGATGCTGTTTTGGAAGTGAGTGAATTGCTTGGCCATCGCGAAAATTTATATTTCAAAGTAGGCGATATTAAGATACTTGCCTCTGTGAATGTTTTTTCCAATAAAAGTCCGGGCAGCAAGGTTCCTCTCTATTTCAACTATACGAATATGCATATATTTGACGCGAAAGATGAAAAGCGTATTAGCACAATAAAATTAGTATAATTTATTTATGGCTTTTGCTGTATCTCTGCCGTTTGATAGTCGTAGACTTGTCAAAGGTTAATTGAAGGGAAATAAACATCTGGAGGAAAGAATGAAAGCGATTATTGATGAAGAAGCATGTATAGGATGCGGAGTATGCGCGGGTGAATGTCCCGAAGTGTTTGAAATGAATGCCGATAATAAAGCCATTGTAAAAGGCGACACGGTTCCTGCGAATAAAGAAGAAACCTGTAAAACAGCCTCCGAGAATTGTCCCGTAACCTGCATCAAATGTGAGTAATAAAAAAAATAGTTGCCTTGCACATAAAACCAGTCCCACTTCGGAAGTGGGACTGGTTTTATTATCCCATGAGATAAATCTTTAAATTTTATGCGATATATGAGCTTTTAAGTTTAAGAAAGGGATTAAAAGCATGCCGGGTACGGAAAAGCAGAAGGCGGTTAGGAAAAAGGTTGTATAACCTACATGGTCCTGTAAGTATCCGCTAACCATGCCGGGTAGCATCATTCCTAAAGCCATTATTCCCGTTGAAATGGCGAAATAAGAGGTCTTGTATTTTGTGCCGCTTATTTCTATAAGATAAAACATAAATGCCGTTGTGCCAAGTCCATAGCCGAATTGCTCGGCGGCTATTAGAACATAAACCCAATAATGAGGAAGAGTTTGATGAATTGACATATAGACATATACAAGGTCAGGCAGATTTAAAAGCAAAGCCATTGGCCAGATGCATCGCTTAAGACCGTATTTTGAAATGATGACTCCGCCAAGTATTCCGCCAACTATAAGAGATAAAAGCCCCACGGTTCCGTAAATCCATCCCACCTGAGAAGTTTCAATGCCAAGCCCTCCCTTGGCTATGGTGTCAAGTAGGAAAGGAGATGTTAGTTTGACCAACATGGCTTCACCGAATCTGTAGAGAAGAATAAAGGCGAGCATTATCAAAATTCCTTTGCGATTAAAATAGCTTATAAAAACATCGGTAAAACCGCGCCAATCCAATTTGTCTTTTTTTATTATTTCCGAATCGGGATAAGGCAAAACAAATTTATGATACAGAAATAAGAGTAAAAATATCGCTCCTGCCGTAAATAATGTTATAGTCCAGCTGAGTGGAATGTTTCCTGTTGATTTTTCAAGATGCCCCGCCAAAAAAACAAGCGCGCCGGAGGTAAAAAGCATGCCCATTCTGTAGAAGAAAGCTCTTATTCCGACAAAAAAAGCTTGCTTGCTTTCACTCATAGACAGCATGTAAAAGCCGTCAATTGCAATATCCTGAGTCGCTGAAATGAAAGCTATTATCATAAAGAAGAATGTTGACGCCAAAAGGAAACCTTTGACTTGTAGAGAGAAACCGCAGAAAAATAAAGCTAAAGCCATGACAATTTGCATGTAAACAATCCAATTTCTTTTAGTGGAATATATATCCACAAGCGGGCCCCAGAACATTTTTATAACCCATGGCAAATATAGCAAGCTTGTCCAGAAAGCTATATCGGTATTTGAAACTCCCATTCTTTTATAAATGATAACCGCTAAAAAATTGACTATCATATACGGCAAACCTTCGGCGAAATATGTCGTAGGCACATAAAACCACGGATTTCTATTCTCAGGCTTTAAATTCATTTAATTTGTCTCCTTATTACTGTATAAAATAGTTTAACTTTTGCATTATCGCATATTCAAGACAAATGAACCATTTTCCACCTCCGAGGTGGAAAATGGTTTCAGGGTTTTGTATCGCGCATTTCTTCTTTGAGCTTTTCTCTTTCATATATTTCTTTGTAGAGACCGCCGTCTGCCATAAGATCTTTGTGTTTGCCTTGTTCGGCTATCTTGCCGGAGGACAGCGTTATAATATGATCGGACTTTTCTATGGTTTTTATCCTGTGAGTGGCGAGAAGACAGATTGTTTCAGGAAATTCTTCTTTAAATATTTGCCAAAAATTTTCTTCCGTTAAAGCATCCATGGCGCCGGTGGCATCGTCTAAAACAAGAACCTCAGGATTAATACTTAGAGCTCTCGCCAATGAAAGTCTTTGCTTTTGACCGCCTGATATGGACAAGCCTCGCGTCCCCACAAAAGTATTAAGGCCTTTTGGAAATTTATGCATATCCTGCTTAAGCTGGGATACTTCGATGGCTTTTTCAATGGCGTCTTTTGAAATATCTTTTCGCCCCATGATTATATTATTTAAAATGGTGTCGGAAAAAATATAGGCCTCTTGCGAAACAAAACTTATTTTTCCTCTAAGCGCTTTGATATCAATTTTTCTGATATCTTTTTCATTTATATCAATTGTGCCGTCTGAATATTCCTCAAGCCGCAGTATTAGTTTTAGAAGCGAGGTTTTTCCACATCCTATTTTTCCCACTATCGCTATTCTTTGGCCTTTATCGGCGGAAAAGTTTATATCCTTAAGCAGATAGGAATTATCGGGCGGCGCCGAAAAAGAAATATTTTTAAATTTTATTTTATAAATTTTTTCGTTCAAAAATTCCGGTTTATGCGAAAAACGAATTTTTGATTTTTGTTTCAAAAGTTCATTAACTCGTCGTATGGATACCCCCGCTCTATTGCCGGCCACAAAAAATTGGCTTATATCCATAAGAGGAAATACCAGCATTGCCGCGTAAAATTGGAACGCTATAAGTTCGCCCAAGGTGATTTTACCGTCTATTACTTGCCCGCCGCCTACCGCGTATAAAATAACTATACAGAGAAAACCAGCATAATAATAAAAATAAGAAAAAATAATATCAAGCCTGCCTGTATGAATCTCAGCCTCTTTTTGTTCATCGGCTTTTATAGAAAAATAATCGCATTGCGCTTTTTCTTTTGAATTGGCTTTTATTACTTTTACTCCGGTAAAGACTGTTTCCAAAAAATCATAAATGGATGAAATGGTATTTTGCAAAAGATTGTATTGTTTTGTCAGCATGCGTCCGACTATTACGGAAAAAGCGAACATAAAAGGCAAAGGTAGCAAGATCCATAGAGCAAGGAATAGATTGAAATAAAACATGGCTGAAATTACGGCGACAAGGGTGAATCCCGATTGCAAAAACCGAAATACTCCGGAGCATGCAAACCATGAGATTTTTTTTGATATATCGTCCATAAGCCTGGTGACTAAATCGCCGGTTGTATATTTATGATAAAAACTTTGGTCAAGGCCTATTATGTGTTCAAACACATTTTGCCGAAATTCCCATTCCAAACGGATATTCATCCATGCTCGCGATCTCATAGCGATTAGATTAATAAAGTAAATGGCAAAACCCACAGCAAGAATAAGAAGGACATTCATTCTGATATAGGCGTAGTTGGCATTCGCGCTCAAACCGTTAATAATGTTTTTAATCAATATTGGCGTTGCAATATGCAAAGCGGCGCCTGCCATGCCGAAAATAATAATCAGCAACACGCGCGGCTTATGGTTTTTCCAATAGGGATATAGCCATTTTAGAGTAAATATCATAAAAAATACCTGTGTATTTTTTACCCCCCGTGCTTAGATTTCTATATTTCCCGCGTTTATCCCGCTTATAGCGGGAAGCGGGGAATGGCCGTCTGATGGGCATAGCCCGTGATACGGCACCCGGCATAGCCTTGAAATCTACGGGGGGTTTATATTTATGTGTATTTTTTACCCCCCGTGCTTAGATTTCTATATTTCCCGCGTTTATCCCGCTTATAGCGGGAAGCGGGGAATGGCCGTCTGATGGGCATAGCCCTTTGATACGGCACCCGGCATAGCCTTGAAATCTACGGGGGATTCTTATATTCTTTTAATTTTCACCAAACTGCGATTCATAAAACTTTGAATACAACCCTTTAGCTTTAATAAGATTCTCATGATTTCCCGCTTCTTTGATTTCTCCGTCGGACAATAAAAGTATATTATCGGCGTTCTTTATCGTGGATAATCTATGAGCGATAATTATCAGAGTTTTATGTTTTGATAAATTTTTTATGGCGTTTGTAACGATTTTTTCTGTATAAGGGTCCATATGGGAGGTGGCTTCATCCAAAACAAGAATCTCCTGATCTAAAACCATTGCTCTGGTCAGAGCTATAACTTGTTTTTCCCCTATCGACAAATTCGCGCCTTTCTCAACAACTTTTTTATTTAAGCTGTGTTTTTTGAAAAAATCTTTTAATTTTATTTTATCTATGGCATCATAAACCTTTGAATCAGGAACACTTTTATCCATAAGCTTCAGATTATCCATAATGGCGCCTGGAAAAAGATACATATCCTGCTGAACAAGTCCGAGCGCCGACCTGACGGACTCCATACTTATGTCATTGATATCCATATCATCAATTAAAATTTTTCCTTTTTGCGGAGTGTAAAATCTAAAAAGAAGATTTGTGATTGTAGTTTTTCCGCCGCCCGTTTCTCCCACTATCGCAAGGCTCTTTCCTTTGATAAGCTCAAATGAGACATTTTTTAAAACCCAGTTGGGCCGTTCAATGCGCATAGTCCCGCCAAAGGCGGGAGCACTGGAGCATAGCCTTGAATCGTCATCATAGCGCATCCAAACATTTTTAAACTCAATAGATTTTTTTACGCCGGAGATATAGCGCGGCCTCTCAATATCGAGAATACCCTGTTTTACTTTGAGTATTTCAAATATTCTATGCCCTGCCGAAAAAGATTTTTGTATTATGCTTATATGCTCGGAAAATCTAAAAATAGGTTCAAAAAGTTTATCTAAATAAAGGATAAACATAACCAATATGCCTATAGTTATCTCTTTTTTTATAAACCATATTCCGCCAAAACCGAATACCCCCGCTATTGAAAAAGGCTGAAGAAGCAAAATGGTCGTAAAAAACAGGACCGCCAATCTCTCGGCTTTTATTTCCATGTTGAATTTTTTTGCGTTTATTTCGTCTGATTTTTTTGAAATAAATTTTTCTTGGCCGAATGCCTGCACCACGCTGATGCCGTTTAAATGTTCCGTGACAAAGGCGGATATTTCGGCGTTTATTTTTCTTACTTTGACAAACATCGGAGATGTTTTTTTTCCAAATCGCCATACAAAAAGAAAAACAACCGGAAAGACGGGAAGTAAAATCATTGTCAATTTTAAATTAAAAAAGGCCATTATTGTAAAAATAGCGCCCAACATGAAAATATCTTTAAATATGGTTACCGCCGTTTCCGTGAAAAGTTCATAAAGAGCCTGCGTGTCGCTTTCAACTCTCGCCGTCAATCTACCGACGGGATTTTCAGAATAATAACTCATGTCTAAATTTAAAAGGTGTTTTACCATTTTGTTTTTTAATTCAGTTATAATTTTTTGTCCCGCGATTATGAGTTTCATAGCCAGCAGATAATTAACCGTGAGAAAGAGCACGGTGTTTATGAAATAAAATAAAATCGCCAAAAGCAGGGCATATTTATTTTTAGTCGGAATGGCCGTATCAAGGATATATTTTATTATTATGGGATTTGCCAGATTTATGCTTGTGGAAATAATGAGATAGGCGAAAGCGGCAATAAATTTCAGCTTATGGGGTTTCATAAGCGAAAAAACCAATTTAAAAGTGGCTTTATAATTTATTTTGTCTTCTATTTCGTCGGGATGTCTCATTGCTTTATTTTGATGTATAGGAATTTCAAAGTTTAGAGGCGCGCCAAGGGCGCGCGGCTACAGCGGTAGAAACAAAAGAATAGATGTAGCCTCCCGCTGAAGGCTACCTAATTTAATGTAACGGAATTTCAAAGTGTAGTCAGTTTAGTTGTTTTGTAGCTTCCCGCCTATGGCGGGCCTAATTTGTAATTTTGGAATTCTATCATCCTTCTCATTTATTCGCAATCTAAAGTTTGGATAAGCTTCATAAAAAACCCGCGGCGCTAGTCGCCGCGGGTTTTTAAATTCTTCCTACTTTGCTATTTAGTTAAGCAAGACTTCAGCGCCTTTTCTAAGAGCTTTCGAATTGAGTTCTATCAATTCGGGTTTAAGCTTTTTATAAACCTTGGGCAGAGTGTTTATTATATCATCCACAGAAAGAGCTCCGGTATTAGCGGCAAAAGCGCCTAATGCCACCATGTTCATTATCTTTGCATTGCCAAGCTCATCGGCTATTTTATTACAGGGAACATAAAGAACTTTTATATCGGTTCTTTTAACCTTTGACTTTATAAGGGAGCTATTTACAATCAGCAGTCCTCCCGGTTTTACCAATGGTTCAAACTTAGTCAAAGAAGGCTCATTGAATACCATAACCGTATCGGGAACCGATACTATCGGAGTTGTAACCTCGTCAGAGGATATAACTACAGAGCAATTTGCCGTTCCGCCGCGCATTTCGGCGCCATAGGAAGGGAAAAAACTGACATTTTTGCCTTCCACCATACCGGAATATGCGAGTAAAATTCCGGCGGAAATTACGCCTTGACCGCCAAAACCCGAGATTCTAATTCCTTGATACATTATTCGCCTCCTTTTGAATCTTTATACACACCCAAAGGAAATACCTTTATCATATTGTCATTGACATATTTCAACGACTTTACAGGATCTATCTTCCAGTTGGTGGGACATGTTGAAAGAATTTCAACCATCGAAAAACCGACATTGTCTATTTGGTTTTTAAAGGCTTTTTTAATGGCATTCTTTGTTTTGATTACATTGGGAGCGGTATGAACGCTTGTTCTCTCTAAATACTTTGCTCCCTTTATAGTGGCAAGCAGTTCACACATTTTGATGGGGTTTCCCGTCAGTTTCGGATCTCGTCCATAAACACAAGTGGTGGCTTTTTGGCCAATAAGAGTCGTCGGAGCCATTTGTCCGCCGGTCATTCCGTAAATAGCATTGTTTATAAAAATAACGGTTATGTTCTCAGAACGAATGGCGGTATGAACTATTTCAGCCATGCCGATTGAAGACAAGTCGCCGTCGCCTTGATAGGAAAACACGATAGCTCCCGGAGTGGTTCTTTTTAGTCCGGTCGCGATAGCCGGGCCTCGGCCGTGAGGGCCTTGAATCATATCGCAGTTAAAATATTTGTCCGCAAAAACCGAGCAGCCTACCGGAGCTATGCCTATGGTTCTGTTTCTTATATCAAGCTCATCCATAACTTCCGCTATCAATCTATGGACAATACCATGACTGCAACCGGGGCAATAGTGCATCTTCATATCAACAAGAGATTCTGGTCTTTTATTTAATAGTTGCATGTTCTTTCGCTCCTTTTTTTGATATAGCTTCTATCGTCTTTAAAACATCCTCAGCCGCCATAATGGAACCGCCGGGTTTGGAGTGCAGATAGGTTTTGGCTTTGCCGTTTAATGAAAGCCGAACATCTTCAATCATCTGTCCCGTGCTCATTTCAACGCTCAAGAAATGTTTAACTTTATCCGTGAGTTCCGATAATCTTTTCTTAGGATAAGGCCATAGAGTTATGGGCCGGAATAAGCCGACTTTAATGCCTTTGTCTCTAGCCATTTTTATCGCTGCCAGTGATACTCTCGCGGATGTTCCGTAGGCAACTATAATTATTTCCGCGTCATCAAGCTGTTTCTCTTCATACATGACTTCTTTCTCTTCTATTTCTTTGTATTTTTTCAGTCTGGCAAGAACCATTTTTTCAAGCATGCCTTCAGCCAAGTCATAAGAGTTGACTATTCTTTTCTCTCTGCCGTCCGCTATGCCGAGGTTCCAATCAAGCTTGGGAAGTTTTTCAACATCAATTTCATGGTCTTTAAATTCTACAGGTTCCATCATTTGTCCGATAATTCCGTCCGCGAGCACCATGGAAGGCACTCTATATTTAAAAGCGACTTCATAGCATTTGCGCGGAAAATTGGCCATTTCATTCACACTATCGGGCGCCATGACAAAAACTTTATAATCGCCGTGTCCGCCGCCTCTTGTGGATTGAAAATAATCCCCTTGAGCTCCGGCTATATTTCCAAGACCGGGCCCGCCTCTGACGACATTGGCATAAAAGAAAGGAAGGTCCGCGCCCGCGCAATAGGAAATTCCTTCCTGCTTAAGACTTATGCCGGGGCTTGAGGATGATGTCATACATCTTACGCCCGTAGCCGCGGCTCCGTAAATCATATTTATGGCTGACACTTCCGATTCCGCCTGAACGAATGAGCCGCCGACTTCAGGCAGACGCCACGACATATATTCAGGCACTTCATTTTGCGGCGTAATCGGATAGCCCGCAAAAAATCTGCAGCCGGCTCTAACAGCTCCTTCGGCCAGAGCTTCGTTTCCTTTCATTAATTTTTTTTCCGCCATTTCTTCCTCCTAATATAGATTGCGCTCTTATTTGGTCATCCGCAAAGCTTCCCTCTGCAGATTTCTTCGAAATCTAGACCGCGAGGGCAAAGCCGACACTTTATTTGTATACATCTATAGCTAAATCGGGACATATCCGCGAGCATTGTTGGCATGCTATGCAATCGGCGCCGGTATATTTCACCGGATAATATCCGCTTTTGCTAAATTCTTTTGATATTTCAATGCATTTTTTAGGGCAAGCTTCTATACATATGTAACAACCCTTACATTTACTATCATCCACTTTAATCTCGGGCATATAATCTCCTATCATGATTAGCGGGAATTATTACTTCTCAAATATAATATAGATTCAAGGCAAACTAATACGGACGATTTTTATAAAACTTTCGCGTTTTATTTGCGGTTATCAGAGTTTTTCATCCGCGCGCATTGCGCCGCATAAAAAGTATAACAAAAAAAGCCTTTATTTTAACAGAGCCGGGCAGGACTAATTTGATATATAGGAATTTCAAAGTGTAGTCAATTTAGTTGTTTTGTAGCCGCGTCCCCTTCCGCTGCAACCCCGCGGGTTGCAGAGGTTAAGCTGTTTGCTGTCAAACTGTATCACTGTTGCGCTAGTTTAACATATCATCGCGCTCATGTATCCAACGAATTTTATTCCGCCTTTAAAAGTCTTTTTATTTCAGACAATATAGTTTCTTTATCGACGGGTTTTTTTAATACAATAACATTGGCGAAATTAGCATATCGCTTAACGCTTGTAGGATTAGCTGTTGAAAAAATTATTGGAATAGTAACCATAAAAAGATTTCTGAGTCTGTCAAAAACTTTTTCTCCCCCTCCTGCCGGCATTTCAACATCAAGAATCAATAAATCGGGCTTAAATTCCTGGTATTTTGTTATGGCGCTAAGAGCGTCTTCTGCTGTTTGCACTTCAAAGCCCGCTTCCGCAAGCATTCCCTTATATAATTCCAGAATACAAAGGTCATCATCCACTGCCAGTATTTTAAACATTTTCCCCCCGCAGTCCCGCCCCCTCCACTACGGCATCGGCGGGTTTCCGCCACTAAATCTTTGGCGGACTTCCGCCACTACAACTTCGGCGGACTCACCGATGTAGTAATGGAGAGCACCGATGTAGTA
>JAKLQJ010000025.1 GCA_022013385.1 Elusimicrobiota bacterium
AATATATCAAGGCACAATCAGAAAAGACAGCGCCATATACACCGGGCAAATTGACGCGGTATTTAGAATAACAAATCAAGACGGCAGTATAGAATATTGGACTTCAGGCTCCACAACCGTTTATGTAAACGGCGGTTTGTTTAGGTATATATTAGGAAGCCCAAACGAAGCGCAATTCAATGCCATACAATGGCTGAACATAGATCCCTATATAGAAACCACCGTAGACGGCTTGACATTGCCAAGGGATAAACTGAACACAATGCCTTATGCCTATCATGCCAAAAACGCCGAATCATCAGCCGGAAATTTTGAGGTAATTGACGGTGATATTAAATTTTCAAGCGCTACATATAGCGGCGGAATTATTTTTTCCGACGGTTCATATCAAATTACGGCGGCCGGAACCTCTTTGTGGGTAACTTCCGGCGCGGATATTTATAATGTGAACACAAGCAATGTGGGTATAGGAATTTCAAATCCTTCAGAAAAATTGGAAGTAGCAGGGAATATAAAAGTTTCGGGCGGCATAACTGCGGGTTCGGGCAATGTAAATATTATCGGCATTGACGGCAAAATACCGGCTTTAAATTCAACTTATATCGCGAATTTAGACGGCTCGGTATTAACAAATTTAACAGCGGCAAACATATCCGGCGGCAATTTCGCGAACGCCGATTATAACTTCCCCGGTAGCATAACGATAAGCACATTAACCGCTTCAAGCGCTACGCTGACAAATGTCTCGATTTTTGGCGCTCTAGGTTCTGATTTAGACGCCGATGGATATAAAATAATCAATTTGGGCGCGCCTTCCGAGGATAGCGACGCGGCGAATAAAATTTATGTTGACAATGCCACAGGCGGAGGTGCGGGCAATGTAGCCATACTTTATGCCACGCAGACATTCACAGGTCAGAATACCTTTATAGCCGATGTGAATATAAGCACAAATCTTTTTATAACAAGCGGCAATATGGGCATCGGCATAATCAATCCGTCTGAAAAATTGGAAGTATTAGGAAATATAAAAGCGACCGCGTTTCAAGGTTCAGGTTCAGCCATAACAAATTTAACAGCGGCAAATATATCTGCGGGAAATTTAGGTTCAAGCGTAATAACAAGTTCCATAGCGGTAGGCGCAATAGATAATGAAAGCCAAATAGCGGACGGAATAATAACTAATGCCGACTTGGCAGGTTCAATAGCCGACGATAAATTAAGCCAGATAATAACGACAGGGAAAGTATCGGGAGCGGCTTTAACTTTATTGGGCTCAATAGCGAGCGGAGCGGGTTTCTTACCGAACGCTAATATAGACAATTCTTCCATCACAAAATTAGGCGCCGCGCTTGAAGACGCCGAAATACCCGATGACATAACGCTAACCAATATAACACAAATTACGAATCGCGATATAAGCGATACAATAGGTAATTTGGCTGTAAGCCGCGTAACGGGAGGCTCTTTGCCTTCGGATGTAATAGCAAGTTCAATAGCCGTAGGCGCAATAGATAATGAAAACCAGATAGTGGACGGAACGATAACAAATGCCGATTTAGCCGGTTTAATAGACGACAGCAAATTAAACCAGATAATAACGGCAGGGAAAATATCTGACAGCGCTTTAACGACGAATGTAATATTATCAGACAATAATCAAAACATAACGGGGATAAAGACTTTCACAAGCTCGCTTACGGTAATATCGCCGGATACAGTTCCTTCATCGCTTTGGGTCTCAACTTCTGCCACTACGCCACATCTGTATGTATCAACAACAGGCAATGTCGGCATCGGGACAACGGGGCCGGGGGCCGCGTTGGATGTTCAAGGTAATCCGGGGCAATACATGGGTATTTATAAAAATACGGGGACACACACGGAATTAAAATTAGACAGTTCGGCGGCAAACAGAGTTTCTAATTTGGGTTTCTATAATAATGGAGTGTCAAAATGGATATTCAGTTCCCGCGGTACTGTGGATGCAACAAATGATAGAATGGCAATTTATAATTCAGCTGGTGGGGCTGAAGTAATGACTCTTTTACAAAATGGCAATATCGGCATTGGGACGACGAGTCCTGCTTATCAATTACAGGTTTCGGGAGCAGGACAAACAACGGCAAATCTTACAGACGCTGGCGCATCCGGCGGAACACTTTTATTGAGCGATACAGGCGCAGTTGTTGATAACGGTGGGGCTCTTATATTTGCGGCCAATACTAATCAACGCTTTGCGGCTATTAAGGGATTATTTATTAATAGCGCCAATAATGGTCAGGGAAGTATGGCTTTTTCGGTGCGAAACTTAGCTACAGATACATCTCTGACTGAGGCAATGAGAATTAGATATGACGGCAATGTCGGAATAGGAACGACGAGCCCTGTAGCCACGCTACATATCGGCGGAACAGGCGCCATCAAGATCCCGGTCGGCACCACCGCAGAACGGCCGGCAAGTCCCGCGGCCGGCATGATGAGGTTCAACAGCGGAACCGTAAGCATGGAGTATTACAACGGAACCGCGTGGCTGGCGGCAACGGCGCTACCCACCGCACCTGTCGCGTCGGGAGGAACTGAAACTACCATCATTGAGGGAGGAATAACTTATAGGATTCACACCTTCACTACGAGCGGGACATTAACGGTCACTGCCCCGGGCACGGTCGAAGTCCTCGTGGTCGCCGGCGGAGGAAGCGGCGGAAATAACAATACGACCAATGCCAACGGAGGCGGAGGAGGCGGTGGCGTGATTTACAAAAAAAACTTTGCGGTTACTCCCCAAGCTTATACCGTAACTGTTGGAAACGGCGGCGGCGCAATTCCCTTTCAGACCATCGGCCGAGGCAACAATGGACAAAATTCGGTTTTTAGTACGCTCACAGCGCTTGGGGGAGGCGGCGGAGCCAGTACTGGACTTACATTGGCAGGTTTAGATGGCGGTAGCGGTGGCGGTGGCGCCCATGGCCCTAGCCCCTATGCCGGCGGACAAGCTATTCAAACAGGCGGATATGGGAATCCCGGCGGGCGCTCTTATGTTGCATGGACCGGCGGAGGAGGCGGAGGCGCTGGTTCTGCCGGAGTCAATACTACCATTGCCCCTAGTGGCGCGCCAAACGGAACTGGAGGACGCGGGCTGGGAGTTTCAATAACGGGCTCATTAGTTTTTTATGCCGGCGGAGGAGGCGGCGGAGCGAACAGTTCAGAACGCGCCGGAGATGGTTATGACGGCGGCGGCCGCGGCGCCGGCTCCACCACATACTACAATCACTTGACTTATCCCGGCGGAGTCAGTCCGTTAGGCGGAAACTCGCTACTGTCGGGGCTTCCCAATACCGGCGGAGGAGGCGGAGGCGGTTCTTACTGGACGACGGCGGCCAACACCCCGCAATGCCCTAATTGCGGATCGGGCGCGGGCGGCTCAGGCATCGTCATCGTTCGCTACTGGATCTCGCAGTAGGAGGTAGTTTAGTTGTGTCGATAGCTTTGAGAACACCCCAAATGACTAAACTGGTACATACGGGAGGATACATACGCCGTGATACTGGATATAGTGTTTAGCCTTCTGATACGGCACCCGCATTTTTGAGGCAGAATACGAATATGAACGCCAAAAGAAACAAAAAGGGAAATAATCTTCGCAATCCGGCCGGTTGCGGAATGATTATTTGCATAATTTTTGCCTTTTCTCAGTTATATGGAGAAAATTATGAAAATTCGGTCGTTCGCATAGCTGCCGACAAGGCTATGCCGGTGCCGTATAAGGTGCTATGCACATCAAACGGCCACTGTATGAAGCATAGCTTCCAATGTTTGCAAACAGAAAAATTGAAAGCGTCTTTGATAAATTTAATGGATAAAGTGATGGAGTCGCAGGATAATCGCGAGGATTATATTAGACTAAATCAAACGGCCTTAATGCTGATGGAGGAAGAAAATAAAGAAATCAATTGCGAGCGGCTTTCTGTCTTGAAAAAAACGGAGAAAATAAAAAAAGAATTGGACAAAATTGAAAAATCCAAGAAGTCGGATATTAAAAATTGGCTTAAACTCGGTTCAAAACTTAAACGCGATTTTTCCGATATTGATAAATTGGAAACCAATACAAACCTTTATAAAAAATTTCTTATCTTGACACCGCTTTATTCCGGAATGCAAAATATTTTCGCGGAAAAAAACTCCGAAATAAAAGCCTCTTTCCGTTCCTGTTTAAAAAAGCATTATCCGTTTTGGATTCCGGAAGAAGATAAGCTTGCGCCAAAAGATGTCGCGACGGTAGTTTTTGCGCGTAAATCCGCCAATGATATTTCTGATATTCATGCCAATACTCGTTTTATTCAAGAAATAATAAAAAAAATGCGGGAAATTGACAATATTGAATTAGAAGTTAAAAATAGATTTGTTGATATCGACGAGATGCTTAATTTCTATTTAAGGCGAAGATATTCAAAAGCTATCGACCGCGCGAATGAAATTTTTCAATATGATTCCAAAAATTTGGAAGCGGTTTTTTATTATGAAATGGCCAATAATCATTTGCTCGCAACGGAAGATTATCAACTTCACGGCGCCGCTACGAAAGAGCAGACGACCGGAACAGCGTTTCCGACGGACAAGCAAACGCCGGAAGCTCTGCCGACGGCCTATGCTAAAAAACCTAATGCAAAAAAACAATCATTAAAAAAGACACCTGCTCAAAAATCAAAATTTCATAAAAAGAAGGCGGCTTATCCGCTCGGACGCTCTGTCGAGGACGCTCAAAAGAGCGCGGGCAAGCAGGCAAAATACGCGGAAAAAAATATAAAAAAACCAAAGCCTCAAAAAATCTCTGCCAAAACAGATTTGGCCATGGCTAAAATTCCAAATGTCAATAAAATATCCGCAGAAGAGCAAAAGGCAAAAACTATTGAAGACGCCGATTCATATTATGTGCTTGGTATTAAATATTATGCTTTGGGCAATATGGAAAAGGCTTTGCAATATTGGGAAAAATGTCTTAAAATTTATCCGGAACATTCAAAAGCGAAAAAAGCCATAGAAAGGGCAAATAGGGAAAGTAATAAGTCAAAGTAAATTAGGCAGCCCACTTGTCCGCTGTTTTGGCGGAAGGGGCTGCAGCTACACTTTGAAATTCCGTTACGGCAAGTTAGTCCCGTCCCGCCTATGGCGGGAGAAGCTACAAAACAACTAAACCGTTACACTTTGAAATTCCTATACAATGAATTAGGTGATTGGGCTATTGGGGGATTGGATAGTAAGGCTTAAGAGCGTAAAACACGCAAAAGATTTTTGCGTTCTCAGCGTATTAAAAGGAACAGTGAAATGAGTATAAAATTTAAATTGATGCTTACCATAGACGGCCTTATAGCCATTACTCTTCTAATGTTCGGTTTCCTTATATACACATCGGAAAAACAGCTTTTATTAAAACAAGTGAGTATAAACCATCAAACCATTGTGGATTCTCTTTTAGAAGTGGCAAATGAAAGTCTTTTAAGTGAAGACGATTTAATGCTTATAAGTTATACATTAGGACTAAAAAAAAACATCAATGAACTTGAATTTGCCTATGTAAAAAGCGATAAAACAATACTTGCGCATACCGACAAAAAACTTATAAGATCAAGACCTCAAAATTTGAACCGGGATGTAAAAAATATTTTGCTTTATAAAAAGAAAATAACCGCCAATTCAAAAAATTATGAAGCTGTTGCGGGTTTTTCCGAATTAACAATAGAAAAAAAAATATATCAAACTTTGGATTCTTTGCTCTTAAGAATTTTTAAAATAAGTCTTATTGTTCTTTCAATCGCCACTTTATTGGTTTTATGGCTTTCTTATATTCTTACAATGCCCATTAAAAAACTTGGAAACGCTCTCAAAAAAGTAGGCGAAGGAAATCTTGACTGTTTTTTAAAGGATGACAGCAGAAAAGATGAAATAGGAGTTTTAAACAGAGGTTTTAATAAAATGATTTTGCAACTTAAAGAGCTTGATGAAATGAAAAAAGATTTCGTTTCTTCCGTGACTCATGAATTAAAATCGCCTTTAAGCGCCATTGAATCCTATCTTAATATCATGCTCTACGATATCAAACAATCACTCGCGAATCAAACTTCTTTAACTTTGAAACTTTCGAAATTTATAGAAAATATAAATTTTGTCAAACAAAATTCAAGCAGGCTTCTTAATTTTATAACCGCTCTTTTAGACACTTCAAAAATAGAAAAAGGGAAATTTGAAATAAATAAGACAAAAACGGCAATAGCGCCGTTAATAAAAGATGTATTGAATCTTTTTGCCGAAAAAGCAAAAACGCTTAATATAGAACTTGCGGAAGATTTTTCAAACCAAAAAATCCCCGATATATTCATTGACGCCGAAAGAATAAGGCAGGTATTGATAAATTTGATTTCAAACGCGATTAACTACACTTGCGCGAAAGGCAAAGTTATGGTAAAGACATCCATAGATTCGGATAATTTTCTTAAAGTATGCGTTAAAGATACCGGCGCGGGGATTCCCAAAGATCATTTGAATAAAATATTTGACAAGTTTTCACAGATAAAGTCTTCAAGAAGCTTGGCAAGAGACCACAAGGGAACAGGGCTTGGGCTTTATATAACCAAAACCATAATTGAAGCGCATGGAGGGTTTATATATGCTGAGAGCGCTAAGCAAAAAGGTTCTCAGTTTATCTTTAAGTTGCCTATAAATTTAGGAGATAACAATGACCCTACCACCCCCTTATAAAGACGGCGCGAAGTAGTAGTGGCATATGTTTATCTTTTAAGAAGTTTGAGAATAAGTAAATTTTATATAGGTTGGACAGCAAATATAGGACGCCGTCTTTATCAACATAATCAAAGAAAGGATATAAGTACTAAAGCGTATTGTCCGTGGGAATTAACCTCACCACCTGCTTATCCCGCCTAAAAGCAGGATTAAAAAAAACGGATGATGCCTATAGCGCCGCAAGCGGGTGGTGAGGTAATTGGCTACGAAAGTTATTATAATAAAGAAGAAGCAAAACATCGCGAAAAAATTTTAAAAAGAAATAAGCGAATGCAATATTTTTTTAAAAAGCGGCTTATGGCCGCTAAGGAGGTGGTAGGGTGAAAAAAGTTCTGATAATCGAGGATGAAGATTCTTATGTAAATATACTATCTCAGCTTTTAGAACCCAAAGGTTATAAAATTTTGACTTCTAATACCGTAAAAAACGCTTTGAATATACTTGGTATTATTCAGCCGGATATTATCATAGTCGATTGGAACTTGCCTGATAAAACCGGATTAGAATTTGTAAGAGAAGTAAGGAAAAATAAAAAGTTTGATAAAGTTAGAATAGTTATGAACACCATAAGGGACTCCGATGCCGATCAAATTGAGGCTTATAACTGCAAAATTGATTTTTATTTCACAAAACCCATTCAACCCGAAATTTTCATGGAAAAAATAAAAAAATTATTAGGCGATTAAGGCTCTGGAAAAAAATTACCTTATCATTTGGAAGCTCAGATTTAAGTTGGCCGTCTGATGGACATAGTCCCTTGATACGGCACCCTGCATAGCCTTGAGTTCAAGGCGCGACAAGCGAGAAGGCTTTCCGCCTATGAGCACGAAGCAACGAAGAAATCAACAAAATATGAGCTTCCCCATAGCAATTATGCTATGGGGGCTGGCTGATTTTTGGCTACAACTTCGTCACTCATCGCTTACAGACCGCAGAGGGTATGCTCGCTCTTCGTTTCTCGTTTCGCTCAAAAATCAGTCAGCCAAATG
>JAKLQJ010000026.1 GCA_022013385.1 Elusimicrobiota bacterium
GGCAAGGTAATAAGGAAAAAAGTCTGAACAAAATTAGCTCTGTCTATTTTGGCCTGAAGCCTTAAATCCGAAGGCACGGATTGCAAGCCGGCTAATACCAATAAAGCCACAAAAGGAGCCGTTTTCCATACATCAGCGACCACTACGGTCGTAAAAGCGCCGATATCGGTGCCTATCCAATTTACGGGCACATCGCTAAGTCCGGTAGATAATAAAATATAATTAGCCAGGCCATAACTGTAATTATAGATTAATTCCCATATTTTGGCCGATATGGCCGACGGTATGGCCCAAGGCACAAGAACGCAAGCTCTAAGCAATCCTCTGAAGGGAATATTCAAATCCAATACGACAGCAAAAGCCGTTCCGATAATAAGTTCCAAAGGAACGGTAACGGCGATAAAAAGAAGTGTGAATCTTAATGATTTCCAAAAGCCTTCATCTCTTAATAAATCGGAATAATTATTCAAGAATATAAATTTCATTTTAAGGAAAGTCACATCCCTAAACATACTTGTCCATATCGAACCTATTATGGGAATAAGCACAAATAAAGCCACAAAAATTAAAAGAGGGGAAACAAAAAAATAAGATTCAAATTTTTTTATCCTCCTTCGCAAAAAACCGCAAATCTTTCTCCTTCGTTTAAAAACTTCCCAAGTACAAGCAGTCTGTGCATGTCCGTCTTTCGCAACCAAAGCTGCTTCAAAGGATTCCGCTCGGAAACCCCATCCTTTAGACCGGGCAAATTTCATAAAATCTTTCATTCCTTATATCTCTCAACAATATTCCTAATTTCATCTTCAGCTTGATTAAAAGCCGCTTTGGAATCGGCTTTTCCGGCTACTATTGAATTTATATGCCTCTGCAAAACATCGGAAACCTGAGTATAATAAGGAATAGCGGGCCTCGGCGAAGCATTGCCAAAAACATTTTTTAAATCTTTGAAATGAGGATATTTCCTTAAGATTTCAGGATCCGAATAAACATCTTTACGCGCCGGATTCCAGCCCAATTCAAGGCAAAGAGATTTCTGAACATTCCTTGATACCACATATTTCATAAAAGCCCACGCATCATTTTTTGAATCGGAGAATCTGGATATCCCTATATGCCAGCCGCCTAAAGTTGAAACGCTTTTTCCGCCTTTAAAATAAGGCAAAGCAGCTATGCCCACTTTGCCTTTAATCTCGGAATTCGCGCTTTGATGAAGCCCCCATGCATAAGGCCAATTCCTTTCAAAAAGAGCGTTTCCGCTTTGAAAAAACATTCTAACTTGCTCCTCTTTCATTTCCGTGTAAGTATTGGGCGGGGAGAATTTCCACTTATTGATTAAATTTTTCATAAAATCGGCCGCTTCAACATTTGCCGGCGTATTTACTCTAACTTCGTCAACAAATGAAAACCCTCGTCCGGGCAAAGAAGCGAATTCAAGAAAATTACAAATGAGCCCTTCATATTGCGCTCCCTGCCAAACAAAAGCAAAAAATGAAGCGTTTTTTTTGCGTTCTTCTCTTTGAATTTTCCCCGAAATTTTTAAGAACTCATCCCAAGTGGCGGGGGGATTTTTAAATCCGTATTTTTTAAGTAAATCCTTTCTGTAATAAAGAACGCCGGCATCAATATAAACGGGTAAAGCCACAAGATTATTTTTATAAGTATCCGATAAATCTAAAATATTTCGCCAAAAGGGATTCAGATTGAATTTATCTCTCTCTATCAACTCGTCCAAAGGAAAAAGCCAGTTGGAAGCGGCAAATTGAGGTATCCACGCGATATCCATAAGGAATATATCGGGATTATCTATTTTGGCTTTCATCGGGATAAGAATACCCTGACGGCGTTGGTCGGAATCGGTAGGCTGGCGGAGAATTCTAACTTTTATTCCTTTTTCTTTTTCAAAATCGCTTATTATTTTTTCCCAAAAATCAAGCTCATTGGGCGCTCCGCCGACGCTAAAGACAAGTTCCGGAGCTTTCTTAGCGCAAGCCGTAAAGACAAACAATAATATGAGTAAAAATCTAAAAAAAGATTTCATTTAGCCCCGAACATATATTGTATAAATACTTTTCACAGTGCAAACTATCTGACCGCCCTTTTTGTTTCCTTCATGTCCGTTGCTATACTTCCACACATCTTTAACCATTTTCCACCTCCGAGGTGGAAAATGGTTATTCATGGATTTGGGATAAATCGGCGGCTTTGGCAAAAAGAACGACGAGGGATTTTATAATTTTGAGCCTGTTTGCCTTAACTTTTTCATCTTTGACCATAACCATAACATTGTCAAAAAAGCCGTCCAATGACGGCTTTATTTTAACAAGCTCAGAGAGATACGCCGAATAATCATTGTCTTTCAGCATCTCCTCGGCTTTAAAAGAAAGGACTTTTATATTTTTGTAAAGCTCTTTTTCCTCGCCTTTTTCAAATAAAGCCTCGTCGGGAATATCCGTTTCTTTAATGCCTGTTTGCTTCAGGATATTCTTAGCTCTTTTAAAAGAAGCCGCAAGAGAATCAAAATCAGGATTCTTTCTCATGGCGTTCAAGCTCTTAATTCTTTGGGCCGCGTCCGTTAAATCTCCCGATTCAATAAAGTAAGATTTGACTGCTCTGATTTCATCAAATTTATAACCCGACTCGGTAAAAACCGTTTCCGCTCTCTGCCATACAAATTCCAAAATATTCCCAAACAATTTTTCTTTATCATTCTTTTCTTTTTCTTTGACGGCTTTTGGCAAGAATTCAAAAGCTTCTTTCAGAAAAGAGTTCAGATTCAAAGAAAACTTCTTTGTGATAATAATTCGCGCAAACCCCATGGCATGACGCCTCAATCCATAAGGATCGGCGCTTCCCGTAACAGTTATGCCAACGGCAAAGGAAGATAAGATTGTATCAATCTTGCCGGAGAGAGAAACCATAGAACTTTCACATGAATCCGGTAAAGCGGATGCGGAAGAAAGAGGCCAATAGAACTCCTTTATAATTTTACAGGTTCCTTTTGAAAACCCCGCGTTTTTAGCATAGTAATAAGCCATTATTCCTTGAAGTTCGGTAAATTCCTTTACCAATTCACTCGCCAAATCACAATAAACATATTCGGACGCTTTAAGAATCTCCTCTTTATCAAGATTTTCAAGATTAAGCGTTTTAACAAGCATGGAGGAAAATTCCTTTATTCTCAAACACTTATCGCGCATGGAGCCGAGACCTTGATGAAAAGTTATGGCTTTCAATTTATCGTTCATCACATCTAAAGGCGCGGATAAATCCTTTTTATAAAAAAATAAGGCGTCTTTAAATCTGGCCTCAAGGACATTCTTAAAACCTTCTCTAACATTTTTTTGTCCCTTTGAAATTCCGTCTCTTATACCGATAAAATACGGCTCAAGCGCTCCTTTGGGGCTTGCCACCGTAAAAAATTTAAGCTGTTTTTTCATAACCAAATGAACGAGCTCAATCGGCAAATCAAGAAAATCTTTGGAAAAACCGCCGACAATGCCCACCGGATATTCCACTAAATAAAGATTTTCCTCAAGCAACTGGGAATCAATATTAGGTATTAAATTCATTCTTTTTGAGGCGGAAGAAATTTCTTTATTTAGAATTAAGAGTCTTTTTTCATCTTCCACTATGACATTCAAATTTTCCAAAGTTTTGAAATATTTTTCCGCGCTTTTGATAATTATCTCTTTTGAACCATTGGAACTCAAACCTACTGTTTTCCTTCCTGATTTTATGCCTGCCAATTTGAACGGTATAAGCTTTTCTCCGTGAAGAGCGATAATGCTTCTTATCGGCCGGGCGAATCTAAACCGCTCTTTTTCCCAAACCATGTTTTTTGGAAATTGAAGCTTTGAAATAATGAGAGGAAATACTTCAGCAAGTTTTTTCCAGGACGCTTCTCCTCCCATCTTCTTTTCCACGGCAAGAAAATCTCCTTTCGGAGTGTTTATCACTTTTAGTTTATCGGGAGTGGTTTTTTGCGACTTGGCAAAACCAAAGCTTTGCGGCGTGTATTTTCCTTTTTCATCTTTCAAAAGTTTTGCCGAAGGCCCCGTTGCCGTAACTGTTTTTTCTTCGGTTTTAGCTTCTATGTCATTTATATAAAGCACAAGCCTTTTATAAGTGCCAAAACTTTGAATACTCTTATATTTTATTCCCATCTTGTTTAAATTATCAATCGCGATTTTTTCCATCTGGCGTTTTGCCGAAGTTATAAATCTCGCGGGAATATTCTCAATTCTGATTTCCAAGAGCGCGTCTTTTTTATTTATATGTTTATTTTTATTCATGGTTATTATCCTTAACATATGCCGCGGCGCAAATTTTAGATAAATCCCTTATTCGTTTAATCAAGGTAACCCTTTCGCTTGCCGATATCGCGCCTCTCGCGTCTAAAACATTAAAAGCATGAGAACATTTCATAGCTAGGTCATAAGCCGGAGCATAATATTTACGCAAAGCCAATTCATTAGCCTGCTTTTCATTATCGGCAAAATCTTTTTTTAATTTGACAATGTCCGCGGCCTCAAAATTGTAATATGAAAACTGTTCTTCCCGTTTTTTAAACATATCGCCGTACGAAATATCGTCATTCCATTTGATATCAAAAATATTCTTCTTTTTCTGAGAAAACATAGCAAGGCGCTCCAAACCGTATGTTATTTCAACGCTTATGGGATTTAATTCAAAAGAAGCCATCTGCTGAAAATATGTAAACTGCGTAATCTCCATCGCGTCAAGCCAAACCTCCCAGCCAACGCCGGAAGCGCCCAAAGTCGGAGATTCCCAATCATCTTCAATCCATCTAATATCATGCTCGCTATGGTCTATTCCTATTACCTTAAGGGAGTTTAGATACCTTTGCTGAATATCTTTCATCGGCGGTTTTATAATGACTTGGTATTGATAAAATCTGCTAAGGCGATTAGGATTATTGCCATAACGCCCGTCGGACGGACGCCGTGACGGTTCAACATAAGCGACTCTCATCGGCTTATGAGTTAGAACGCCGAAAAAAGTGGCGGGATTAAATGTTCCCGCGCCCTTTTCCAAATCATAAGGCTGAACAATGGCGCAACCCTGCTTTGCCCAGTAATGAGCAAGCTGCAATATTATGTCTTGTAAATTCACTTTAACCTCCGGAAAAGTAACAATACCGCGTAAAAACGATAAATTAGTCCCGCCTATGGCGGGAAGCTACAAAACTTTGAAATTCCGTTACGATAAAATAACAAGGAACTTATTTGAATAACTTATTTTCCGTTTTTGTTTTTCTCTTACTGTTGCCACTTCTTAAGTAGTTTCACAAAGCAAAAATATGTTTTACAAACCCGCCTTCAGCGGATACACCTTGCGATAGCGTAGTCCACTCCTCCACACATCCACACTTCCATGCCTCCATAATTATACCAACCTTGAGAACGATTACAAAAACTCCTCAGTTCTAAGTTTATAATTCAAATGATCTCCCATAAACTTTCGTATAAGCTCATCGATATAATTTCTCGCCAAATCATTTGTTTTGAGCGAATTAACCTCCTGCCAAGTTCCGATATGCAATACTTTCCAAATCCTTGAATCAATTCCGACAGCGGTTTTTTCAAAGCCGGAACCTGCCAATTCCATAAATCTAAGCGCAAATGCCGGCCTCATCCATACGGAAATTTTTTTATTTGACTCCAAATCTTTCAAAGCCGAAAGCAATAAACTGTATTTTTCCTCATTCGGCTGATTGAAAGGAGTAAGCCGCGAAATAATTTCACAAAAATAAAAAACCAAAAACATTTTCTTTATATCCGCGCGGATAGAGGGGAAAACCGATAAAATTTCTCCGCCCGTACAAATCGGAATATTGCGCTCATTTTTGAGAAACAATCTATAATCTCCCCACACGAATACTTCACTAAGCGCTTTAAGCTTGCCTTTTGAGACTCTTACGCTTTTAAAAACAATATCAAGTTTGCCATGAAGCCGCGTATATACTGTCGCTATGCGATCATTTTCACGCAACTGTGTATTTTTTAATACTATCGCCAAATCACAAAAATTCATTCAAACATTCTATCAAACTTGGCTTTTCAACTGCACTTTTAGGCATACTCCGCAATCCTCTGATAAAGCTAAGAATATCCAAATATTTGGCAAGCAGCAATATTTTTATGACGCTTATTTTGATTTTTCCTACGAAATGTATTACAATATATTTATTATGTTACCGACTTATAGACCAAATGTGCGAAAAAGAAAGAAATCCATAGGTTTCCGCGCAAGAATGGAAACTCCTGGTGGAAGAAAAGTTTTGGCAAGAAGACGCCAAAAAGGAAGATGGCACCTTATTCCCATAATATGATTTTAAAGGGGATATAAGTGAATGAGTTTTCTTTTCAAAAAAGTCTTCGCATTAAAAAACGGAAACTTTTTGATTTCATGTTCAAAAACGGAAAAAAAACCGCCACTAAAAATTTAGTGATGTGGCATATTGTTTCCGATAAATATGAGCAACAAAGTTTTTCAAAGAACAGCCTTAACTATCGAAATATAAAGTTGGGATTGGTAGTAAGCAGGAAATTGGGCAATGCTGTAAAGCGGAACAAAACAAAAAGACTCTTAAGAGAAGCTTTCAGATTGTCAAAAAGCGCGTTAAAGGATGGCGCCGGGATTATAATTTACCCCTTGTCGGGATGCAACCTTGAAACTATGGAGCAAACCGTCCAAGAACTAAAAAAATTGTGGCTTAAAGCCGGGATTTATAATGAAGAAGCGAAGAAATGACCAGCCTATGGCAGCGCCGTATCAAGAAGCTATGCTTTCTCAGACGGCCAAGCCTATGGCAGTGCCGTATCAAGAAGCTATGCTTTCTCAGACGGCCAAGCCCATGACAACGCCGCAAGAAAGGCTCTGTCTGTCAGACGGTCAAAGTTTGACACTTCGTTTTAAAATAGTCAATGCGATTTCATTTGTTTATAAAATCTTGAGGCCGATATTGGGGTATAAATCGTGCAGATTTACGCCGACATGCTCAGAGTATGCTTTCGCATCTCTTAAAAAGCACGGCGTTTTAAAAGCTTTTTGTTTCACAATAAAACGAATTTTCAAATGCCATCCTTATCATCCGGGCGGTTTTGACCCCGTTCCATAACGCGATTTCCTTCTCCTATCTGCGCAATCCCTCAGGAGAAATACATGCAAAAGAATCTTGTTCTGGCGATAGTATTGTCGTCTATTGTTTATATATTTTGGTTTTCCGTAATGGAAAAAAGGCCGGTAAACAATCAAACTCAAAACACAGAGCAAATAACGGCTTCAAAGTCATCCGTCACCTCGCCTGTAGCGCAAACAAAGGCCGTTAAAATCGAAAAATTTGAAAACCAAAAAATTAATATTCTTGAAAATATTGAAAAAATAAAAATCAAAAACTCAGAATATTCCATAAGCTCAAAAGGCGCGCAAATAACAGGCCTGACATATGAGGGCCCGGTTAGCCCCGCGGAGCTTATAATAGATCGTGGCTCCACGCTTCTGGGAAGTTTTGAAAATTATGATTTCAAGCTTGTTTCTAAAAAACCTTATGCCCTCAAGTTTGAAAGTACGGCAAACAAAAGCTTTCTTATAAAAAAGAACTATGAATTCAACAAAGACGCGGGCATAAACACTCTTGAAATAAGCGTTTCAAATCTAACCTCCCAATCTCAAATGTTTGAAGAGTGGCAATTAAAAATGGGACCGGGACTTGGCACTGTTAAAAACGAAGAAAAAGAAAACACAAAGCTATGGAAAGCCAAATACGCCGTATTGGAAAAAAACAGAAAACATCCGACAGTTCACGAAATAGAAGAAAACACTTCCATCAATGACTGGAAATGGGTTGGAATAGATAATAGGTATTTTATCGCCGCCTTAATAGGAAATGATAACCTTTCCGCCAATACATCAATCCTATACGACAATCCCAAAATAAATGACAAGAAAACCCCTTTCATATCCATGCCTTTCGGCTCTATAGCGCTCAGCCCCAATGAAACAAAAACATGGAAAATTGATTTCTATATCGGCCCGAAAGATTATGAAAAACTGCAAGCATTGGGACACGGTTTGGACAGATCTGTGGATTTTGGTTTCTTTTCGCCATTGGCCAAACTTGCAAATTCCTCTCTCCTATATTTCTTTAATATAACGGGAAATTACGGTTTTGCGATTGTTATTTTAAGCATTATTCTTCAGATATTAATGTTCCCTCTCAGCTGGAAAAGCTATAAAGCGATGAATATGATGAAAAAACTTCAGCCGGAACTTCAACTATTGCAGAAAAAATATAAAAGCGATCCTAAGCGTTTAAACACTGAAGTTATGCAAATGTATAAGAAACACGGAACAAATCCTCTCGGCGGATGTCTGCCGATGCTTCTTCAGATACCCATCTTCTTCGCTTTGTTCACAGCGCTCAGAAATAGCTGGTCCCTGCATGGAGCGGATTTTATATTTTGGATAACCGACCTTTCCTCAAAAGATCCTTTTTATGTTCTCCCGATAACAATGGGGCTGATAATGCTCATTCAACAGCATGTAACTCCTCAAGCAGGAGGAGATTCCGGACAAATGGCGGTAATGAAATGGATGCCCGTCATATTCACATTTATGTTCTTAACATTTCCGGCCGGATTGGTTCTTTATTGGCTGATAAACAGCGTGTCAAGTTTTGCTCAACAGCTTTATTTACAAAAATATTCGGAAGTCCGACTTCCGGAACAATGAGGCAATGCCTCATTCCCGCCACTACTGCATCGGCGGGCAGGCCCGCCATTAAGGCGGGACAGGCAAGTGTCGAAAGTTATACGAACGACCAAGCAAGAAGTAAAATATATAGGGGGAAGACGGACTTCCTTCGCTCAACAGCTTTATTTACAAAAATATTCGGAAGTCCGACTTCCGGAACAATGAGGCAATGCCTCATTCCCGCCACTACTGCATCGGCGGGCAGGCCCGCCATTAAGGCGGGAC
>JAKLQJ010000251.1 GCA_022013385.1 Elusimicrobiota bacterium
ACACATCTTCAACCGCCATTAAAAACGGTTTGTCGGTGTCTCTTTTGGGATCCGGAATATTGGTATCCAAGGCTTCCAGCAGTTTCATTATTGAACCTTCTCCCAGCTCTCCCGTATCTCCTTCCATAGCCTTTAACGCGCTGCCTCTGATGATGGGTATATTCTCCCCGTCAAATTCATACTTGTTAAGCAGATCTCTTACTTCTACTTCCACCAAGTCCAATAACTCGGCATCGTCTACCAAATCCGCTTTATTTAAATATACCACTAGATTGGGCACATTTACCTGTCTGGCCAATAGCACATGCTCTTTGGTCTGGGGCATAGGGCCGTCGGCGGCTGACACCACCAATATGGCTCCGTCCATTTGCGCGGCGCCCGTTATCATGTTCTTTATGTAATCGGCATGTCCGGGACAATCTATATGCGCGTAATGGCGTTTATCCGTCTCATATTCAACATGCGAAACCGCAACTGTTAAAATCTTTGAGGCGTCTCTTACTACTCCGCCTTTCGCTATTTCCGCGTATGTCATCTCTTTTGATTTGCCTTGTTTCGCCAGCACTTTTGTCATTGCCGCGGTTAATGTGGTTTTTCCATGATCTACATGTCCTATTGTTCCCACATTCACATGCGGTTTGTTTCTGTCAAATTTCGCTTTTGCCATTTTACTCTCCTTAAACCTATTTTTCTTGCTTATCCTTCCGACTTGTCCCTTCGTAGCCTTGGCGAAGAAGGATGACCTGTTACCTAAAAAAGTGTTTGCACTTTTTTTTATGCCGGCGTGACTTGAGTTCGTTTTTCAACTACAGTTTTTGAGACATTAGAAGGAACTTCTTCATAATGACTCGGCTCCATGCTAAATGAAGCGCGACCCTGCGATATTGAACGAATTACGGTAGCATAACCAAACATTTCCGATAACGGAACTGTTCCTTTTACAAATCGCACATTTCCTCTATTTCCCATTTCAGAAATTTTCGCCCGTCTTGAATTTAAATCGCCTATAACATCTCCCATATTGACTTCGGGCATTACAGCTTCAACTTTCATTATGGGCTCTAAAAGATAGGGATTGGCTTTTTTGCATGCGGCCCTTAAAGCCATGGCGCCAGCTATCTTAAAAGCGATTTCCGACGAGTCCACTTCATGAAACGAACCGTCAAACAGCGTTACCTTTATATCAACTAGGGGATAACCCGCTAAAACTCCGCTTTCAAGAGCTTCCTTGCAACCTTTTTCAACAGGCGCGATAAATTCTTTGGGAATACGGCCTTGTTTAATCGCGTTCACAAATTCAAATCCTTTTCCAAGTTCTTGAGGCTCAACCGTAATCCAAACATGCCCGTATTGACCGCGGCCGCCGGATTGTCTGATAAATTTGCCTTCCTGCTCCACTTTCCTTTTAATACACTCTCTAAAAGCTACTTGGGGACGGCCTACATTCGCTTGAACCTTAAATTCTCTTTTAAGTCTGTCCACCAAAATATCCAAATGAAGCTCTCCCATTCCCGAAATAATAGTTTGAGATGTTTCTTCGTCGGTTTTAACTCTGAAAGTCTGATCTTCTTCCGCCAGTCTGCCCATCGCTATACTCATTTTTTCTTCGTCTTCTTTTGATTTTGGCTCTATGGCTATGGATATTACGGGCTCGGGAAAAGTTATGCTTTCAAGTAAAATCGGATTATCCTCGGAACAAATAGTTTCGCCTACGGAAGCATTTTTAACCGCGACTGTGGCCGCGATATCGCCCGCGCAAATTTCTTTCATTTCTTCCCGTTTATCAGAATGCATTCTCAATATTCTGCCTATTCTCTCGGATGTTCTTTTCCTTGAAAAATAAACCGTATCGCCGGTTTTCAATGTTCCGGAATAAACCCTGAAAAAACTAAGTTTTCCGACATAGGGATCAGGCTGTATTTTGAAAAGAAGCGCAGAAAAAGGTTCTTTATTGTCAGGCTTCCTTTCCAGCTTATCACCCGTATCTATATCCGTTCCTATAATGGGCGGAACTTCCAAAGGCGAGGGTAAATAATATCCGACTCCGTCCATAAGAGGCTGAACGCCCTTATTTTTATAAGACGAACCGCAAAAAACGGGGAAAAACTTGCCGGCTATTGTTCCGGCCCTTATCGCTCTCCGCAATTCATTCTCACTAAAATCGGTTTCTCCGGCAAGATATTTTTCCATTATTTTTTCGTCAAAATCCGCTACTTTTTCAACAAGATTATCTCTGAACCCTTTGGCTTTATCAGTCAAGTGCGACGGAATATCTTCAATACTAAATTCAGCGCCCAAACCGTCGCCGGTCCAAACTACGGCCTTCATGGTTATCAAATCTATCATGCCGATAAATTTATCTTCAGCGCCGATAGGAATCTGCACAGGGGCCGCGTTTCCGCCGAGTTTTTCAACTATGGAAGCGGCCGACATATAAAAATCAGCGCCGGTTCTATCCATTTTATTGATGTAAGCTATTCTGGGAACCTTATATTTGTCCGCCTGACGCCAAACTGTTTCAGACTGAGGTTCTACGCCTTGCACTCCGTCAAATACTACTATAGCGCCGTCAAGAACTCTTAAAGACCGTTCCACTTCCGCTGTAAAATCGACATGTCCCGGAGTATCGATAATATTGATTGAATATTCTTTCCATGTGGTGGATATGGCGGCGGCTGTGATGGTTATCCCTCGCTCTCTTTCTTGCGGCATCCAATCGGTAACCGCGTTTCCGTCATGAACCTCGCCGATTTTATGAATCTTTCCTGTATAGAAAAGGATTCTTTCGCTTGTAGTTGTTTTGCCCGCGTCTATATGCGCGATAATCCCTATATTTCTAACTTTACTTAAATCAATTGCCATATTTATCTATTCCTTAAATATTATTTCGTAGAAGTCAGAGGGCAGAGGTCAGAAATCAGATATATAAGGAACACCTTACAAATCTTGCTTCTTGTTTCTTGCTTCTTACTTCTAAAAAAGGCTTTCGCCTTTTTTAATTACCAACGATAATGGGCGAAAGCTCTGTTGGCTTCAGCCATTCTATGCGTATCTTCTCTTTTTTTGAATGCCGTTCCTTCTTTTTTGTAAGCAAGCAAAAGCTCTTCAGCCAATTTCTTTTTCATGGGAAGGCCTCTTCTTGATCTTGAAGCGTTTATAATCCATCTCATCGCGAGCGTTGTTCCTCTTAAAGTCTTAACCTCAATGGGGACCTGATAATTGGAACCGCCGACTCTGCGCGCCTTCACTTCTAAAAGGGGTCTAACATTTTCAACGGCTTTAACAAAAACATCCAATGGATTTTCTTTGGTTTTCTCTTTAAGAATATCCATAGCTCCGTATATTATTTTCTCCGCGGCGATTTTCTTTCCCGTATAGTTCAGTTTATTTACAAGCCTTGAGACCAAAACGGAATTATATTTGAAATCAGGTTTCGGCAAGGGTCTTTTATCTCTGGGTCTTAATCCTTTTCTGGGCATAATTCTTTAACTCCTCCAATTAAAATTTCGCTGTAAAACTTATTCTGTGCGCATTACCCAATAAAGCATACGGCATAAAACTGTAATCTGTCTGTAAACCTAACGCTCTAATACCAATACCAACGCCTAATCCCGACAAATTGTTTATCCCGTACGATTCATCGGACATTAAATAGCCCGTCCTTAGAGCTAATGTCGGCATAAGCATATACTCGCTTCCAATGCTTAATCGTGTATTCTTTTCATAAATCTGTCGCTTAATATCCATCGCAATCATAATACCGCCAATATTATAGCTTGTTCCGATGTTCATTGACAAAGGTAAATCATATGACTGACTTACAAATTTCATCTTTGAACCGACATTTTGGATAGAAATCCCTAATGCTATCGGCGAATTCTTAAAATGTTTCATCAATCCTAAATCAATTGCAATACCATCCGCTTTTTCATTCGCTATCTGTTGCCTTATCAATTTTACATTTACTCCATAATTTGCTGTTTTGCTGATCATATTTCCATAACTTACCGTTACAGCCATATCTCGGGCCGCAAAATTATTCGTTTTTTGCCCAGCATCATCCCTGCCTTCCATACTGCCTTGCGATAAATAAATTATTCCGGCGCCTATTACGCCATTTTTCATTGGTCCGCTATACCCTATAAAATTATGATTCGTATCCGCTATCCACTTTGTATGCGTCATTAACAACTGAGGCCCTGTCAATTGGACTAATCCCGCCGGATTCCAATACATTGCTGTTGCGTCATCACTGATAGCTGTGAAGGCGTTGCCTAAACCTGCGGCTCTTGCTCCTATGCCAATCTTTAAAAATGACGCTCCCGTCATTTCAGCCGACAATGGCAAATTACATACGATGATTATAAAACTGAAAATTGCAAATTTTTTATTCATAATGACATTTTGTTGAAAATCACGGTTTATTTTATCACCGCTAACTTTCTAACAACAGTTATAGGTTTTTCTCCTGATTTTTCCGCTTTGATTGTATACGCGTATACACCGCTCGGAACATTGGATGTGTTCCATATATACTCATACGCAAATTTGTCGTTTATTATCTTCCAGCTATCACCCATTATTTGGCGCTCATTGACCAATTCACCTGACATATCATAAATCTTTATACCTACTTCATCAGCTATCCCGCACTCAATATGTATTGTGGGATTTTTCCCATTTTTAGCCGGATTCGGATAAGAATATATCTCACCTATCCTGAACACAGAGTCGGCTGACTGTAAGGTTGTAAAAGAATTTCTTGCATGGACCTTTGTCGAAGGAAATGATGATGCCAGTGTGGCCGCGATGGAGGATAGTGCATCATCTGGCGGTGCGGTAGGAGGACTTGGCAAAACAGATGGATCTAAAGCAGCTCCACCTTTAAATGCCACATAGTCCCAGAAACCCTCATAATCGTAAAAGAAGGCCATATGAAATACATCATTCGGCATGGAAGGTGTTGTTGCTTGAGCTTGAAGTCTCAAAATGCCATCAGTATACAACCGCACCATCTTGGCAGTATCCATGGTCAGGCGGTAAACATGGAATATGTCCTTCGTGTCCATAAAGAAATTAGTATAATCACCCGGAGGGAATGGCTCCACCACATAATCCAACCCTACCTTATCCAAACCGATGATATTAATAAAAAATCCAAGGACAAATTGGTCACTCGATCCCACATAGGAATTCACTTGGGTAGAAAAAGCAGCGGAAGGCGTATTTTTCAACTTTAACTCGATGGTCAACGGACGATTCTGAAGGAAACTTGAGTGAAAATCATACCACAGTCGCTCTGTTCCTTCGATTTTGAAGCGAAAAATTCCCGGACTTATGGACTCGACTACAGGACGGCCAACGGTGCTCTTAATCCAACCTGCTTCCTCAGGAGCCTGGCCAGCATCCCACAGGTAATCCCATTGCCCTCCTATATTCAAGTTAAAAGATGTATCCTCACTTTCAAAAGATGTCCCATCAATCGTATTAATAGCTTGGATCTTCACTGTCCCGCTGGTAGCGGTGGTTGTATAGGATAAGGGGTAGATGATGGTATAGACTGCTCCTAAAGGATCTATAACGGGACCAGAAACACTCACTTTGCTTGGATTAAAAGCTGTGTCTACTTGAGAGAAATCCGCTTTGATGCACTTAGACGGATCCCTTTCCCCGCATACTGCAACAGCACTCAATTTCACATCCAGTTTCAGCACTGTTCCCAGCGGGACAGTATTGGAAGCCAAGATATTTTTCACCGTCTTGGTTGTGCCATTTGCTGGATTGGGAGTGTAGACATCACGGAAATTCGGGGCTACCATGGACTCAAAGGCGCTCAGTGATTTGTCCGCGGTAGGACTTACATTAGCGACAGAAACCACAACCTCTTTTATTTCAGCCGACTGTGGCGCTGACATTGTGACGCCAAAAGTGGAAACAGCCACGCGCTTGCCTTTGGAAGCCGCCATATCCAATATCTGGGCGTTAATAGAAGTGGAAAAGGGAAGTGTCACCGACTTGGGGCTCCATACGGGGCCGTGTACAGTTAATTTAGCCAGCATCATGCTGGGTTTATCCAAGAGACTGGGCTGTGCCACAGTGATATATCTTGAAGAAAGATGGGGAACAGAAGGGGTTGTCCCCAGCACAAAGTTATGGGCGTTGGCATCCGTCTCGGTAGATCGGGCCACCCGCGCGGCATCCTGAAGCTGGTCGGCTCCGTCGTCGGAGAATCCGAAAGGTCCCGTCTTCGCGATAACGGCTGCTGAAAAATCGCCATAAATATCGAAAGGCCTTCGGTTGCTCGTAACCAGCTTGATGGCATCTCCCAAAGCGTCCAAAGCCTTAGCGTTGTTTGGGGTAGCCAAGCCCAAGGCGGATAGATTCTCAAACCATTGGCGGATGCTTATGCCGCGCTCGGAAAGATATTTGTAAAAGAGCATGGTGCCATACGCCGCGTTTCCCGACCGCTGGTCCAAGGATACTTCAGGAAAATCAAGCAACAGTCCCGCATAATTTTCATGAGAGGGCAAATAGGTGTTGACCGAATCTCCATGCGGATATTCATCCTCCATCCAAGCGCCAGTTCCTTCCCATATCCAGTCCATGGTGGTGGGATTATAGACATTAGCGCTTATATAAGACTGTTGAACCGCGTGCAAAAATTCATGGGCCAATGAGGTGCGCATAGCATCCAACCCGGTCGTGGTCCAGCCAGTTTCAGAGTAACTATCGTCAATACATATTATGGAAGGTGCTACAGGAGCTGTAGATGTTTCGGCAAAATACTCTATGGGACGATTTTGAATCACTATGGTGATTTTTTGGGCGTCACTGGTGGGGAAAGCGGCGGTGCCCGGCGGAAGCCGGAAGCCGCTGGAAACCACTACTGAATTCCAAACATCTTCAGCAGTAGAAGCAACAGCATTGAGATAATTAATGGTTGGCGAAGGCAGGGAAAGTCCATGAGCATAACAACGAGCATCACTGGTACTCACGCTTACATCAATAATAAAATGAGGCGTCCGTAGAGTTTGCGCAGAGATAGGCGAAACTATTCCGATAAAAGCTAAAAGGAGGGCATATTTCATCATTCTATAAATCCCAGATTTTTCATAACAACTTGTGTGCGAAAAGTGTACGACTCTTTCCATTGGTATGCGGCTCCAGGTTCCCAGCCACCAAGTTTTCTTCCTGTCTCCAATCCTACATCTTTTTCGCTTAGCGTTTTTTGCGTGTCTGTTAAAATTTGCTCGCTTTGAATCGGCAGGATTAATTTTTTATTATGAACATCAACGGTCAGCGTCCCATCTTTGTTTATTCTTCGTATTTGGAATTCTACTGGGAAGCGTAAAAGATTAATATAGTTAAAAACCCGATCAGGCTTAATTATGTAGGGTAGTTGATTCACACTAACAATCCTAGACGCTTCAAAACCACGATTAAAACCCCTAAATTGGAGATGATACCAAACAACAAGATAGGTATTGCTCGAAATTTGGGCTTCAAATTTTTTCAATACATCTGCGGCTGAAAATGTGTTGTCCCAACCGCGCTCGACTACAATCTCGTCTTCATAATAGCCCTCATAAGTCGCGGGGCGACCTTTTTCCACCCGCGGGAGAGAAGTTTTTTTTCTCGCAATTTTTCTTTCTTTCATACCACCAGGTCCGATCTTCTCTTTCGGGTAAGGTCCTGTTCTCCCCGGCAGGTCGTCCCAATTCTTTTCTGTAATGCGGATGACTAAAACTTTCTGAGCCGCCAAAGCAGGCGATTCACACATTGCAAGGCAAACCAGTGATAAAAAGAACGATAGAAAAATGTTTTTTAGTATAAATTTTGTAGGCGCAGCCGTCGAATTGTAAAGCTCGTGAAGTTTATTGATTCTTTTATCTGCGACAATACCAGCGGATTTTTTGTGAGTAGACATTTTCAAATACCTCCTTTAGGTATGGATAGTGTCACAGTATCCAACCCAATAGAAAACATCTTAACATACCTCGTAGAACCGAACAAGCCCAAAAGCAACAGCACAAAAGAACTTACAATAAAATTCTTGAGTTTCACTTGTTCACCATCCCATGATTCATAAGAGATACCTTGGTTTTGAATTCATAAGACTTTGGGTTGTTTAAAAGAAGTGTGCGGAATCCAAAATCTTTTCCGGTGAAATTCTTTTTTTCTTCCGACACCACTTTTCTTAATCCTTTCCCCAATTCCTTTTTGCCCGGACCAACTTTATACTGGATCCCCCCTTCTGGAGTAATGGCAACTAATTCTATGTCGGGCGGGAATCTATATTGACCCAAGCTATAAATTCCTGATCTTTCAATAATCCCCATGCCATCCTTAAAATTTTTAGTTTTCCAAAGATCGGGCCGAGACTCGTCCCTCAAAGAAAACTTATTTGCTTGAATTTTATACGGCAGCTTTCTTACTTGCAACCAATTTATTCTCTCGGTACAGCGGTAATGCCCTTTGTATTGTATTCTCCACCAGACAAGTATTTTGGTATCAGCGTCAACTTTATCTTTCCTATAGTGGTTAAATATCTCAGTGCTGGAGTAGGTTTTATCCCACCCATAAAAACAGCCAATTTCACCTCATAACACCCAAAAAGTTCTTTCCCTTCCTTTTCCCGTTTATCCATATATTCCTGAGGAGGAAACATTGGCCGGTATTTTACCGCCAGAACCCGCCCTGGTAATGTATCCCAGTTCTCCTCCACAACTTCTATTACAAGAATTTTTTGAGCCGCCAAGGTAGGCGATTCAAACATTGCAAGGCAAACTATCGACAAAGAGAGCAGTAAAATATTTTTCTTCTTCATTGATCTCCAAAAACATGCACGGTTTGAAATCATACCGTATATTCATTCTTAAAATGACATGATTGCTTTCCCGCAGGGCCGCCAACTGCATCAAGATAATCGAGGTAGAAGAAAACAAGGAATTAACATTTTCTGTCGAGTATCACAAATCAGGCAGACTGGAACTCATATCAGTAACAGAATGATTTGTTCGTAACATTTTTAATTTGAAACACTTCATAGTTTATGCGTCCTAAAAACGGCAAATGGATTTAAAGCAATACTGTTTAAGACAGCAAAATCGCTAAATACCGGTTTTATCACAAAGTTTTTCCATAAACTCGACAAACATGTAAATCAGGTTTCGGCAAAGGTCTTTTGTCTCTGGGTCTTAATCCTTTTCTGGGCATATATTTCTCCGATTTGAAGTCCGTACTTCCTCACAGATATACTGTGACTTCGCTACAAGATAGCGATGCGAGAACTTGGCCGTCTGATGTGCATAGCACTTGATACGGCACTGGCATAGCCTTGTGTCCTACATACACACGACACGATAGTGTAGTCCACCCGCTCGGTCGCATAGTTCACGACATCTGATGCCTGTCCCCAACGAAGTATGGGGGAACCAAAAAGGTTCGTTGTTCCAGAAGTCGGACTTCCGAATATTGTTTTTTTGTTTCTTCGTTTCACCGCTCGACAGGCATAGCCTCTGATGCGGCATTGCCATAGGCTTAAAATTATTTCTTATCCACTTTGGGCTTCTTCGCGCCATAACACGACCTGCTCTGTTTTCTTCCTTCAACACCCGATGTATCAAGAGCGCCGCGAATAATATGGTATCTTACGCCGGGCAAATCTTTAACACGGCCGCCTCTAACCAAAACTATGGAATGTTCCTGCAGACTGTGTCCCACGCCCGGAATATAAGCCGTTACTTCAACCTTTGAAGTAAGTTTTACTCTCGCTACTTTTCTTAAAGCGGAATTGGGTTTCTTGGGAGTGCTGGTATAAACGCGGGTGCATACTCCTCTTCTCTGCGGACAAGACATTAAAGCCGGCGCCTTGCTGAACTTTTTGGAAGCTTTTCTTCCGTACCTTATAAGTTGGTTTATTGTTGCCATAAATTTTTTCTCCGAAAAAATAGCTACAAGTCTCAAGTCACATATCACCAGTTGTCAGTCACCAGTCACCAGTTATCCCGCCATAGGCGGGACAGGCCTGTAACCTGTGACCTATGACCGGTAACCTGCAACTTGCTACCCTGCCTCTCTTCTACTCTTACTCTACTTCTTCCTCAATTTCATTCAGCTTAAAATCTCTGCTTACAAAACCGCTGCCTGCCGGCACCAAATGTCCTATGATAACATTTTCTTTAAGGCCTTTCAAGTAATCTGTCTTGCCGACAGCCGCCGCGTCAGTCAGAATTCTTGTCGTTTCCTGGAAACTTGCCGCCGATATAAAAGACTCGGACGCAAGCGCGGCCTTGCTGATACCAAGAAGAATAGGTTCGGCTTGAGACGGTTTTTTACCCTCTTCTTCAATTTTTTTATTCTCCCGTCTAAATACGGCATTGTTCAATATTTCTCCTTTCAAGAAAGGATTATCGCCGGGATCGGTTATTCTCACATTGCCAAGCATCTGCCTTACTATGGTTTCTATATATTTATCATTGATGTTCACACCCTGCAATCTATAGACTTCCTGTATGGCTTCCACGATATACTTCTGCACTTCTTTTATACCTTTAACCATGAGAAGATCATGCATATCCACCGAGCCATCCGTAAGCGCTTCACCCGCATCAACCCTATCTCCCTCATAAACAAGAAGATGTTTGCCATAAGGAATTGGGTATATGTCTATTTGTCCCGATTCCTCATTCTTTACCGAAATTTCAGTTAATCCCTTCGGCGATGTTCCAAGGCTAACTACACCTTCTATCTTTGAAATTATACTGGCATTTTTGGGCCGTCTTACTTCAAAAAGTTCGGCGACTCTCGGAAGTCCGCCGGTTATATCTTTAGTTTTTGACGCTTCTTTATGTATTTTGGCTATGACATCTCCGGCTATAATTTTTTCTTTCGGCTCAACTATTATCACCGTATCCGTAGGCAACGGATAAGTGGCAAGATTTTTACCTTTATTTTCAATAGTAATTCTAGGGTTTCTTTTGGAACCTCTATGCTCTATTATTTTTCTTTCTATTATACCCGTCACCTTATTTCTCTCTTCGTGGAGAGTTTCACCCTCTTTAACATCCATAAACTTGGCGGCGCCGTCATGTTCGGTAATAATGGGAATGGTATGCGGATCCCATTCGGCAATGATATCCTTAACCTTAACCCGCTCTTTATCAGAAATTTTTATCTTAGCCCCGTAGTTAATTTTATATTCCTCAATAACCTTGCCTCTGCTCTCAAGATAAATAACAGCGTTCCTTGATATGCAAACATTATTGCCATTCCTATCTTTAATGGTCTTGAGATTGGAAAATCTAATGGTTCCTTCAACTTTCACTTTTATATCCGACTGAGAAAGAACTCTGGACGCCGTTCCGCCTATATGGAAGGTTCTCAAAGTAAGCTGAGTGCCGGGTTCGCCAATTGACTGCGCCGCTATTATGCCGACAGCCTCGCCCTTTTCAACCATACGACCCGAAGCAAGATCCATGCCATAACATTTAGCGCAAACGCCGTTTTCGGCCTCGCATGTCAAAAGAGATCTAACATGAACCTCTTCAATTTTAGCCTCTTCAATGGCGTCAGCCATTTCAGGGCTTATCATTTCATCAATTTTTAAAGTTATGGTCTTTCCGTCTTTAAGCGGAATTTTTATCGGTTCAATAAGAACTCTGCCCATTATTCTGTCTTTCAAACTTTCCATGATTTCTTCGCCGCTCTTAAGAGCTCTTAATTCAACGCCGTTGATAGTTCCGCAATCATCGGTTACGATAACCACATTGTGAGCGACATCTATCAATCTTCTGGTTAAATAACCGGCATCCGCCGTCTTAAGCGCTGTATCGGATAAACCCTTTCTTCCGCCATGCGTTGATATAAAGTACTCAAGAATAGAGAGTCCTTCTCTAAAGTTTGAAAGAATGGGGTTTTCTATAATTTCGCCTTGACTGCCTGTAAGTTTTTTCTGCGGTTTAGCCATCAAACCTCTCATTCCGGCAAGTTGCCTAACCTGCTGACGATTGCCTCTGGCGCCGGAAGATGCCATCATAAACACGGAATTAAATCTTGCTTCCTTCTCATTAAACGGTTTTTTTCCTTGTTTCTCCATTTCGGCGAACATCATATCGGCAACCTTATCGCCGACTTTTGTCCAAATATCTATAATTTTATTATACCTTTCATTCTCGGTTATAATGCCCATTTTGGACTGTTTCTCTATTTCCTTTACCTGCTTTTGCGCGATTTTTATTATTTCAGGTTTTCCCTCCGGAATAATCATATCGTTTAAAGAAATGCTTAAACCCGACTTTGTAGCGTAGTTAAAACCCAGCTTCATAAGCTCATCCAAGAGTATAACGGTTTTATAATGGCCTATCTTCGGATTTTTAAAACAGCTATCAACGAGATTGGAAACATCTTTTTTAGTGATAACCTTATTGATATACGGAACATTCTCGGGAAGAATATCATTGAAAATTATTCTGCCGACGGTGGTAAAATCAATCCAATCTCTCGCGCTCTTAGCGTTTTTATCATCGCCATCGGCGCCGATTTTATTTATTCCCCTCACTTTTATTTTCGCGTGAAGCGCTATTTTGGAATGCTGATGAGCGGTAAGGGCGTCTTGCTTGTCGGTAAAAATTTTCCCCTCGCCTCTCTCTCCGACTTTAACCTTGGTTATATAATTGATGCCGAGAATCATGTCATGCGACGGAGCGGTTATAGGGCGGCCTGATGCCGGCGACAAAATATTATTTGTGGCCATCATAAGCGTTTTGGCTTCAACTTGCGCTTCCTGAGAAACAGGAACATGGACGGCCATTTGGTCGCCGTCAAAGTCGGCGTTGAAAGCGGCGCAGGTCAAAGGGTGCAATTGTATGGCCAAACCTTCAATCAATACAGGTTCAAAAGCCTGAATGCCAAGCCTATGCAATGTCGGAGCGCGGTTAAGCATTACAGGATGATTTTTGGTGACTCGCTCAAGTATATCCCAAATTTCATCATCGGCATGCTCCAATTTTCTTTTGGCGATTTTAAGAGTAATATTTTCTTTTTTTATTAACTCCGCCAACACAAAAGGCTTAAAGAGTTCAAGTGCCATGTCTTTAGGCAAACCGCATTGATTGAGTTTAAGGCTCGGACCCACAACTATAACGGAACGGCCGGAATAATCGACTCTTTTGCCCAAAAGATTTTGTCTGAACCTTCCTTGCTTGCCCTTCAAAATATCTGAAATGGATTTTAAAGGCCTATTGGCGGCGCCCAATACAACTTTGCCTCGCGCGCCGTTCTCTATCAAAGCGTCAACAGATTCTTGAAGCAATCTCTTCTCATTATATATCATAACCTGAGGAGCTCTAAGAGCCTCAATATGTTTAAGCCTATTATTTCTGTTAATAATTCTGCGATAGAGGTCGTTTAAATCGGATGTGGCGAATCTTCCGCCTTCAAGAGCGACTAAAGGCCTTAAATCGGGAGGAAGCACGGGAAGTATGGTCATTATCATCCATTCAGGTCTATTGCCTCCGGCGAGGAACCCGCTAAGCATTTTCAGTCTTTTAATCATTTTAACGCGATCCGTTTCCAGCTTGACCTTTTCAATCATTTTATGGACTTTTTTAATCTCCTCTTCCAAATCAATCCGTTCCAAAAGTTCCCTTACGGCGCTAGCGCCTATGCCTACTTTTATCTTAGGAAACTTTTTCTTCGCCTCATTAAGCTCCGCTTCCTTGAGTATATCTCCGACTTTAAAATCCACTCTTCCGGTAACCGAATCTTTGGCCTCTTCAAGAACGATATAGGACGCGTAATAAACCACTTTTTCAATATCAGACGGCTTCATGCCCAATACCATTCCTATTCTGGAAGGACTCTTGCGCAAAAACCATATATGAGCGACCGGAGCGGCTAAATCTATATGCCCCATTCTTTCTCTTCTCACTTTACTCTCGGTTACATCAACTCCGCAACGATCGCAAACTATGCCTTTAAATTTAATCCAGCGGTATTTGCCGCAAGCGCATTCATAATCTTTGGAAGGCCCAAATATTCTTTCACATAAAAGACCGTCTCTCTCGGGCTTTAAAGTTCTGTAATTTATCGTCTCCGGTTTTTTTACTTCGCCGAAAGACCACAGGCGTATTTTTTCCGGGCTGGCTATGCTGATTTTAATAGCGTTAAAGTCGGTATAATTAATATCTTTTCTTTTTTTGGTTTTTCCAAAACCCAAAACTCTTCTTGCTTGTGTTAAATTATCCATATATTCAATCTCCCGTCAGTATCGAGTCACCCTCCTACGGAGGGTTACCGGTCACAAGACACAAGTCACCAGTAACAATGAGAAAAAGATGATATGTTTATACGGTGATACGGAAAACTTTTTTATCCATATCAACTTATCATCGTATTTCCACATTTACACTGTTTCTTGTTTTTAACTCTTGCCTGCCGCCTGTGACTTGAGACTTCATAATGCCCAGCATTATGAATTATGCCTTAAGCTCGGCCTCTTTTTTTTCTTTTGTCGTCTTTTTCTTTGATTTCACCGACGATTTTGCCTTCGCGGGCTTGGGGTCTTCCGAATTGACTTTTATTAAGTCAACATCCAAGCTTAGAGCCTGAAGCTCTTTTACAAGAACCTTAAATGATTCGGGAATACCCGGTTTGGGTGAAAATTCCCCTTTAATCGTGGATTCGTATATCTTTGTCCTTCCGATGAAATCATCCGATTTGACAGTCAAAAATTCCTGCAAAGCATAAGCCGCTCCATAACCTTCCATGGCCCAGACTTCCATTTCACCGAATCTTTGTCCGCCGAAAAGAGCCTTTCCGCCTAAAGGCTGGCGAGTAATAAGACTGTACGGCCCGGTTGAGCGGGCGTGAATTTTATCTTCCACAAGATGGATGAGCTTAAGTATATACATATAACCTATATTTACCTTCTCGTGAAAAGCGTCTCCCGTTCTGCCGTCATAAAGAGTTATTTTGCAATAATCATCCGGCAGATAATTCTCCGGAACCCCTTCTTTGATTAATTTTTTCTTGGCCAATTGTATCTGCTCAACAACTTCGGATTCTTTGGCTCCGTCAAACACGGGACAAATCATCTGCGTATCCAAATGATGAGCCGCCCATCCAAGCATGGTTTCAAGTATTTGTCCGACATTCATTCTGGAGGGAACGCCCAGAGGAGAAAGCACCACATCAACGGGAGTGCCATCCGGCAAATACGGCATATCCTCTTTCGGCAATATTCTGGCTATAACGCCTTTATTGCCGTGTCTGCCTGAAAATTTATCTCCGACTTTCAAACGCCGTTTAAGAGCCATATAAACTTTCACAACTCTATTGACAGTCACGCTTAATTCGCCCGTATGCCTTAAAAGTTCCTTTTCCCTTGCGAATTTGGCGCGAATTTTTTTCTCCATCATTTTATAGAATTCTTCAATTTCTTTGCCTGTTTGAGAATCTTTGGAAACTTCTTTCTTAAACGCTTTGAGAGTGTTAAGATGCTGCCTCATCTCTTCATTAATTTCTTCCACTCTTCTTTTTTCCTCAGGTTTGGAAAGTTTCTCGCGCCTGACAAAAACTCTGGTGCCGATAATTTTTCCGTTCACGCCGGGAGGAACCTTAAGCGAGGTATCCGTAACATCTTCCGCTTTCTTTCCAAAAACCACCTTCAAAAGCCGCTCTTCCGGAGATAATTGCTGTTCTCCCTTAGGCGAAACCTTGCACACAAGTATATCGCCTGAAGCGACAATGGTAGAAGGAATCACTATCCCGTCTTGATCAATGTGCTCAAGAGCCTCGCTGCTGACATTTGGAATATCGCGAGTTATTTCTTCGGGTCCGAGCTTTGTGTCTCTGGCTTCGACTTCAAACTCCTCTATGAATATTGAAGTAAAAACATCTTCTTCAACAAGCCTTTCGGAAACCAAAATGGCATCCTCATAATTAAATCCCTCCCAACTCATAAAAGCGACAAGAACATTTTTGCCGAGAGCAAGCTGTCCGTTGCTCGTTGCCGGCCCATCGGCTATAACATCGCCTTTCTTTACATAATCTCCGCTTCTAATTATCGGAGTTTGATTTATGCAAGTATCCTGATTGGACCTTTTATATTTTATTAAATGATAAATGTCCGGCTCTTTGGATTTATCCGGTTTTATGGCTATCATATCGCCGGTGGCATAAATAACCTTGCCGGAAGTTCTAGCCGTAACACAAGCCATTGAATCCTGCGCCACATGAGGTTCCATTCCTGTTGCGACCAAAGGAGCTTCTGTCAGCAATAAAGGCACCGCCTGTCTTTGCATATTAGAACCCATTAAAGCTCTATTAGCGTCATCATGTTCTAAAAAAGGAATAAGCGCGGCCGAAATTGACATAACCTGCAGAGGAGAAACATCCATATTTTGGATTTTGGCGGCATCCCTAAATATATAATCGTCCTTAATTCTGCCATAAACTTGTTCAGACGCCAATTTATCATCCTTTAGGGGAGTATTTGCTTGAGCGATAAAAATATCATCTTCCTCATTTGCCGTAAGGTATTCCACTTCGCTCAAGACTTTCTTATTACTCACTTTCCTATAGGGAGTTATAATCAAACCGTATTTATTAACCTTGGCATAAGCAGCGAGAGAAACAATAAGTCCTATATTTGCGCCTTCGGGAGTTTCAATCGGACAAATCCGGCCATAGTGAGTATAATGAACATCGCGCACCTCAAATCCGGCTCTTTTTCTATTCAATCCGCCCGGTCCCAAAGCCGATAATCTTCTTTTATGGGTCAACTCCGTAAGAGGATTAATCTGGTCCATAAACTGCGAAAGTTGAGATGTTCCAAAAAACTTTCTCATAATCGCAACAACAGGAGCCGCATTGATAAGAGTTCTCGGAGTCGGCTCTTCATCTTCCCTGTTCATTCTGTCGCGAATATTTCGCGCAATCTGAACAAGCGCCACTCTAATTTGATTTTCAAGCAATTCTCCGATACTTCTAACTCGCCTATTGCCGAGATGATCTATATCGTCAACGGCATAAATATTTTTCCCCTTATCATCTTTGGTCTCCAAACCGGTATTAAGGGCCATAAGATATTTGGCAGTCACAATAAGATCTTCCAAACAAAGATTTCTCTTGTTCTCTTTGGGAACGGAAAATTTCTTGGAATATTTATTAAGGTCTTCGTAAAGCGGACCGAGTTTTCTCATCGCTTTATATCTGCCCACTATGCTAAAATCGTATCTTCTGAGGCTTTTGAAGAATATATTGTCAAGATGCGCATTGGCATGTTCCTTAACAATAAAATCCTGTCCTCTCATCTTTTTATAGATTTCAAATTTAGCGGCTTCGCAGTCTTTTGGCTGATTTTTGGCGCTAAGGGCGAGGATTATGCCCGGATTATCTTCCGTGGGATTTCCCGCAATAAGCTTTATATCCTTTATCTCTTTGGCAATAAAAAACTTAAAGGTTTTATCGTCTATGGGAGTTCCCGCCCTATCTTCAAGATTCCATATAACAGCGCCTGTCTTTTTATCCACCACATCTTCTATGGCATAATGCCCTATAATATTTTGCGAATTGGCGGCATTAACCGGAACCGTAATAGGCTGATAAAACATTTGAAGTATCTCGGCATTCGTTTCCAAACCGCAAGCCCTAAGGAAAGTGGTTGCCAAAATCTTTTTCTTCCTGTCCAGCCTTACCCATAAAATATTGTCCAAATCAAATTCAAATTCCACCCAAGCGCCTCTATAAGGGATAATCCTCGCGAAGAAAAGAGGCTTGCCCATCATAGATTGTCTTTTGTCTTCGTCCGCTTCAAAAATTATACCGGGAGATCTGTGAAGCTGACTGACAACAACCCTTTCGGCGCCGTTGAAAATAAAAGAACCTGTTTCCGTTATAAGGGGAAGTTCGCATAAAGTGACATCCTGTTCCATGACCTGTTTAAGCTTGCCGCTGGGTTGTTTAGCGCTTAATCTCAAAAAGGCTTTAAGAGGAGCGGAATAGGTGCCGTCTCTGACCAAGGCCTCTTCCGTAGTTAAATACTTTGTCGGTCCAAGTTCGTATTTGATAAACTCCAACACCATGTTCCCGTTAGAGGATTCTATGGGGAAAACATCTTCAAAGGCGGCCTGTAGACCTTGCAAATCCCTTTTATCGGGATCTTTATCATCTTGAAGAAACCACTCAAAAGAGCGTTTCTGCATTTCAAGCAAATCCGGAATTTCTAATACCTGGGGAATTTTAGAGAAGTTAAGTTGTTTCATGACCACCTCTTTATAATTTTTCACAGCTATGCTGAGTGTCGTATAGCGAGCTATGCTTGGAACAAGGAACCTTTTGGTTCCCCCATACTTCGTTGGGGACAGGCATCAGATGTCGTGAGCTATGCGAAAGACCATCAAACGACCAAAGTGTGTTGCTTTATCAAACTGCGGGTTAAGGCTAAGATTAAGGTTCAGGAACAAAAAAATAGCGCCATTGTATGGTTTTTCGTTTCTTATATCCGTTGTTCTCAATCTAAACCCCAGTCTTAATCCGCCATACCAAAATATAACGGACAATCTCGGCGGTGGCGCCTATGGCGCCAGCCGAAACTCGTCAGTAAACGATTGTTTGGCCATGAACTATGAAAATGACCGGCACTATTACAGGCTTTGTTTTGATATAGGGCAAGTTGATTTATCCTTCAAGACTTTGGCGATAGCCGAGTGTTTATTTTAACTCTACTTTTCCGCCGGCGTCTTCAAGCTTTTTCTTAAGCTCATCAGCAGTCTTCTTATCAACGCCTTCCTTAACATTTTTAGGGGCGCCTTCCACAAGATCTTTTGATTCCTTAAGTCCAAGACCCATTATTTCTCTGACGGCTTTAATAACGCTTATTTTTTTGGAAGCGTCGGATAAAGCGGAAAGAACAACGGTAAATTCTGTCTGCTCTTCGGCAACAGCGCCGCCGGCAGCGGGAGCCGCCGCGGCAACCACACCGACAGGAGCGGCTGTTACTCCGAATTTATTCTCTATGGATTTAACCAAGTCGGCCAATTCCATAACGGTTAATGTGCTGATAGCGTCCACTATTTGATCTTTGTTGAGTTTTGTTTCGGTCATTTTGTTTCTCCTTTGATTTATCAGTAGCCCGCATAACTGCGGTAACCAGTACTGCATAGTTACCGGTGACCGGTTACTGAATACCGGATACAGCTGTTACACGGTTTAACCCCGCCTATGGCGGGAGACTACCAGGATTTCTTTAAAAATGTTGGTGTGGTACTTGATTATTAAAATAGAAAAATTCAGAATTTTGCATACAAAAATACTTTTGCTAAATCTCGTATTTGTTATATGATGACAAATTTAACAGTGAATGTAAACAAAAAAATTTGAAATGTAGAAATTTTTTTAAAACGGAAGTTCACCCCAATATTCATTCCCAAATAGCCTGATATCGTCGGAAAAACAATTAATTGTTATGATTCAAATGTAGTCACTAATATTAGCCGTTACAAAGCGCTGTATTTTCCTATTGACAAAATCAATAAAACATTCTACAATAGTAGTTATGCATATAGTTGTAAATAAATCAGCTCCCAAAGGAGCCAAAAAAATATACAGTTCCGTCCTCTTAAGACAATCTTACAGAGAAAATGGAAAAGTTAAGAAACGGACTATCGCAAATCTTTCCAGTTGCGCGCCGGGAGAAATAAAAGCGCTAAGACTTGCTTTGAAATATAAGGACGATTTATCGGTTCTTGGTTCTTTGAAAGAGACAATCAGTCTTCAAGAAAACTTATCGGTTGGAGCGGTATGGACAGTTTACCAAGAGGCCAAGCGATTGGGAATTGAAAGCGCATTAGGGACAAGCTTTGCTGGTAAACTTGCTTTATGGCAGGTGATATCAAGGGTAATTAATCAAGGTTCAAGACTTTCAGCGGTTAGGATGGCGCAAATGCATGCAGCATGCGATATTGTGGATATACGGCGCGGTTTTGACGAGAACGACATGTATGCCGAACAAAAATGGTTGTCCGATAACCAAGAAGCTATTGAAAAGAAATTATTAACGATAAGAAAAGGCGATAAGAAACCTGAGTTGTTTTTATACGATGTAACAAGCAGTTATTTGGAGGGCGATAAAAATTACTTTGGAAAATATGGTTATAATAGGGATAAGAAAAAAGGGAAGAAGCAAATAGTTATTGGATTATTATGCGATGAAACAGGGGAACCTGTGTCAACCCAAGTATTTAGCGGCAATACGCAAGATACGGCCACATTTAATTCTCAAGTCAGAAAAGCATCTGAAAGCTTTGGTTGCGAGCGGGTTACATTTGTAGGCGATCGAGGTATGATAAAAAACGTTCATATTAAAAAGTTTCCTAAAAACTTTCATTACATTACCGCAATAACCAAATCACAAATAAAGACTTTAATAAAGCGGGATATTATACAAATGGAGCTATTTGACAATGAAATATGCGAAGTGGAGGATAATGGCGAACGATACATTTTTCGGCGCAATCCCATAAGAGCCGATGAGATTCATAGAATGCGTTTATCTAAAAGGGCAAGTATTGAAAAGCTTCTAAAAAAGAAAAACGTTTATTTACATGAACATCCAAAAGCGAAAAAATTAATAGCAAAAAAAGAAGTGGAAAAGAAGATTGAACAACTTAAAGTTGGCAAATGGTTAAAAGTCAACGCGCGGGAAAGAATATTAAGTTTGGAGATAATGGAAGCTTCACTAAAAGAAGAGGAGCTTTTAGATGGTTGCTATGTTATAAAAACAGATCTATCGAAAAAAGAGATTGACGCGCAGAGCGCGCATGATCGTTATAAAGATTTGACTTTAGTTGAGAAAGCTTTCCGTGATTGTAAAACAGTATCACTGGAAGTCAAGCATATATTTGTTCGAACGGAAAAAAGCACTCGCGCGCATGTGTTTATCGTTATGTTGGCGTATATGATTGAACGAAGACTCAGAACGGCGTGGGCAAAGTTAAACCTAACCGTTGAAGAAGGTATAAAACAACTTTCTACGCTTTGCGCCATAGAAGTAAAAATTAAAGGTCAGGGTTCTTGCTTGAAAATTCCCATTCCGCGAAAAAATTCGCAAGAATTACTGAATGCGTTAAATATTACGTTACCAACTGTTTTACCTCACAGGAATGTTCGTGTAGTCACGAGGAAAAAATTAATGAAACAACGAAAAATGCTTTAAAAATAAGGATTTTTCGGCAAGTGCATTTTTTTGTTTGGGGTGAACTTCCGTTAAAATGTCATTGGGTGAATTTAATGATTCGCTCATATTCCCCGATTCATCCGCTGTTTTCATTAGAGTCTTCCTTATATAGGTCGGGTAATTCGGATTTATCATAAATGGGGCGGGACACTTCTTTTTTTATTATAAGTTAAATACAAAGCGGGTGGCGGTGATGTTTGGCAAGAGGAAGCGTTCGGAAGCCGACTTGGGCATTCCGGAGGCTGAGATACGCAAGGGCGACCTCTAGGAGACCCTGGTTCCGATGACAAATTCACCGACAGGACCCGCTAATCTCACATATAAACTTAATTTCCCTTCTTCTTGGTTTTCTCTTCTTTCTTGAAAGGTTTTATTTTCCCGCCTAAATCTTGTATCAATATTTCGGCATCGTCTCTTATTATGTTTAACGCCTCATCGGTTATAAATCTTTTGCATTTATTTTTCCACTTATGCCATTTGTCTTTATCCCATTTTTTAAAAAAATCTTTAAAATCTTTGTCCTTGCCGTATTCTTTCCTAAACGCAAGCCATGCCGGCTCTTCATCGCAATCTTGAGGTTTATCACATTTGCGATTGGCTATCTCCAGCCTTTTTATGAACAGCTTAAGAACGGCAATGGCAGGTTTGCAAACTTTATCTTTTGTATCGTGTCCTTTTGATTTATCATGTCCTTTAGGCTTATCGCATTTTTCCGCGAGTTTCTCAGCTAAGATAATTTGTTTTATCAAGCTATCAACAAACTTATCATCGCCTATTTGGTTTAACTTTTGAGCTACAAGAACATCATCACGCAATAATTGAAATGTTACTTCTTTTATTATTGTCGGTGCAGGCGCCCCGGGTGT
>JAKLQJ010000252.1 GCA_022013385.1 Elusimicrobiota bacterium
CTATGTGAACGACCACGACACGATAGCGTAGTCCACTTGCCCCGATATACATCAGGGCACCATGGGTTTATCCCAAGGTGAACACTGTTATGTGTCCATAGCGGTCCTTTGGTAGCCCAGTCCACTCTGCAGCTACAAAACGAATAAACTGTTACATGATAATCATGTAAAAGAGGACAGTTTAATAAAAGGGGACGGGAGGCTGTCCCAAAATATTTGTTTCGCGTAAATTTGCTGAAATTCTAAAAATTTATTTTCATTTTTTAAACATAATTTTTTCGCGTATTGCTATGTTTTGTAAAAAATGCGAGTTTTGGGACAGCCTCACGGTTCTAATTCTTTTGGCCGTTTGTTTATGTAAATTATTTAATCCCGAATTTTTTTGTTGTTAGCTGTTTTACCTCTGCCCTCTTCCCTGAACCCTCTCTTTGCCACTAAAAACAATATATCAAATTCTATCGGAAATTACCTTATTTCAGCCGTGCCCGCCCCTAAAAATTGACAGGTAACTTTTTACATTATAATGGATTAGAAAAACCGGACCACTTTTAAAGCTACCTTAAAGTGTGAAAAAAGAAGTATTATAAACTTAAGGAGGCTGGAAAATGAGAAAAAAGTTTGAAGTGAAGTTTAAAGCGAAGTGGATTTTTTTTCTTTTTTTCGGAGGAATCCTGCTCTGGATATCCGGCGCGTATGGCGCTGGCATTACAAGTGATAAATTAAAGATAAAATCCTTGAATAAATCGTCTCAAATTGAGGTTGGAGGACCTTATGTCGGGGTTGAGCTGCATAACAGTCAAGTCCAGCCAAATCGCATAACATTTTACTATCCCGTTTCAAATAGCATAGACTTGAGTCAGAATTATTGGAAACGCTGGGAATATCCCGTAATGAAAATGGGTTTGAAAATAGAAAATCAACCAAAAGAAAGTTTGGGAAATGGCCCTTATGAATACGAGTTGACGCCGTACTCCGTGATTTTCAAAAAGAGCGATGATGAGAAAAAAATAAGCGTTTCATACGAATTCTGCAAAAACCGCCCCGCGATGGTTGTTAAGATTGGTCTGACGAATAATTCAAAAAAAACCAAGACTTTTGAATTTTATACCGGTCTTGAAACCTCAATTAAGACGAGTCATACCTATTCCTTCAAAAATACAGCATGGACGGCTGTTGAAGATAAAGGAGAGACCATTTATACCTATCATGAAGGAAAAGAAACGGGCAATGCGGTTGTCTTCGTAACGAACGCGGGCATTTCACCTGAAAGTTTTAGCTCTGAGGCCAAGTCATTGAATGATTGGTGGCGGGAGGATATAAATCATCCCAATGAACGAATAATCAATAGCGCGAAACCGGAACGTCCGGCCGCTATTTTCACTTATAGAAAGACTCTTGCTCCGAACGAAACATTTTTTGTCACGCAAATCATAGGCGCGGCGCGAAAGGGCGAAGAAAAAGAGATGGTTGCTTATCTCAAGGCCTATGCTCCCGCCATAGGCGGGATGTCACGGACTATGTCCATCAAAACGGCCAAGGCTATGCCGGGTTCCCGCCTTTGGCGGGACAAACAAAATTATGAAAAAGAAGTTTCATCGTATGAGGAGTCCGTTTTAAATAAAATTCAGCAAATGGGAATAATCGCGTCGGGAACCTCTTTTCTTGATGATTCCATTCAGTGGGCTAAATTGATAATGGCATCTCATAACCGCTATATAGACGGCTATTTTCTCCCTATGCCCTGTCCGGCCCAGTATAACTATTTTTTTTCACATGACGCATTGGTAGCCTCTCTTGCATCGGCTTTTTTTGATACCGCCTCTGTCAAAAAAATTCTGGAATTTCTTATTGAACATGCTTCAAAAAACAAAATAATTCCGCATGCCTATTATTGGAAGGACACACAATTTTTAACAGAATACACAGGGGCGGATGGATGGAATAATTTTTGGTTCATTCTTTCCGCCGCCAGGTATCTTCGCCATACCGGCGATATAAAAACGATTGAAAGACTCCATCCTTTTCTTGAAAAAAGCGTCAAGCAGTTTCTGACCAATAAGAAAGAAAATCTCATTTGGGCATATAGGCCCGACTGGTGGGATATCGGAAAAAGTTTCGGTCCAAGAACATATATGACAATTCTTGCCATCCGTTCGCTTCAGGAATTTGCCTATATTGAGACCATGCTGGAAAAAAACGGATGGGAAATAGCGGATTATGAACACATTTCCGTAGAGTTGGAGAGGGCGCTTATTCAAAAACTCTGGGATCGCGACATGAAATATCTGATTAACTACAATGAGCAAGGTACTAAAAAAGATCCGCACTATTATACAGGGTCGCTTCTGGCCGTTCATTTCAACCTGCTTGACAAAAGTAAGGAGGCCGAGTTGATTGCTTCGGCGACAAAAAAACTTGTGGATGAAAATGTCGGAGTTTACAATGTTTATCCGATGGACTTTAGCGATTTAAAAAGTTTCTTTCAATTTTCAGGAAATGAAGCCGGCGAGCCTTTTTATTATATGAATGGAGGAATATGGCCTCAAGGCAACGCATGGTACGCTTTAGCTCTTATATCGGCCGGAAAAAGTAAACAAGCTAGCGCCTTTATTAAGAAAACAATGACACTGGAAGGCATTATGAACGGGCCCAATGGGCAACCCGCCATGTATGAAGTAAGAAATGCTAATAAAAAAGATTCTTCCGTCTACGGAAAAGTTGACAAGCCCCAGTTTTTGTGGGCGGCCTCATGGTATCTTTACACTGTCTATCATTTTTTAGGACTTGAAGAAAATCCATGGAATATATCATTTTCCCCGGGCGCCGAAACCGAAGGCGCTCTTTACACGGTCGCACTTAACGGAAAATCTATTCCGGTAACGGTGAAAGGAACGGGCTCTTATATAAAAGAGATAAAATATGACGGACAAAATATTCCCAGCGCGGTAGTCCCGCTTAAAGCGCCTCAAAAAAACATAGAAATATTTCTTGGACAGCCGCTGTCTCCTTATGTAAGCAAGACCGACGCGCTCTTGCTGTCAAGCGCCTATACAACCGCCCGCAAAGAATTGCGGCTGAAACTCAGAGCTTTCAAAGGACATTCAAACAAAACGATTTTAATATCGCCGCAGAAACCTAACATTGTAACACTAAACAAAAAAGTGTTGAAAAACGATTGGATAGCCGAAGAGAAGGACGGAATTTTTAAAATTATCGTTTCATTCATGCATGAATTGGAGACAGATGAACTGGTTCTTTTATTTTAATTAATTCCGGCAAGAAATCAAAACTGTCATCGCAAAAACTAAAGTAAGTGTTTTTTGTATGTTTTTCATAAACAATTCTCCCGTAAAAGATATTACTATAAAAATCGGGTGTTATCAAACTTGACCCGTATGAGACTGTCCACTTACGGATTTATCCCTTAAATGCTACATATTCTGAAGTCAGGTTTTGGGCTAATAGCAAATTATTGGATACCCAAAAACTTAAAAATGACGTTTTTAAAGGTGTGCACTTTTAATTCTTAAACTGTGCACTTTTAAATTTTAGCTAACATTTTGTTGTGATGGAGTTTAAGCGGAGTTTTTTATATAAACATTGTCTCTATAAAGCGACCAAAACAAAAACACTTCCATAAGGTGTTTCTTTTATAATTCATCACGCTCTAATAATATCCTATGGGACATTGTTTTGTTTCTTGTAAAAGGGGACTAAAAGCGGACGGTTCTAATTCTTTTGGCCGTTTGTTTTTTAATCCCCTGAAATTTTTTTGTTGTTAGCTGTTTTACCTCTGCCCTCTTCCCTGAACCCTCTCTTTGCCAGTAAATACAATATATCAAATTCTATCGGGAATTTCCTTATTTCAGCCGTGCCCGCGCCTAAAAGTTGTTAGGGGATGTTGCTTTGTTTTTTTGATATTGTAAAGTATAAATGTGCCAAGACAACCAAGAATAGATATTTAAGGACAAATGTATCATGTCATATCCCGCGGAATAGAACGCGAAAAAATCTTTTTAGGCAAGGAAGAAAAAGGTAAAACGAATAACCGCAATAGAATATAAGGAATTATCGGGAAAAAGTCGCGAGAGAAAATAGTGAAAGGACGAGTGGTTGTATTGTTATTTAGGAAAAGAGAAAGGCGGGGTAACCGTAACAAGATTGATGAAAGAGTTAAAGTTGGCATCCGGCACGGCATCGTGTTTAGTTCATAAGGGGAGAGGAATTGTAAATAATTGAGAAACAAAGCAACATCCCCCTTTCTAAAAGCACATCCCCCTTTCTATTTCTCTTTAATGTTTTATTTTGTTGTCCATCTCAATCAAAGCTTTATTTCACAATTTTATTTGAAAAACAATAAAATGTCCATTAAAATAATGCTTGATTTTGAAAATCTTTAAGGAATTTAATAATTCTTTCCCAAAAGATATCCCGGCTTTTTTTAAGATTGTTTCTTCCGCTTTCTTACTATCGCATGGTAATAAAAAATTTAATGTATCATCAGCTATCTCAGGATATTTTATAGAATTTAAAATATTTCCTTCGGCTTTTATTTCTGTCATGATTCTGAATCTTAATTTTACAGCGGCTTTTTCAACATTTCGAACTCTACTGAAATTCTCCTGCTGAGAAAAAATTGAGTGTAATATGTTTCGAACATTTTCGGTTATTTCCTCTCCTTCTTCTTTCAATCTTTCCTCTAAAACCTGAGAGAAGGATTGGCTTATCAATTCATTAACCTTTATTGTTTCAAAAAAACTACCATATACAAGACAGATTTTAGTTTTTCCTTTTTTTCTTCCTCTAACGAGATAATAAACATCACGGATAGACAATGAATAAATGTTATTACCCGTACTCATCATTTGATATTTTATTCGGCTATTCTCGCCAGAGATAATTTTATTAATTGCCTTTTTCCCCGTTGGTATTGTTGAATTAAAAGAGGAAATAGTGTATGAAACACTATCTTTTAATTCAATCAATTCTCCGCCGGTGAACAATTCCCGTTTCTTATTCAGCCGAAGGGCAATATCAGGGAATATCCCTTTATTCTTACAAGATAATAAATTTGAATCAAAGGGAAAATTTTCCAATTTCGTTGTATTCCGAAATTTAGATTTTTTTTCAATAAGTGATTTAAAAAAATGGAAGATAGAATACATTTTCAAAAATTAAATAAACTGCAACTGTCTACGGGAACTTTTTCAATTTCTTCTTGTATATCCCATATCTGTTTTAAATTTTTAGTACATTGATAATATTTGTGGAATTTCAAAATATTATCCGTATCTCTTACTTCAGACAATCTATTTTCAATGCACTTAATATTTCTTGGATCTAATTCGATTCCAATTGTTTGTCTATTAAGCTGATTTGCTACTGTTAGCGTTGTTCCTGTTCCTGCGAAAGGATCAAAAACAGTATCGCCTATATTTGAGGAAGATAAAATAATTCTCAATAAAAGAGAGATAGGTGCTTGCTGCTTATGAAATCTTTCTCCATTTTCATTTCGCAAAGCTTCATCGCCAGCTAAGTACCCTGAGGTAAGTTCTCTAATATCATCCCAAATATCTGTAACAAAGATTCCATTCTCTCTCTCAAATTTATAGTTTGCAGGTAAAGGCGGGGATATTCTGAGTTTATTGAAGACTCGCGCTTTTTCTCCTTTAGTTGCGAAAGCGATAACCTGATAATGTTTACCATATTTTTTACTGCATGGAACAGCTGATGTTTTCTTTTTCCATATTATAAGATTTTGAAAGGTCCATTTTGCTTTTTTTAAACATCTTAAAACAAACTCTGTGTTTTTTTCTCTTTGCATAAAATAGATGGCTCCACCAGCTGATGTTATTTTAAATATACTTTTGCAAACATCATCCATCATCTTCCAATAATCTTTTTCTGGTAGATCATCATTATGAAGAGCATAATTTTTATTTTGGTTGAATGGGGGATCTAAAAAAGTTAGATCGATCGGCTTCAACTCCTTAAAATTATCTTTAAGGAATATTCGGCAATCAGATTTAATGACTTTGTAACTCATAGTTTAGTATAACATTTTCAATTAAAAAAAGTAAAATTTCAGCCATGCCCGCCCCTAAAAGAGGACATTGCTTTGTTTCTTGTTTATTTTCCACAACATTTTTTATATTTTCTGCCACTGCCACAAGGACATGGTTCATTTCTATTAACTTTTGGAAAGGATATTGTTTTATATTCTTTTTTTAGAAATTCTATGGCCCGCGGACATTCTTCCCAAATGTTTTTAAAGTCTTCGGCATAATATGCGGCTTCATCTTCTCCGCCAAAAGACATAGCTTCCGAATTAGATTTAGGCAGTTTTTTCAAGCCGAGCAAATATTCCGGCACATATTTATTCAATTTAATAGCTTCTCTTAATAAATCTCCCGCCTCTTCCCCTTTGATAATTTTTAACAACACTTTGGTATAAAGCCACTCAGAGGCAATATCGTCTTTGTATTCCGGTGAATACAAAAGTTTTTCCAATTTGTTCCATTCTTTCGCCTCAGCATGAAAAAAAAGCAAAGTATATCTTATGCCTTGATTATCATTTTTACTAATTTTGAGTAATTCATAATAGATTTTTTCGGCTTCTTTTCTTTTGTTCATTTTCCAAAAAATTCCGGCCATTTCCGCTTTAGCGCGCATATAAGGTCTGGCTCGCAAATATTTCCATAAATCGCCTTCCTCTTTGCTTATCGAATAAATTTTCATTATCTTTTCGCCGGCATCAACCGCTTTTTTCAAATATTCCATGCTTTTTTTATAACCAATTCCGTGGCGCAAGGCGAGAAGAATATAGGCATCGGCGCAATTCTTGGAAATTTTAACAGCTTTTTCCGCTAAAAATGATTTTTTAAATAAAGATCTGCTTTGCATCGCCTTATAAACCACATCTTGAGCCGCTTCATATTTATTCGTCGGAGGCGCATACAGTGAATCGATAGTTTTTCCTCTAGACTTCTTTAAATATGCTTCAAATTCTATCTCATCTTTAAAGGTTTGCCTTTCAGTATAATCAGACAACTCCTCATTTATCCTTAAATATTGTATCCCACTCCAAACACGCGATTTAATACCCTGTCTTGTTATGCCTATAACACTGTCAAAAATTGTCAACACAGTCTGCATTAGAAGAAGACATTCGTCAAAACACACTTTTTCATTTTCCTTCTTCATAGCGCTAAAAATGATATATTCAACAAATTCCGATTGCGGATGAGTTAAATTTATCGTATCAAGAACATCCTTTATAACTATCTGGTCGTTAATTGTTTTTTCTTCAATGATACTTTCATAATACTCATCATTTTCCGCCACACTCTCAATATTCGCTTTTTTTATTTCAATTCCCGTTTTTTTAGCTAATTGATAAATAAACATAGGCAAAAAAATTTGCAGGCCAGTCAAATCCTGATTATCACTAAGTGAAACTCTATGCATAAGATAATCGTAAACTTGCTCATTTTCATTGCGTATGGTTTTAAAGAGATTTGTCATCTCTTTTCCCTTTGGCTTATCTTTAAAAAGAATCCATTCAGCATCCCCTATTTCGTCCATAGTTATTTTTTTCATTTTCTTTCCTCTCACAAAATTTAAGGGGACATTGCTTTGTTTCTTGATTATTTAATCCCCTGAAATTTTTTTGTTGTTAACTATTTTACCGCTGCCCTCTTCCCTGAACCCTACACCCTTTCTTTGTTGCTAAAAACAAGGCTATGCTCCCGCCATAGGCGGGATAACAAACGCTATGCGAACAAGACGACCAATATATCAAAAATTCATCGGACATTTCCTGTTTTCACTTGACTTCACTCCCAAAAGTTGACAGGCAACTTTTCAAAAACCTACAAAAGAAAATCCAAATAATTATTTTTGTTCACTAAAAAATTTTTAGCGCTTTTATAATTCTCTTTCCAATCTTTTGGAAATTTATATTTTAAAACATTCCATTTAATTTCATAAGCCGAAATTTTTCCGGATATATTTTCAAGCAAATCAATTTCTTTGCCGCCATAAGTCCGCCAAAAATAAAAATTAATCGGCATAACTCTATTAAAAGCCGCTTTTTTTATTTTTTCCATTACAAAGAAATTCTCCCATAAAGCCCCTTTATCATTTCTTAATTTAAAATTCTGATACTGGGATATAACCGCGTTCCGAATACCATTATCCACAAAATAATATTTACATTTAGCGGTAATTTCACTTCTCAAATTGCCGCTAAAACCGCCCACTTTTTTAATAACAAAGTTTTTTTCCAATAGATCCAAATATCTGCCAACCGTTTTAACATCAATCTTTAAATTATTTGATAATTCGTTTAAGGAGACTAAATTTCCTATTTGAAAAGCAATCAATCTCAATAAATCAATCAAAATTTTAGCGGATTTTATTTTTTCAAAACTTAAAATGTCTTTCAATAAATAGGAATTCGCTATTTCTTCCAAAATCTCTATTTTTTCTTTTTTAGTTTTTGCCACTACAACTTCAGGATAAGAGCCGAATATTAAAAATTCTTCCAGTTTTTCTTTCAATTCCGACTTATTCCATACGGATAAAAGTTCTTTTTGTGAAAAAGGGTATAAAATCAAAGTTCTTTTCCTTCCTGTTAAAGGTTCTCCTGTTTTTTGGGCAAGTTCAAATGAGGATGAACCGGTCGCGATAATAGACAAGCCCTTGACATTGTCAACAAGAATCTTTAATCCAAATCCAATATTTTCAATCTGCTGAGCCTCATCTACGGCAAAAATTTTATAACCTGTCGTATATTCAGATATTTCCTTTATTTTTTGAGAACCAAAAATCTCCTTAACTCTTATATCATCCCCTGAAACAAGCTTATACTTATACCCGCTTTTTTTCAAAAAATTATTGAGAAGAGTGGTTTTTCCCACTCTTCTAGGGCCATAAATTATCAAAACCTTGTCTTTCTTTACTAATTTTTGTAAATCATATGTTCTTTTTATCATAAAAATATTATACCACAATTCCACAAATTAATCTAAATTTATGGAATTGCAATCCATAGTTTATATATTGCGCCCTAGGTGCAGTACTTAATATTTTAATTATTTAATCCCCTGAAATTTTTTTATTGTTAGCTGTTTTACCTCTGCCCTCTCCCTGAGCCCCACACCCTTTCTTTGTTGCTAAAAACAAGGCTATGCTCCCGCCATAGGCGGGATAACAAACGCTATGCGAACAAGACGACCAATATATCAATCTTTTTAGTTGTTCGCTGTTTTGCTGTAAAACTTGTGACTTGCAACCTGTGACCTTAAAAGCGCCTAAGCGCTTTTAACTTTCCAACAGTTTTCGGGCTAAACGATGAAGTTCGGGATTGGCAAGGGCATAAGCCTTCTTTTTTATTACTCTTGAAAAATATTCTTTTTCCGTTTTGGTTAATTTTTCTTGACGAAACTTTTTTAAAAATATTTCTTTCTGCTTGCCTGTAAATATTTGCGACATGGCATATTCCAAAGAGAATTCTTCCCGCGTGGAAAGCAAATCGCTTAGATCATCCTCTTTCTTCTCTGAAAAATACATATTAAAAACGGATTTCATTTTTTCCGTTGGGATTTCATGAATAGATATTTTTATAGAGCCATCAGCATTAAATATATTCACATATTTAAACACGGCTTCTTTAGAATGAGCCTTGCAAAGTTCCTTGATCCACGCGAATTTTAAATCCAATGATTCGTATAAAGCAAGAGACATCATCACCAATTGGTCAAAATACTTTTTTTGAGAAACGCCTTTTATTTTACTTTTAGTCAAATCCCTTTTAAAAACTCCTTTCTCGCAAGCGGTCGCAAGCATAATGGGAAATCCTTCCCACAAGCGCGGATCATTGCTCTCGACAACTTCCGCCAAAGTCAGATTCGCATCCTCTCCCTCAGTTTCCAAAAGAGGATATCCCAGCATTTTGATTTTTTTTATCAAATCTTTTCTTTTCATTTTATTCCCTTTTGTTTCATCAACCTTAAAAAATATTCAAGGTTCTTTAAATTCTTCTCCTCGGAAACATCAAACGAAGCGGTTTTTCTAAACCTATCTTCAAATATTTTTAAATCAATATCATTTTCAATCGCTTTGATAAGACTCAAACAGTCTTCTATATCCACGCCTGAAGAGCGAAAAAGCTTGGTTATCAATATATCGTAATAATTTAATATGCCGATATATACATTTGCAAATTCTTTGAAAACCACATTATTACCCGGTTTAAGAGGAGACTCCAATAACTCCGTCATATAAACCTTATTACCGGGATAAAGATCAAAAACAAAACCCTCGTCTTTTTTCCAACCAAACTGAGAAACCTGTTTATATCCTAGTTCCGTTAATTTTCCTGAAAGGTATTTATGTTCTTTTATATCCGGCGCTATAAAATCTATATCTTTTGTGGATTCTTTGATATTTAAAAGCGTCATAGCTGTACCGCCGCAAGCTATAAGGCGCACATTTCTTTTAAAAAAAGCGCTCCACGCCGATATTATCTCAAATAATCCATTTTTATTTATTCTGTATTTATTCATACAATAATTTGACTAAATAACTACAATTGCTTGTATATTATTATACAATATTTATTCAGTTTGTCAAGCCTTATGCCTATTATTTAATTTTTTAATTGTCTCCCCCGAATAACTATTGAGAACAATCTATCAAATTTTATCGGGAATTTCCTTATTTCAGCCGTGCCCGCGCCTAAAAGTTGTTAGGGGATGTTGCTTTGTTTCTTGTTTATTTTCTTTCCTCTCACAAAATATTTATTGCCGTTGCTGCCAGTCCAATCCTCTATTCTTCCAATTTTCCAGTCCTCTAATCTGTTTTACTGCCACGCTGTCGCGCTGCCGAGCTGTGTTATTCGATTGTTCTTTGCAAAATCTTTGCTTTAACTATTTGCTTTTTTTTATATCAGTAAGGAATTCAGGGAAATGATCCGGACCAACTGGTGCATGTATGTAAAACCCGCCATTGACCGGGCAACAACACGCTCGGCACGGTAGGGCACTGCTAAATGAATTAAATCGAAATATGCGACCTGATCTGCGAAATTGAATAGCCTGCAACCTACTTCATGGAGGGCTCGCGAGTTCTGCGCGCGGATTTTAATGGAAAAAATTTGGGCATTCCAAATTGATCAAACTGATATCTCCTTCTTCAGACTGCATAACTGTAATCCATCCATTACCCTCATAATCACGCAACACGATCTCAACCGTATAAAATGTGTTTCCGTCCTTTTTCTCAACAGGGTCTTCATAAAAACCTGAAATGTAATCGGAATAAAAACATTTTCTAGCTACGATTTTGTTAATGAATTGTTGGATTTGTTTTGGAAATTCTGATGTATAATAACCATCTTCAGAATATACGCCTGTCTTATGCCCGAAGCTGCTGTTTTCAGACTTTTGAAACAGTTTAATGGCTTCGGCTAGGGTAAGCGCTTTAACCGGGTCCGGGGTGGTTTGAACGGCAGGCGGCACCTTGATATTCCGGCTGTCTTGAAGCAACTGTCCGGCAAAAACTGCCGACAGCCGTTCCATTGCTTGATTATTTTGAAACCGAAGGTTTTCAATGAAACCCTTCTGATCATTGGCTACTACAGGACCCAAAGTAACAGCTCCGACCAGCAGAGCCATTAATAAGGTTACATTCATTCGATTTGACATTTGCACGACCTCCATAAAACTAATTTAACTGAACCCTAATAATAAACTTTACCAAAAATGCCGCCAAGTGACATGAGGCATAATACCTATTGAATTGAGAAAAACCGGCCCATAGCGGAATGGGCCATTTGGACCAGAGCTGTCCCAAGAAATTTTTAGGAGGGGTCTATAATTCAAATTCTGAGCAAACACTATCATTCCTGTTTTCTATTTCTTTTTATTTTTTTATTAGATTTCTGATATCAAGGGTGGATGTTTTTATGCGGAAAATAACATGAAAACAGGAATATATTATGCCGGGAAGAGCGGCTTTATAATTTTGGGACATATTTACAGCGGCGGTAGTATCTTCTCCTATTGCAAGAGCTATATCAAGCGGCGTAAAAAGTATAAATTTCATGGCAAAAAGAAGATAGATGATATTTTCAGCAAAAGCGCTTAAATTGGCATAAGAAAGTTTAAAATAAATTGCCGCTCCGAGTCCCGCTTCAATTCCGTAAAACACCAGACTGCCAAAAAATGAATTTCCGAATATCATGCCGGACCTAAATCCGGGCCAAAAGGAAATTTCCACTATGAACCATAAAGGAGCAAGATAGTAAAACCCATTTAATAAACTGTCTTTTCTTATCATGACAGATTCCCTGCCGATCAGATTATACTATAGCGCCACAATCATACCCCTAAAAGTTGTCAGGCTACTCTTTTTGATAATTCTATCTCTCACCATGGTGTCATAGGGAATGTCATATGGGATGTTGCTTTGTTTCTTGTTTATTTTCTTTCCCTCACAAAATCTGTAATAGTTTAGTCCGATTGTTTCTCCGTCGCAGACTTAGTGACCTTGCCCATGACAGGCGCATGACAGGCCTGCCAACACAGGTCCCGCCTATGGCGGGATCGGAAACTATGCCCTTAGGAATCTGGAAGATTCCAAGGCTATGCTGGGTGCCGTCCCGCCATAGGCGGGATGTCCATCCCGCCACTACTGCATCGGCGGGCAGGCAGACGGCCAAGGATGTTAGTCCTGTGAACGAAGTTACACGGGGTGAACGACCACGACACGATAGCGTAGTCCACTCTGCGGGAATCTCCCGCCTATGGGGGGCGGGACAAAGAAGCATAACGGCTGCCCACGGGGTTTTTGCCATGTTGCAGCTACAAAACAACTAAACGGTTAAACTCTATGATAAAATTACTTAGCAACAACCTTACGGCTATTATGCTCGCTGATGACTTCCTGATATAGTTTCATGGTTTTTTCCGCAATGCTTGTCCATGAAAATTTTTCTTCCACTCTGCGCCGGCCGTTTCTGCCAAACCTTTCAGCCAACTGACGATCCCTCAGCAGGCGGTTGACGGCATCCGCCAAAGAGCGCGGGTCTGCCGGTTTCACCAGCAGGCCGGTTTCACCGTCCACCACAGTTTCAAGTATACCGCCCACAGCACTGGCGACTACGGGGGTTTCGCAGGCCATGGACTCCAAATTGATAATGCCGAAAGGCTCATATACGGACGGGCACGCAAACACCCGCGCATTGCTATAGAGTTCCACATATTGTTCCTCGCGCAACAAGGAATTTATCCAGACGATGCGGGGCTGTTTCGCTATTTTAGCTTTGATTTCGTCTTCAAATTCCTTAGTGTCGGGCGCGCTGGAGCAACAGACGCATTGCACGCCGGGGTCCAGCCATTGCACCGCTTCAATTAAATGCTCTATGCCTTTTTGCCGAGAAACTCTCCCCACGAAAAGAATATAATCTTCACCAATGCCAAAAGCCTTGCGAGTATCGGCAGTCTTGAGCGCGCGGTAAAGATTAAGGTCTATGCCGTTATGTATGACGGAAACTCGTTCCGGCTTGACATTAAAGCGCTTAATTATATCCTCGCGCGAATTTATGGAAACGGCGATAATATGGTCCGCGCTCTCCAGCGCCAACCTCTCCGCCCATGACGAAAGCTGATAGGATTTTCCGAGCTGTTCTTCTTTCCACGGCCTAAGAGGTTCTAAACTGTGCACCGTGGCAACAAACGGGATGTCGTAGAGAATCTTGGCCATATAGCCCGCGAGGGCGGCATACCATGTATGGGTATGCACTATATCGCTGTCCATCCGGTCCCGCACCATGGACATTTCAACAGAGAATGTCCCGAGGACAGAATTAAATTTCTCTTCATCCCCCTCCCACATGCGTTCCCATGCCCGATAGCCTTTTACAGTCAGAGATTCCTCGCGCGTATCTTGCTCGCCGAAACAGCGGACATCCACTTTCATGCGTTTAATCAGTTCACGGACCAGAAACTTAACATGAACTCCCGCTCCGCCGTAGACATTAGGGGGATACTCTCTGGTTATAATTGTGGCTTTCATTGTATGCCTACTCGCACAGCGCTTCCCGACGGTATTTCGCGGGAATCAAAATGTATCGCCTCCGCGTTCGGATAGACTATGCAGTTTCTGCCGATGCGAACGCCTTCAGGAACGCAAACATCCATGCCTAGCACGGTCGCGCCGCAAGTTAAAGAGCGCGGTAATTCGATGTTCGGCGGAATTTCGTCGCCGCAACCGACCACGGCGCCCTTGGATATGACGCAGCGTTTATCACAAATGGCTTTATCCACCACCGCTCCCTCTTCCACTGTTACGCCGTCCCAAAGAATAGAGTCGCGAACAATCGCTCCCTTGCCGACTTTCACACCCGACGACAGCACGGAGCGCTCCACCGCGCCGGCGATATCGCAGCCGCCGCAAATTATGGAATCGCGAACAATGGCGCTACCGCGGTACCGCGACACGGCGCGACACGGCGCGCTTTTAGACCATGGATTAGTGCGCACATTCCACGGCATGATATCAGCCTTCGGATTATCTCCGAGCATGTCCTGATGGGCATTAAAATAAGAATCCAGAGTGCGGGCATAATCCCAGCGCCCGTGATGCACCCAGCCGAAAGCCCGACGGCGTTCAATAAGGCCGGGGAGTATATCGTCATAAATATGAAAGGACTTAGAAGGGGTTTTGCTTTGCGCGTGCCGCTTGAGTTCCTCCTCAAGCACTTCGCGCTTGAAAACATAAACAGTCATGGACGCCAGATTCGTCTTCGGATACTTTGGCTTCTCCATATAACTGATAATTCTGCCCTCAGCATTTATCTCAACTATGCCAAAACGAGATGGATCTTTTTCCACAGGCGTAACGGCCATGGTGACATCCGCGCCGTGCTCCATATGAAAGCGCAGAAGCGGCTCATAGCTCATATTGTAGGCGTGATCCCCTGAAACAATAAGAACATCGTCCGGCTTGTGGAGATTTAGAAAGTCCATATTCTGAAACAGGGCGTCCGCGGTGCCGCGATACCACTCGGAGTCCGAAAGTTTAAGATGCGGCGGCAGAATGCGAATGCTCCTGGACGAGCCGATAAAATCCCAAGCCATGCCTATGCCCACATGATCAACCAGCGAAAACGGACGGTACTGCGTCAGGATGCCTACATTACTCACTGAGCTCGTATTAGATAGATTGGTAAGGGCGAAGTCTATCATCCTATAGCCGCCTCCGAATACCACCGCCGATTTAGGGCGCTTAAATGTGAGGACAGACATTTCCTCAGCATGTCCTCCGGCGAACACAATTGCCAGTATTTTTCTCATTAATATCCCCCTTAAAAACCACTCTGGTCGTTTTATGCGCATAGCGCCTTGTTATCCCGCCATCGGCGGGAGCATAGCCTTGGCCGTCTGATGGACATAGTCCTTTGTTACGACACCCGGCATAGCCTTGGCCGTCTGATGGACATAGTCCTTTGTTACGACACCCGGCATAGCCTTGTGTTTTTTTACGCCCCGTGTTTATCCCGCTCCCTCCACTGCGACTTCGGCGGGATACGAGGGGGTCTCTCACCCCTCACTTTCGTTCAGGGCGATTAAGGCTTTGTCTCGGAACACGAACCGTCCGACAAGACGCACCGAAATAAAATAGTCTGATGGAACTGATTGCCGACGCCGCTTTTTATGAATTACGGTCGTCTTTCGCGCGACCTGACAATCACTTATTTTATTTTGGTTATCCTACAAAATTACCAGATATTTCCGCAAGAAAAAACCTTTCATAACAAAAATGAAGCTCCTCGTCCTACCACGCTATGCCTATGGCGTAGATAGCCTAAGTATCAAAGCGGAATCCTCCGAAAATCCTCAATTGCGCATTATCGGCCATTTTGCCAAATAAGTATAATATGTATGTATGTTCAAGCGTCCAAAAATCGGGAGGGTTAAACAATGAATCGTATTAAGCCAATCAAACTAGCTTTATTAGCTCTATCTTTTGCACTTATCACATTACTGATAAGTTCTGCCGCCGCGAATGAAAAAACGGATATGAAAAAATTTGAAGAGAGCCTCAAAGAAGCCGATAATTTTTTTAATGAAGGCATGAATATTAAAAAAAGCGGCGCCGAAAAAAAGAAATACAAAAAGCAATTCAAACAAGCTCTTGAAATTTACTCTGACATCCGCAAAGAACTCTATGACCCCGCGGATATGAGAATTAAGCTTTCCGGTGAAATATCCAGATACATATCCGGCGGTTACGGCACAGACAGCCAATTCGCGGAAGATATTGTTACGGCGGAAATAACCATATTGCCGCCCATATTATATCGCACAGCGGCTCTAACATTAAGCGATATAGTAAGCGATGACGGTTTGTTTTTCCCTCCTCTAATCCGCTTATCCGAAGATAATTTTAAAGAGTATCAAAAAGCGCTGTCCATTCCGCCTTTTTCAAACAAAAAAACCGGCAGTGTTTCCCCAAAAAGCGAATTATCGCCAAAGGGCGTAAAACTGGAAAAAGAGAATTTTAACAGAATATTGAATTCACCGCTCGCCCAACAATTTTATATCAATGCCAAACTTTCAAATATCCGTAAAACCGTTGCTGAGATTGGCGACGCTCAAAGCGCGGACGATTTATACAGGCTTGGCAATGCTATGCTCTTGGAAATGTTTTACAAGCGTTTGGAGGAAGCTCTGACATCTTATCGCAAAGCTCAAGAAAAAATACAAAGCGTGGCGCATCCGCCGCAATATACCGAAGCTCTCAAATATATGGAGAGAATTGAAGAAGCAAAAAAATCCTCCCCCGCTATACGCGACAGACAGCGTTGCACGGACGCGGAAGGGCAGAAGCCTAAAGGGCTGGAACTGCCTTTGAATTTTGACTGGGAACGCGTTGACATACTTAAAAAAGCGGTTGAAGATTCTTTAAAATTTTCCAAACTTCCTTTACTTGAAGGCATTCCCGAAGGAAAAGCCGCTTGGAAAGCCGGCCGCATAGTGGAAAAAAATATCAAAAAAAGCCGTTCGCTTATGTTTGCCGAATACCGGCAATTGGTTCAAACAAACCGCTATTTCAATATATTGCCCATCAGCGAAGAAATTATTTCTGTTTTTAAAAAAGCCGTTGAAACGGATAAGGATAATGCTTATTATCATCTTAAGCTTGGAAATGCTTATCGCATGCTTGCTTTTAATCTCCTCATAAATCAGTTAGATGAGGCGAATGAACATTTTATCGGCACCGGTGTAACCGTGTTTCCAAAATGGAAATACTCTCCCAAAAATGAAAAAGAAAAAATAGATTTATCCACTGTAAATGAACTTTTAGGCAACGCGTTCAATGAATACAAAGCGGTTTTACAACTTTCACCCGAACTCGGCGAAAGAGTGCTCGGTATTTTCTATCTGAGCTTGATATCCATAAACCCCTCTTTCGCTCAAAATGCTCTTGACTGCCTTAATAGAGCCGGAAACAATGAATACGCTTTACTGGCTAAAGAATATGCGGGGCAATTAATTGAAAGGGCGGCGGCCGAACAGACACATCTTAAATTTGCCAAAGACTTTAAGGACATGTCGGGTCAAATAAAAGACGCCTATGTTAAGATGCCTCAAAATTCCGAATTTAAAACTTTCGCGAAATCAATTATGAGCGAAAGAAGTTTTTCCGAAATTTTCGCTTATCTGACGCGAAAAAGAGCGATAAAAAGAGCGGTGTACGAGAAATGGATAAGTATGCTTGAACAAAACAAAACAATTGACGAAAACAATCCTTACATTTCTTTGCTTCAAGGCTACCTTACCCAAAAAAAAGGGATGACTTTAAGTATGGGGGCGGCGCTCGGCGCGGTGGGCGAATCTCTTTCTTTTCAAGCGCGTTCGGTATCGGATTTGAACCTTCTGAATTTATCCGTAGAGCGCCCAAGCAAAGAAAATTTTGACGCTTACGCTTTAGAAAAAGGCGGAAAATTGGCTGAGCATTACAAACGGACATATTCGGGCAATGTAAATATAGTTGTAAAGCGCTACAATGAAAAAGATCTTCTGGAAGCGGTTCAAATTTTAAGTTTAACGGCGGTAAAAAATCCCGATTTGGCTCTCGCTCAATTCTATTTAGGCAGGGCTTATTCGCTATTATGCGTTTATTACGCTTCTCAGGAGGAACACCTCTCGGATAAAAACACCGTCGCCAAATACGAAAAATTGGCTCAAGATACTTTCAAACAATATGTTGTTTTAAGCGAAGGTGAATAAATGAGAAAATTTTTGCCGATTTTAGGAATCATCGCGATTCGCTTTTTTCTGCCGGACGCAAGCCTCGCTTTTACTCCCGAACATAAAAAATGTTTAGACACCCTTATAGTTACATACGGATATTGGGACATCCAATGCGATGAATCTTATGCCAACTGTTTAACCGCTCTCAACCAGTATCGCAAGCGCCAACCGCTGCCGCAGGTTTGGCAAAATTGCCATCAAAACCTTATTAAACAAGGTTACTCTCATAAAAAAATCGCATTGGGACATTGGAATTGCGCGGAAATTTCAAAAGAAAAAGAAGAAAAAACTTCCGCGAACACAAAACCGGTAAAAACCTCTAAAAAAAAAGTTTATACAAGGAAACAACCTCCTCGCGAAAGAACCGAGAAAGAAAAAAACATGGCTCACGCCAAATTAATGATGAGTCTTAGTCCGACTGCTGAACAAGAACGCGAACGGATAAGGAAACGGGATAAAAAATGGCTCGCCAAAGAACGGGCGGAGAAAGCGGAAAAAGCGCGCGAAAAAAAGCAATGGAAAGAACGAGCAACCGCCAAAGCGGAAAAAAATATTGGCGAAATGGGAAATACACAAACCTGCCTGGCGCAATTTAGAAATGAAAGCTTTGAACCTCCGACAGGCGGTTTTAGCTCGGAAACGGAATGTTGGCAAGCTTTGGAATTAGCCAAGAAAAAACGAATTGGCGGAGAGGATGAATTTAGCGAACGAATAGAGTCGTGCCTCAGTAAACTTAAAGCCATCGGTTATCCCCTTTCAGCGCGAGTCAAAAACAATTATATCGCCTGCGAAAATGAATTAAAAAACGCCAAACTTTTGGCGGCGGACATGAATTTGGCTGAAAGCCCAAAAAATGAAGAGAAAGAAGCCCTTAAAAAATGTCTTGCCGCTTTCCGCGAAGAAAAAATTTCTTTGGCGACAAACGACCTGAACACGCTTGAGGGTTGCGAGAAAAGACTTGCCGAAGGCAGAGAAAGAAACGAAAAAACGAAAAAATACAAGGAAGATAAAAACGAGACAATGCGTCTGCTTGATTTAATAAGCAAAGAAAAAAACTTAAAGAATCAATTGCCGCTCATTGAAAAAATCCCTATGGAGCCTTTCCGAGAAGATGAAATATCGCGCTGGAAAGGAGAATGGAATTCTATTTTAGTATGCCTTGACGAATTTAAAAAACTTGGAATCGTCGTTCCCGCATCAGCTCAAAATAATTTTAACGATTGCAAAAGAACGCTATGGAACGAAAGAAAAAAACTTGAAACTCCCGTCAAGAAAGAAGAAACTCCCGAAGAACAACAGGCAAGATGGGACAGAGAATTGCAAGCCTTTATAGCCGAAAATACGCGTAAAAGATTGGAAGCCGAAAAGAAAGAGAAGGCAAAAGAAGAAGATGAAGCCTTGAAGAATAAAGAAGAAACCGCTGAAAAAGATAAAAAAGAAAAATCCTCCTCTTTAACCGGAAAAGTTATTTCCGCCAATCTGCCGGGCATTGATTTTGAAGAATTCCATTTGCTTAATGAAGGCAATTTTTGGGAAAAAGTAAAATTCCTTGAAAATGTCCGGGCAACGCTCAAAAAAGGCGAATTTTATTATGAGGTGAAATTAGAGTGGAAGTATATAGAATGGGGAAAAGTTATCCGCGAATTCAATACAACCTTACAATCCGCTCATGGCATATCAATGGCGGTTTATTCAACCTATGACAGAGCCGGGCGCTTATACAAAACCCAATTACAGAACGCTCACACTCCGTTTGTTACTTACAATGACAAAAACAAACTAAGTCTCGGCGCGTCCCTTTCAGATAAAGATCTACCCAGAAAAGACAATCATATATGGCTTCATATTGTAGTCGTAATAGGCAAAACGAAAAAGGCCGAATGGATTTACGCGGGCAAGATAATAAAATAGTCCCCATTACAAACCATTTTCCACCTCGGAGGTGGAAAATGGTTTATCGACCACGAAAACAGACTTCACATAGCCCAGTTGCCAAATTGCCTACTTGTTAATTATCTATTTTATTTTGCCGATGATTTTATTGCCGTCTAAAAAACCGAA
>JAKLQJ010000253.1 GCA_022013385.1 Elusimicrobiota bacterium
ATAATTCAAACTAATGATCCGGAATATTATGTTTTCCCCTCTTTTATTAATTCAAATTACAGAGGTTTTGTTGACGAAGAAATAAAAATGAGAGAGAAATTTTCTTATCCTCCTTTTTCTTTTATGGCGAGAGTGGTTATTTTTGGAAACAATTCAAAAGAAATTGAAAAAAAAATTGAATTCATTATTTCTTCTTTGGAAAATGACGCAGACCATAAAACCGATAATATTGAATTATTGGGTCCTTTGGGCGTGTCCAAATCCAAGATACGCAAGGTTATTAGCGGCTACCTCATAATAAGAGCCAAAAAAGAAAATGATGTATTGTCCGCGGTTAATAAGATAAGGGATTTGAAGATTCCCAAGAGCTTTAAGCTCAAAATATTCGTGAATCCGTATAATTTCAGGTAGTTATGGCATCCCAAAAAATATAAAATATAATCTCAAGAATTATCGCGGTTATCAATATGGATATAGAGAAAGAGATAATACGAATAAAAAAGAACGCGGTTGAAATGATAGGAGAAGAAGAGCTTAAAAAAAAGCTTTCTTTGGGCGCCAAACTTAGAGTTAAACTTGGCGTTGATCCTACTAGTTGCGATCTTCATTTGGGACATAGCGTGGTTTTACGAAAATTGCGTCAGTTTCAGGATATGGGGCATACGGCGGTTTTAATTATAGGCGACTTTACTGCGCAGGTCGGAGATCCTTCCGGACGCGATGGGACAAGACCTGTTTTAAACAATGATATTGTCAAAAAAAATGCCGAAACATACGCGGAGCAAGCTTTTAAAATACTTGATAAGTCACGCGCTGAAATAAGATATAACAGCGAATGGCTGAAAGATTTTATGGCGGGCGAGGACTTTTTTAATGTGTCCAAAAATATGACAATATCCCGTCTGCTTGAGAGAGAGGATTTTAAAAGCCGTTTGGACGCGCAGAATTCGGTAAGCCTTCTTGAAATTCTCTATCCTATTTTTCAAGGCTATGACTCTGTAGCGGTTAAAGCGGATATTGAGCTTGGCGGAAGCGATCAAATTTTTAACTTGCTTGTCGGAAGGGCCATTCAAAAAATATATTCTCAAATTCCGCAAACGGTTATGACAATGCCGCTTCTTGTCGGGACGGACGGAATTAGGAAAATGTCAAAATCCTACGGCAATTATATATGCCTTGCGGATTCTGCGGGTGATATTTTCGGCAAAATAATGTCAATTTCCGACGATTTGATGTATGACTATTATAAAATTTTGACTGATGAGAATATTGAAGAAATCAAAGAAATGCATCCGATGAAAGCAAAGAAAAAACTGGCTTTTATTATGACAGATAATTATCATGGCAAAAGCGCCGCGGAAAGCGCCGCAGAAAATTTTGAAAAAGTTTTTTCCAAGAAAGAAATACCGGAAGATATTCAGGACTTTATTGTCTCAAAACCCGAAAAAATAGTAAATATTCTTGTGGCAGCGGGCTTATGCAAAGGGAAAAATGAAGCGCGACGGCTTATAAGCCAAGGCGCTGTAAAAATTGATAATGAAAAGATAGAGGAAGATTTTATTTTCAGACCCAAGAATTGTGTATTGCAGGTTGGAAGGCGTCATTTCAGAAAATTAAGGGAGATTTGATTATGAATTTATTTCTTTACATAAGTGTTTTGCTCTTGTTTGCTCAAGGGAATGTTTTTGCTCAGCCGGAGCAGAAATACGAAGATATCTTAAATAATACTCTTAAATCACAAAGCTATGAGCATAAAGCGGAAGAGGCTTGGGATATAAGGGTGGATTCGGTTTATGGAAAAGCTTATGTTAAATCTCAAGAAGCGGAAGATTGGTCCAAAATAGAAAAAGATTTGCCTTTGGAATCTGATGATACGATTAAAACTAACCCTGGTGCCAATATTGTTTTGAGTTTTGACGATAAGGGCATTGTGAGGATAGAAGGAAATACTGAAATTGAATTGTCATCCATTAAAAAGAGTGATTCCGTTTTGAATCTTTTAAAAGGCGGTTTGGTCGCTAAAATCAATCATTTTTTGGATAAAGCTTTTAAATTTAAAGTTCAGACTCCCACAGCGGTTTGCGCCATAAGAGGAACGGAATTTGCCGTTGAGTATTCTTCTTTTAACGATGAAACTGGTGTTGCGGTATTTGACGAAGGAAAAGTCGGAGTTACGCCCCAGCATTCAAATGTGGAAAAATTCGGCGGTTTTGAAATGATAATCAAAGAAAATACAGAAATCTTTCTTGGCCCTAAAATCAGAAAAATGAAAAAAGCTAAACTGCAAAGAATGGTTTTTCATAAATCAAGGCTTTTGGAAGTAAGAAAAAAAATTAAAAATTTGCGTGAAGAATGGAAACCATTAAGTGAGAAAAGAAAACTCGCTTTAAGAAAGAAGATTATAAAACAAAACCTTATTCACGAAGGATTAAGAAAAAAGATTCGTAACAAAAAATTAAAGAAACAATCGGATATAACCAGAACAAAAAGAACTAGGCCGGATAATCCCGGCTGGTGATGAGAGCATTTATAGCCACAAGGCTCTCCCTCGATTTTTCAAATGAATTGATTCGCGTGTCGGAATATTTAAAGAAAGAGCTTTGTTGCCTGCCCGCCAAATATGGAAATCAATATCAATTAAGTTTTGCGCGAGCGGGTAAAATAAAGTGGGTAAAACCCGAAAATTTGCATATTACTTACGCTTTTCTCGGAGATATTCAGCCGGATAAACGCGAAAATATTATCGCAAGAATGAAGGCGGTCAGAGTTGATAAATTTATCATTTCCGCCGGAAATTTAGGTTGTTTCTTTGCTCAAGGCAAGCCGAAAACCATATGGCTTGGAATAAATGAAGGAGCCGATAAACTTGAGGAAGCGGCGAAAAAATTAAAAGCTAATTTAGCGATTGACGGTTTTGTTTTTGAAAATAAATTTTTTCCGCATATAACATTGGGCCGCATTCGCGGTTATAATGAAGAAATGAGCGGCGAAAATATTAACGGCGTTTTTAGTCAAGCTTTGAAATTAATTGATGGAAAATTAAGTTTTGCCGCGCTTAATGTGGAATTATTTGAGAGTATATCGGATTCTTGCGGGCAGATTTATAAGTCGCTTTATAAAATGGAATTGGTGTGACTATGCGCAAAAAAATAATCATTGGTTTTACTTTTCTCTTTTTACTCGGCATATATTTTTTTTGGCAAGGCGAGACGGTCAGCCTTAAAATAGAAAAAGGATGTTCAGCCGGGCAAGTCGCGCATTTGCTTAAAAAAAAGGGCATTATCATCAATGCTTTTTGGTTTAAAGTATTGGTAAAAATAACCAATACCGGAAAAAAAATAATGCCCGGAGAGTATGAATTCAAAAAACATACATCAGCCGAAGAAGTTTTATGGATTCTAATAAATACCGTTCATACTGAGGACATTAAAGTTGTAATTCCCGAAGGCTGGCGCAAGGAGCAAATAGCCGAAAGGCTATATAAACACGGCATTATTAAAGACGAAGGTGAATTCATTGATATTGTTAGAAGGGAAGAATTGGAGGGTTATTTATTCCCCTCAACATATTTTTTTAAGAAAGAGAGTAAAGCGCGAAATATCATCAATATGCTAAAATCAGAGTTTGAGAAAAACATAAGCCCTTTATTTAAGGATGGTTTCCCCAAAGGTTTAGATGAAAGAAAAGTTTTAACAATAGCGTCCATAGTTGAGAGAGAAGCGATTGTGCCTTCTGAAAGACCATTGATAGCCGCTGTTTATCTTAATCGGATAAAGAAAGGAATGCCGCTTGAGGCTGATCCGACAGTGCAATACGCTCTCGGATATTGGAAACAAGGGCTCACTTATAAGGATTTAAAGACGAAATCTCCGTATAATACTTATATTGTGAGAAATCTTCCTCCCGGCCCTATATGTAATTCCGGTTATGAATCGGTTCATGCCGTGCTTTATCCGGCGAAAATCAATGCTCTCTATTTTGTCGCTGAAAGAAAAGACGGAAAGCATATTTTTAATGTCAATTTTAAGGAACATCTCAAAGCTATTAGACGAATTAAAGCTTCGCAAAAGGAAAAATAGCGCGACAGAAGCAAGAAGTCAGAAACAAGAGGCAAGATTTATAAGGACATTCCCTATGCATCTGATTTCTGTCATCTGACTTCTAACCTCTGTAATTAAAAGTATGGGCCTGTAGCTCAGCTGGGAGAGCGCCTCGTTCGCAACGAGGAGGTCAGGGGTTCAATCCCCCTCAGGTCCACAAACTAAGAGTAAAGGGTATTGAACCCCTGACCTCTCAGTATAAAGGAAAGGCGAACGCCGTTTGAAATGAGCAAAGCTCATGCGTTCGACCTGGGGTTCAATCCCCCTCAGGTCCACAAACTTAGGGTAAAAGGGATTGAACCCCTGACCTCTCAGCATAAAGAGATGGCGAACGCCGTTTGGCCGTCTAATACGCATAGCGCCTGTTACGGCACTGGCATAGCCTTGAAATGAGCGAAGCTCATGCGTTCGACTAGGGGTTCAATCCCCCTCAGGTCCACAAACTATGTCACGAGTAAGATTTTCTCAAATGTTTTATAAGTATCTGATTTAGATTTTTTGATGTCGGAGGCTATTATGGCGGACTATTTTCCCCTAAAGAAAAATACCAGGCGTGAATATTGTTTTGAAAGCACGGAGTTTGAAGGAAAAGCCAAAGTTTATATTGATATTGCTAAAGTTTTTAAAAGAGCTAATTATACGGCAGCTAAGACTAGAATGATTTTCATTTTGCGTGATACCAATATTGATGAATATCTCATCACAAAAAGCAAGAAATGGGTGACAACGGCTAATGGTGTTATAATCGGAGGCAGAAAAGAATTCCCCCTTCCGGTAAAAGCGGGAATTAAATGGGTTGAAGCTCCCGACACCAACGAAATTGTTTCTCTCTCGGAGAAAGTTTTCGTTAAAGCCGGTAAATTTGAAAAATGCATGAAAGTGGTTTCTTATTTATCCGGCGGAGATTCAGGAAAATCAGTAAGGTATTACGCGCCTGGTGTCGGTTATATTCTGGAAAAATATTCGGCTGAAGATAAAACCTGCAAAATAGAACTTGTAAGCGTATCGAATCTTTCAAAGGAATTAATAGAACAATACGAACTAAAAGCGGCAAAAGACAAAGAGAAAGAAAAAAAGAAAAAATTAGCTTTATGAAAACGATTAAGGAAATTTTTAATTTAGAATTGCCGCAAAAAGACATTGAAATTAGAGGTTGGATTAAAACATTTCGCGGTTCTAAAGAATATTCGTTTGCGGAGATTAATGACGGTTCATTGAGAAAAAGCCTACAAATTATTTTTGACAATAAAAACGAGAATTTGTCGGTTTTTTTTGAAAAGTTAAATACCGGAGTTTCGGTAAAGATTGTCGGCGATTTGGTGGAATCTCCCAACAGAGCGAATCAAAAATGCGAATTGCAGGCAAAACAAATTGAAATTTGCGGCGAATGTTCTCCTGAAAAATATCCAATTCAAAAAAAGAGAGCGTCGGATGAATTTTTGCGCACCGTCGCTCATCTGCGTCCCAGAACAAATAAATACGCTTCAATGCTCAGAATAAGAGCGGAGCTTTCATTTGCCATTCACAATTATTTTAGGAATAATGGTTTTTTCTATGTGCATACTCCCATTATAACCACTTCGGATTGCGAGGGCGCCGGACAAATGTTTTCCGTATCGGCTTTTGATATGGATAATCTGCCTTTAAATAAAGACGGAAAGGTGGATTTTTCAAAGGACATTTTTAGTCAAAAAACGGCTTTGACGGTTTCAGGGCAGCTTGAAGGAGAAGCCTTAGCTCTTGCTTTGGGTAAAATTTATACATTCGGTCCGACCTTTAGAGCGGAAAATTCAAATACCTATCGCCATTGTTCCGAGATTTGGATGATAGAGCCTGAAATGGCTTTTTATGATTTGAAAGAAGATATGGAGCTTGCTCAAGATTTTGTTAAAAGTATTACAAAGCATGTGATTGAGCATTGCGCCGACGATTTGGATTTATTCGCCAAATTTGTGGACAAGTCTCTTTTGGAAACATTAAAAAATGTTGTGGAAAATAAATATGAACATATAGCTTATGGCGACGCGATTAAATTGCTTGAGAAAGAGAATGACAAATTTGAAAATAAGATTTCATGGGGAGCGGATCTCGGCAGTGAACATGAAAGATTTCTCGTTGAACGGTATTTTAAAAAACCGGCTATACTCTATAATAAACCCAAAGAAGCGGCCGCTTTTTACATGAAGCTCAATGATGACGGCAGAACCGTTAGAGGCATGGATTTATTGGTGCCGAGAATAGGTGAATTAATAGGCGGAAGCGAGAGAGAAAACAGGCTTGAAGTTCTTGAGCAAAGAATGGGCGATTTTAAAATTAATAAAGAGGATTATTGGTGGTATTTGGATTTAAGAAGATTCGGTTCTGTTCCTCATTCAGGTTTTGGATTGGGTTTTGAAAGAATGATGATGCTCATTACCGGAATCACCAATATAAGAGATGTAACAGCTTTTCCCAGAGTTCCGGGCTATGCCGAATTTTAATCCCAGTATGTTATGTTGCTTCTTCTCTAAACCTTCCCGCCACTACGGCATATTCACCAATTTGGCGAAAAGTAGTAATGGCGGAAATACCCTAAGCTACAATTATTGATAAAAGTATATATTCACTGCGTGGGTATATTCATAAATAGGCTCTTCGAGTTTAGTAATTCTTGAACCTATAAATTCTTTATTATATTCTTTCAGAAATTTCTTATAATCTTCAATCTTTTTTTCTATTTCTTCAACGCTTTTCGCAAAGCGCGTTACAAAACCCAATTCTTTTCCTATATACAACATGGAAAAAGTTCTGTCTTTTTTGACTATATTAATCCCCGCTTTTTCAATTATGTCAAAATCAATATCATTGCCCTTCATAAGATGACGGAGGTTTATTTCATGATTGGAATTTTCATTATACTTTGTCAGATAATAAAGCTTGAAGGTAGACCTGGTATAATCATTTTTGATTTTAAAAGCGGCTATTGTAGGCATATTCTGTTTCTTAAGGCTCATTATAAGCTCATGCTGAAGTTTATAAATTTCGGATGAGGATAATGCGTCATAATTAAGCTTATCTGCCCAAAAATCTCTTAAAACATAGTCATCATCTGAATCATAGCGCTGAATAGCCATTTCATGTTCATACTCCGGTTTTGCGGGTTTCAAGCCTGCTTTATGCAGTATTGGCGTCCACATATTGATGAATTCATTGAATTCTTTTTGTGTGTCGGCATGCGTATAAATTAATTTTTTCGAGGTTTGAGCCAGCAAATGGAATTGATTTATTTCTCCTGAAATATAATCGTTTTTTTCTGCTGTGACCTGTTCTTTTATCGGCATTGGGATTTCAATTGCCAATTTATTAGCTTGAACTTTTTTTATATCATCAAAATTAATCGTGTCAAAATTTATTTCTCCGGCATTGGCATAAGCTAAAACCAACGGAGTAATTACTAATATTAAAATTTTCATCAGTCCCTTCTGAAAATAAAATAACATAATAGTACTGTAAAACTTACAATAGTATACACATTTGTATACAGGGCATGACAGGTATTTGACAGGTATTTAAGTTTGCAAAACCGTATAAAAAACCTACTTAATCATTTTATCATTACGGGCTATAAGGAAAATATAGGCTTTCGCCATGCTCATTCTAAGCCATGGGATAAAAATAAAAGTTATCAGGATATATCCTGTTATTGTCCATAATGTAAAGTTTGTCTGATAAATCGCTTTTGTCATTTCAAATTTAATAATATTGGGCGTTAAAAGATGAATACTTATCGTCATCAATAAGATAGAGAGTATTTTGCCGCGATAATTCAATGTTATGGCGGCGCTGTATTTGAAGGAGTCCATTACACTCATTTTTTTGTCTATCACGGCATAGGCGCTGAAGGCGTACATCACCGCGAGAATTATTCCCGGTATCACCAGCAAAAGGGTTCCGCCCATGACAATGAGGCCATATATTACGGATACCAAAATAGCGTTTTGATATATTTCAAATCCTTTGAAAATATCGTTTAACGGAGGCTCTTGATTCCGAGCCAATTTTATGAAATAAAGATTTAAGCCTATTTCAAGGGGAATGGCTATCAAAAGCATATATGGGTAGGCCGCCCATTGTTTTTGGGAAAATTTCCATATTAAAAGGGGAATTCCGAAAGTAAGCGCTTTAAAAATTAAAATAGCGGGAACTATTGTGAAGAGATAGTCTAAATAGGCATTCCACCCTTCAATGAACCACTTTTGAGGTAAACTATTTTTATCCATCATTTTCTTCACAGAGTTCTGTTATGTCACTATCGCCTTGTTGCCCAATTGCTAATTGCCTAACGTAACAGTTTAGTCCGGTTGTTTATCCGTCGTAGACTTATGACACTTTAGCCATCAAAACAAATGGGGTTTTACCTATTTTAGAGGCAGAGCAAGCCGTTGATACAAGACTCTGTCAGTGCCGTATCAGGCGCTATGCGTATCCCGCCACTACTGCATCGGCGGGCAGGCAGACGGCCAAATTAATTGTGTCCACGCTATACAAGCATGACAGGCCAGCATACACAGGCAACGAAGCTATGCTTCATAAAGTGTCGGAAACTATGCCCTTAGG
>JAKLQJ010000254.1 GCA_022013385.1 Elusimicrobiota bacterium
AACACTTCTTTACATTTAAATGCTTGTTTTTACCCCGTGGGTTGGGTAAACTTGGTTGTAGAAAAAACCCGCGGGGTTAAAACCACGACGCAAGATGCGTAAATAGTAAATGTCAAGTTATTTACGACGCACTACACTAGAGATTTAATTAAAGCGTTTGGATATTTTTTAAAAACATAATGGACAAACAGCGTACTATTGAATTATATTGTTACTTTGTGTTATTATTGGAGGAAGTATTACGGAGGATATAATGATTATTGAAAGAACCGAATATAAAGGACAGCCGGTGCTGATTCTTAAAAGAAATGAAAATGACAGATATCCGTTTTCATTTGGCATGTCTAAAGCAAGAATGATATTGGAAGCGATTGAAGATATTAAAAAATTCGTCGCCGAAAACGAACCTAAAGACTAAAAAGCTGGTTTTACATCTTGAAAAATGCCGAATAAAACCGAAAAATCATTTCCGGTTTTCATTATGGCATTTTTCATTTTTATGAAGCCGCCAGAAACATCAATCATATTTTTTTTACCGCTACCCTGAAGGAAATAAAAAGAGTTTTGAAATAGGGGGGAGTCGTTGGCTGTTCCTTGTTGTCCCGCCGATGCCGTAGTGGCGGGCCTGCCCGCCGATGCCGTAGTGGCGGGGGCGGGATTGCCCAATTACCTTGTCGCCTAAATAGTTTTTGTAGTTTGCTATAAATCTTAGGCCTTTTTCCAAGTTCCAGTATTTTGGGTAAAACTTTTGCTTGAATATCTCTAACGGAATAAATACTATGAAAAAACTATCTTGGCTTATATCAATTCTGCTTATCCCCGCTTTCATTTTTGCCAGTGATGCTCCGCCCAAAAAAACATCTATAGAAGTGCAGCTTGACCCTTATTATTCGGCCATTGGCATCTATAATAGTTTAACGGGAAAGCCAATTCCTCATTTAAAAGGAAAATCAGAAGCCGAGATTTATAAAAGATTGTTTTCAAAATTTTATATGCCGCGAACTTTAATATTTGAAGCCAGTATTAATCCTCTTCCTTATTCGGGCACACTGATAAAAAAACATTATGGCGCTTTTTACAATGATACGCAGGTTTCTGACAGTCTTAATTTAGTGAAAGCGATAACCGCCGGTTTTGAAGAACCGTGGGCATTTTCAATTTTTCTTGGCAATGTGGTTTCTTTTGATTCAATAAAAACCGAGTGTTTGGGCAAACGCAAAGGCTATTCCGGTTTTCTGATAGACATTGGAAATCAACATATAAAAGACAATTCCCTTATCGGTGATGATTGGGCACAAACGGAAGTTAAGCTAAAGGGAGAACAAATACTCGTTGACCGCAGTCTTACATGGAGTTTTAGAGTAGGCTCTAAATTTCATTCTAATCGCGATATATCGGATTCTTTTTTTGTGGGATTCAGAAGAAGCCGCACTGACTTCAAACAATCCGGCAATTTCTGGACGCATAATAGCGGCTTTGAATACGCGTCTTATTTTTCTCAAGATAAACTCAAACCCATTAAACACATTTTTCTGGTGAACAAGAAATTTCCTTTTAAAAAATCTAGAAAAGCTTTTTGTCTGGGGCTGGGTTTTGTCTGGGAATCCAATAATAAATATTCGGGAAATCTTGCCGCAAGAGATACTTCCAATAACTTCCAATTCATAATCAGGCCTAATCTGGAATTCTAAAAAAATAAAAACCCGATTAGAGTAATTTATATGTACGATCTTCCTTGCAGATCTGTTTCCTCCGCGAGTTTCTCCACTATAGATTCGGCCAACAAGCCTAATCTAAACACTGGGACAAATCGGCAAAATTTTTACGCTCACGCCATAGGCGGGAAACTCAGAGCTTATTTATTGAAGAAAATCGGGAAAGCATTCCCAATGCGGTTAGGCTCTGTCCCGATAGTCCTATAAGGTTATAGTCCAAAAAACAACGGAAAATTAGGTCTTTTTCCCCTGCCAAATTCGCAACCTTTGTTCTACAATTAAAGAGTAGCCAAAATCTTAGAAAAGAATAAAAATGGAGAAAGCTAAAATGAAAAAAATAATGGCGGTAGTAAGCATAATAATATTTGCCGGAGGAAATTTGGTTTTTGCGACCGGCATTGAAGAATTAAAAAGAAAAGCAGAATTAAATCAAATTAACCCTGAATCAATGAAGCAGGTTGAAATTCAAATTCCTAAAATCTCAAAGGAAATAGACTCGCGTAATGTAATGGAGATTGGAGCTGAAGAGTTTAAAGACAGTGAATTTATCGCGCTTCCCGGCCAAATTGGCGACATGAAATTGAAAATCGAGAAAGACGGCTCATGGACAATTCAGACAACACTCAGTATGAGACCCAAGGAAAAGTCAGGCAAAAGTTTTCAAATACTGGATCGTATGGAGGTATGGGGAGATGGGCCAGGACAGCTTATGGCTTTCGGCGTACATGGCGGTTCTATTAGATTGATGCCTAAATACCTTCGGGAGCAAGTTAAAAAGGGCACCGGTATAGACGCTGATTATGTGTTAGAGTTTTTTTATGGCTCGAGGGCAGACGGCGAATGCTTGATATTGGTTAGAAAAATTACAAAATAACTCTTCTCCAGAGTTTGATAAAAAAGCCTGAAAATGGCTCTTTTCCGAATAAATGAGGTAGCTACAGATTAGGAACTATGCAAAAGCGCACGGAAAACTCCGTGCGTTTTTGAATTAAGGACAATAAAATTCCGCGTCACTTTTTGAAAAGATTATTCATATTTAATATATCGCAAACACCTCAATTATATCACTCTATCATCAACACCCTCTTTATTTAAGCTTGAAGTCCGTCTTCCTAACAGATATACTGTGTCTTCACTGCAAGATAGCGATGCGAGAACTTGTGTCCTACATACACACGACACGATAGCGTAGTCCACTCGCTGGGTCGTTCGTATTACTCCCGACATCTGATGAACCAAAAGGTTCGCTGTTCCAGAAGTCGGACTTCCGGATATAATGCCTTAAGCAAACGACTATTCCTCATAGGCAATATTCTCTTTTTCTAAGCTTGAAGTCCGTCTTCCTAACAGATATACTGTGTCTTCACTGCAAGATAGCGATGCGAGAACTTGTGTCCTACATACACACGACACGATAGCGTAGTCC
>JAKLQJ010000255.1 GCA_022013385.1 Elusimicrobiota bacterium
CATCGGCGGGTTTCCGCCACTTCCGCCAAACAAACTGGCGGATCCGCCTCTGGCGGAAAATCTTGGCGCCATAGGCGCCATGTAGTAATGGATACCGCCCTTAATGGCCATAGGCCTTGATGCGGTATGACATAGTCTTAGTGCCTAAGCAGTAATGGCGAAAAACTTTACCCTGATATACATCAGGGTATCATGGGTTTATCCCATGATAAACTTTAAACTCTGAACTGAGTTATGGAGGATAAATGAAACTTCTTGAACACGAAGGAAAAGAAATTTTTGAAAAATACAATATACCGATAAGTAAACGGCTTGGCATTGTTAAGATGGGAGAAGACGCCAAATTTATTAAACTTCCGGAAGGAAAATGCATTATAAAAGCTCAAGTTTTGGCGGGTGGCAGAGGAAAAGCGGGCGGCGTTAAGCTGGCAAAAACAAAAGACGAAGCCTATGAAATAATTGAGAATATGCTGGGAATGGAAATCGCTACCCACCAAACTCACGGCAAAACTTTAACCGTTAAAGAAGTCCTTGTTGAAGAAGCCGCGAATATAGCCCGTGAAATCTATGTTTCAATAGTAATGGATAGAAAAGAAGCCGCCCCCATGATAGTAGCGTCAGCGGAAGGCGGAACTTCCATTGAAGAATTGGCAAAAACAAAGCCCGAACTGATAATAAAAATGCCGGTAGATATAAACATCGGACTTCAGAATTTTCAAGCCAGAGAACTTGCTTTCGCTCTTGATATTCCAGCCAAAATCTTTCGTGATTTCACGATTCTTGTTAAAAATTTAGCCGAACTTTTCAAAGATTATGACGCTAGCCTTGTTGAAATCAATCCCCTTATCATCACTGCCGAAGAAAAACTCATAGCTCTGGATTCAAAGATAGTAATAGATGATAATGCCCTTTTCCGACATAAAGACTTGCAAGCTAAAGAAGATCATGAATCCTCAGAAATAGAAAAGGAAGCGAAAAAAATAGGCATAAATTATATCGGCCTTGACGGCAATATCGGCTGTATGGTAAACGGAGCGGGTCTTGCTATGGCAACGCTTGACACGGTAAAACTTGCCGGCGGAAACGCGGCTAATTTTCTTGATGTCGGCGGCGGCGCTAATGTTGAGCAAATAACAAAAGCTTTTCAAATTATCCTAAAAGATGAAAAGGTGAAAGCCGTTCTTGTTAATATTTTCGGCGGAATAATGAAATGCGACGATATAGCCAATGGCATAGTTCAAGCTACAAAAAAAATTAAACTCGATGTTCCTTTAATTGTCCGTCTTGAAGGAACAAGAGTAAAAGAAGGAAAACAAATCCTCCTTGATTCCGGCATTAAAATAGAACAGGCCGATTCTCTATGGGAAGCGGCGCAAAAAGCGGTACAAAGTATATAAAGAGATTAAGTGATTGAGAAATGGATTGGGTAGCAAGATGCAAGAGGCAACAGTGGCCGAGTCAATAGTAGAGAGCGGCAAGAAATTTTACTAATCACTGCTCATTGTTTTCTATATTCTGTTAATCGGGAGAAATACTATGTCTATACTCTTAAATAAAAATTCTAAAATGATAGTTCAGGGTTTTACCGGCGCGCAAGGAACATTTCATGCCAAGCAATGCATCCAATACCACAATAATATAATCGCGGGCGTCACACCGGGAAAAGGCGGCACAAAACATTTGGATATTCCGGTCTTTAATACCGTAAAAGAAGCGATAGAAAAAACAAATGCCGATTCATCGCTAATTTTTGTCCCGCCGCCGTATGCCGCCGATTCTATTTTAGAAGCCGCTTACGCGGGTATTGAAGTGATTATCTGCATAACGGAAGGCATCCCCGTTATCGATATGGCAAAAGTAAAAAAACAATTGAATACCATGAAAGCCGCCGGAAAAAAAGTTAATCTCATAGGTCCGAATTGTCCGGGAGTAATAACTCCCGAGGAATGCAAAGCGGGGATAATGCCCGGTTATATACATAAAAAAGGACAGGTGGGCATAATATCGCGCTCCGGAACCTTAACATATGAAGCGGTATGGCAATTAACTCAACAAAACATAGGGCAATCAACCGTTATTGGCATAGGAGGAGATTCCATTCAAGGAATGAATTTTGTTGATGCCTTAAAAATGTTTCATGAAGACAATGAAACCAAAGCCATTGTAATGATAGGCGAGATAGGAGGAAGCGCGGAAGAAGACGCGGCTAAATTTATAAAAGAAAAAATGAATAAGCCCGTTTTTTCTTTTATAGCGGGAAAAACCGCTCCTCCGGGAAGAACAATGGGGCATGCCGGCGCTATCGTGGAAGGCAATTCGGGCACACATGCCTTAAAAATAGCGGCTCTTAAAAATGCCGGCGTAACAATAGTTGAAAATTTATCCGAAATGGGTAAAGTGGTAAGGCAAAACTTAAAAATTACTGCCTAAATATTAATTAAGGAATTTATGATAAAAAACTACAAAATTGAAAACCATCTATTGCAAGAAAACAAAGACGCGGATTCGCCTATTATCGTCGCCCTAAATCCCGATAAGGAGGAAATAAAATCTTTAACTGAAAAGCATAATATGGATAAACACAATATTCTCTCGGCGCTTGATCCGGAAGAGCCGTCGCGCATTGAATTTGATGACGGTCATTTGGCTTTTATTTTTAAAAGGCCGAAAAATTATTCCTCAAAAGACCAGTTTGTTTTCAAAGTTTCTTCTATGGGCTTGTTTTTGTTTGATAAAAAACTGATAATAATAGTCTCTGAGGACATACCGTTGTTCACTGCCAAAAATTTTAAAAATGTGCAGAATATAAAAGAGATATTTTTAAAGCTTATTTATAATTCCATATTCCATTTTCTCGAGCATTTGAAAATTATAAATATGATCGCCGACGAAATTGAAAAAAAGATCAGCCGGTCAATGGAAAATAAGTATTTATTAAATATGTTCAGCTTGGAAAAAAGTCTTGTTTATTATCTCAATGCCATTAGTTCCAATGGTTCTGTTGTTATGAGAATTAAACTAAATGCGGCAAAAATAGGCTTTTCTGAAGAAAATATTGAATTTATAGACGACATGATAATAGAAAACACCCAATGCTATCGGCAGGCTGAAATTTATTCCAATATTTTCGCGTCAATGATGGATGCCAGAGCGTCGGTAGTCAATAATAATCTCAATGTTCTGATGAAAAATTTGAATGTCATAATAATAGGGTTAATGGTGCCGACCATGGTAGTCAGCATATTTTCAATGAATGTGGGGCTTCCCTTCCAACATGATAAATACGCTTTTATTACCGTGCTTGGTTTATGCGCGGTAGCCTTGGGCCTTTTCACATTGTGGTGGAAAAATAAAAAGTGGCAATAACAATAGTTTAGAGACGAAAAACAAATAGGCTATTAGCACCAAGGCAATTATGCAATCCCGCCTTTGGCGGGAGTGGCTTGCAACTGGTGACTGATATTAAGAATTGAGAGACGACAGTAATCGCCTGTTTTTTTATTTTTCTATCTGTATTGCCGGATTACTATTGTTGTTTTATTTTCTTATCACCGTGTTTTCTTATCACCTTATTTACGCCGGTTACTCTTAATTTATGAAAAAAGTTTGCATGATAAGCCTTGGTTGTCCGAAAAACCTGACGGATTCCGAAGAATTGCTCGGCAGTCTATGCTCTTCCGGCGGCTGTCAAATAATTCAAGACGAAAACAAAGCGGATATAGCGATTTTAAACACCTGTGCGTTTATCGCGCCGGCCGTTAAAGAAGCAGTGTCGGAAATCAAAAAACTTATAAATCTAAAAAAGACGGGGCGGCTGAAAAAAATAATAGTTTGCGGCTGTTTGGTGGAAAGAGAAAAAGAAAAATTAAAAAAGAAATTTCCGCAAATTGACTCTATAGTATCAACAAGATCCTTGGATAAAATAAACCTTGCAATAGAGAAAAATGGATCATACCTTGAAAACTCCGGCAATCGGCTTATTTCTCCCGATTATAAACTAAGGCTCACGGTAAAGCATAGCGCATATCTCAAAATTGCCGACGGTTGCGATAATTTATGCTCATATTGCCTGATACCGGCGCTAAAAGGCCGTTTCCGGTCAAAGTCAATGGAAATGGTTATTAATGAAACAAAAGCTCTCATCAAAACCGGAGCGAAGGAAATATCGCTTATAGCGCAGGATAGCACCAATTACGGCATAGATTTATACGGCAAGCCGGTTCTTACTGAACTGCTGAAAAAATTGATTAAAATCCCCAAATTAAAATGGCTGCGCCTAATGTATGTCTATCCCGATAGATTAGACCGAGAGCTGTTAAAACTTATAAAAAATGAAAAAGTCATCTGTAAATATCTTGATATCCCGCTTCAGCATATTTCAAACAATGTTTTAAAAGCGATGAACAGGAAATCCACGGAAAAATCAATTCGCGAAAAAATAGCCGAAATAAAAAAAATAGTGCCGGATATATCGCTTAGAACCAATTTTATAACCGGCTTTCCGGGAGAAACCGAAAAAGATTTCCAAAAGCTCCTGAATTTTATAAAAGAGACCGAATTCAATTATGTCGGGATATTCCCTTATTCAAAGGAAAAAGGAACCACAGCCTTTAATTTGAAATATCAAATCCCCGATAAAATTAAACGGAAAAGGGTAAACCTTCTTATAGACGCCCAAAGCGCCGTTATAGACAAAATTAATGGCCGAATGATAAATAAAACAGCGCGAATTTTAATGGATAATACCGCTTACGGCAGAACTTTCCAAGAGGCCCCCGATATAGACGGCAGTTTTTTTGTGACAAGCGAAAAAAATCTAAAACCGGGATCTTTTGTCCAAGCAAAAATAATAGAAGCTATGGGTTACAACAGAAAAGCCATCGTTTAAAGAAGAGTTTAAAGCGTAAACACATAATATAACCCCCCATATCCCGCCATAGGCGGGATAAGCACGGGGGGTAAAAAAACACATAGTATAAACCCCCCGTAGATTTAATTCCTCGCGTTCCGCCATAGGCGGAATAATCGCGAGAAATAGTACAAGCCTATGGCAGTGCCGTATCAGAGGCTATGCCTATCAGGCGGCGCAATCTAAGCACGGGGGGTAAAAAAACACATAGTATAAACCCCCCGTAGATTTAATTCCTCGCGTTCCGCCATAGGCGGAATAATCGCGAGAA
>JAKLQJ010000256.1 GCA_022013385.1 Elusimicrobiota bacterium
AAATAACTTGACATTTACTATTTACGCATCTTGCGTCGTGGTTTTAACCCCGCGGGTTTTTTCTACAACCAAGTTTACCCAACCCACGGGGTAAAAACAAGCATTTAAATGTAAAGAAGTGTTGGACGCACTACACTAGCACGGGCGCGGATGAATGGTTTCGGTTCGGGGGTTTGTTCCAAAACCCTGAAAATAATTATTGATTTAATAAGCGGATAATAAGTATAGTATGTTCAGTATAAACCGAACGATATGAATAAAACTCAGGAATTTGAATATTTGAAAGTGGAGGCCGTAAACCTTGCCGGAATGGGGTTTTCCATGTTTAGTTTTAGCCCTATAGCCGGACAAATTTATGCTTTGTTATATATGAGTTTTAAACCGCTTACTTTAAATAATATGGTCAAAGAGCTTGAAATCAGCAAAAGTTCGGCATCTACCAATATTAGGGCATTGGAATCTTGGGGCGCCGTTAAAAAAATATGGGTAAAAGGCGACAGAAAAGACTATTATGAGGCGAATCCCGATGTAATGAGCATCGTTTTAAAAAGGTTTAAAGAGGGAATGAAAAAAAGAATGCTGGAATTTTCTAAAGGCATGAAGAAAATAGAGGACAAATTGTTCGAATTAAAATCCAATCCCGCGACTAAAGAAATTGAATTTTATGAAAGCAGATTTAAGCGGGTGAAAAAAATATTTTCGGACTTTGAACATTTTGTTAAAATTATGCCGGAAGAGTTATCTGACAGGAAAATGAGAATAATAGGAAAAATTATTTCATAAATTTTTTGCTTAATTTGATTATATGGGGAAAGTGCTAAAAATTGAAACGGTTTCCAGGCAAATAAGCGTTTTCAAAAAAAAGCGCAAACGGGTGGCCTTATGCCATGGCTGTTTCGATCTTATGCATCCGGGGCATATAAAACATTTACAGTCTGCCAAGAAAAAGTGCGATATTCTTGTCGTAACCATTACGCCCGACAAATATGTGAATAAGGGGCCGTATAGGCCGGTTTTTGGGGAAAAGGATAGGGCGGAAAGTATCGCGGCGCTTGAGTGTGTGGATTTTGTCGCGATTAACAAATGGGCATCCCCTGTTGAAACGATAAAGTTGTTGCGTCCGGATATTTATATTAAAGGGCAAGAATACAAATTGAATAAGGGAAAAAATATGGAGCTTCAAAAAGATTTGATGGCGGCGCGCTCGGTAGGAGCTAAGATGGCTTTTACCCATGAGAAGATTTATTCTTCAACGGAACTGTTGAATAAACACTTTATAAGAAAATGAAATTCCAGAGAAAAATAAAATCGGTTAGTGAAATAAAAGGCATTGTAAAATCCTTAAAAAACGCCGGTAAAAAAACCATTCTAAGCGTCGGTATTTTTGATATTATACATCCCGGCATTATTGCTCATCTTAAAAAGGCTAAAAAACACGGCGATATTTTAATAGTGGGCGTGATAAAAAACGAGGATGTCAAAAGAGGGCCTGAACGCCCCATTTTTTCCGAAGTTTTGCGGCTTGACAATGTGGCTGCCATTGGATTTGTGGATTATGTCTGTCTTGTCGAGGATAAGAAACCGTTTGAAAGTGTTAGGCAAATAAAACCGAATATTTTCGCAAAGGGAGAAAGTTTTAAAGAGCGGGATAAAAAGACGCTGAAGAAGCTTGAAAGCGAAGAAAAATTAATCAAAAACGCCGGCTGCAGTATTTATGTGACGGAAAATGTCAATAGTTCCACAAGCATAATAAACCAGTTTTTGGATTTATATTCCCGGAAGACAAAGAAATATTTAGCAAAAATGAAAAATAAATATGGCGCAGCTTTTATAGTGGAGCAATTAAAAAGCCTAAAAGACATGAAAGTTCTTGTTATCGGCGATGGAATAATAGATGAATACATCTATTGCGAATCAATGGGAAAGTCTTCAAAAGAGCCATTGGTTGTCAACAGGTTTTTGAGCAGCGAGGCATTTGCAGGCGGAGCTTTTGCCGCCGCCAATCATATAGCCGAGCTTTGCGGAGAAATTAAACTGGTGTCGGTTTTGGGGAATAGGAATAATCGAGAGAATTTTGCGCGTAAACATTTGAGTAATAATATTAAGGCGAAGTTTTTTTATAGATCTGATTCCGAAACGATAGTCAAAAAAAGGTTTATAGAACAATATAGCGGCAATAAGCTTTTTGAAATATGCTATATGGATAAGGGAAATATACCGGAAAAAGAAGAGGCAAAAATCTTAAAGTATTTGAATTTGGAAATTAAAAAATATGATATGGTGCTGGCGCTGGATTTTGGGCATGGTTTGTTTACCGACGATATAATTAAACTTTTAGAGAAGAAGGCGAAATTTCTTGCGATAAATGTGCAGACAAATAGCGCGAATTCCGGTTTTAATATGATCACAAAATATAAAAAGGTTGATTTTGGATGCATTACGGAATTAGAGGCGCGACTTGCATGTCATGATGAGTACGGCGCTATAGAAAATGTTATTAAAAGATTGTCAAAACAAATAAAAGCATCCAATATGATAATGACAAGAGGAAATAAAGGATCAATGGGATGTGGGCGTAAAGCCGGTTTTGAATATGCTCCGGCTTTATCCTCGCGCGTGGTGGATAGAATCGGCGCAGGAGACGCTTTTTTCTCATTTACCGCTCCCTGCGCGGCTAAAAAAATGCCGCTGGATTTAATTTCTTTTGTGGGTAATGCCGCCGGCGCAATAGCTGTTCAGATTGTTTGCAATAGAAAACCGGTTGGCGCGAACAAGCTTTTTGAGTTTTTAAGGTCTCTTTTGGTATAACATAAAAATTTGAGGATTTGCTGAAAAGTGAAGAGCATAAATGAAGACTAATATCGTTTTTATTTCATTTCCAAAATTCGTGCCTCCTTTTTCATTTCTCAATTTGGCTTCTTATATTAATGAAAAGACAAATTATAAAGCGAGTATTCTTGATTTAAGAGGAATTGGAAATGTTGAAGAATACATTGTCGATTATTTGAAACAAGAAAAACCGGATTTGGTCGGTTTTTCTTGTTTTACCTGCGATTATCCTGAAGTTATGAAGTTCTCAAAGGCGATAAAAGAAAATTACGATTGTCCGATTGTTGTCGGCAATGTGCACGCGTCTTTATTTCCTGAGGACTTTATATTTGAGGATAGTCCGGTGGATTTCGCCGTAATAGGAGAGGGTGAAATCACCTTGGCTGAATTAATTGACAAAGTATCAAATGGCGAAAGTTGCGTCGGGCTTTCGGGACTTGCCGCTCTTGATTCAAGTAAAAAAATGGTTGTCGGAGAAAAAAGGCCTTTAATTGAGGATTTATCCTTATTGCCCAAAATAGATTATAAGCTTATTTCCATGGAGTGTTATTTCAGCCCTTCAAACAGATCAGGAAGGGGCATCAATTCCAGAAGCGCCATAGTTTTTGCTTCGCGCGGTTGTCCTTCCGTTTGCGAATTTTGCGCGGCTAATACGGTTTGGAAATGTAATACAGGGACAGTTGTAAGATTTCGTCCGATTGAAGATGTTATGGAAGAGGTTCTTCGCTTGAAAGAAGAGTATAAAATCCAGACAATATTTTTTGGGGATGATTCGTTTATTATAAAAAAAGACAGAGTTTTAGAGTTTTGCAAACAAATTAAAGATATGGATGTTTTTTGGGCGATTCAGGGGAAAGTTGATCAAATTGATGAGGAATTGTCCAAAGCTCTCAGAAAAGCCGGATGTTTGATGGTTTCTTTCGGGGTTGAATCCGGGTCAGACGATATACTTAAAAGAATTAAAAAAGGTACAAATGTGGAACAAATTAAGAAAGCCTTTGCGATTTGCAAGAAATGCGGATTGATGACTTTGGCTGATATTATGTGCAATCATCCGGGGGAAACGGAGAGAGATATTGAGATGACAATTGATTTGTTGAAGCAAATTAAACCGGATGAATTGTCTCAATCAGTCATGACTCCTTATCCTGGAACGCCTATTTATAAAAAGCATGTGAACCAAAAACCTGAAAATTATAATTTATTTTGCAATATAGGTCCGGATATGGCCAAATATTTCAAGTTATGCAAACATAATCGCCCATTACAAAGAGTTATGGATGAGTATTGGAGAAGCGTGCATTCTCACAGATTACCGGGAAGCGTTACTTTGTGGCTGAAAAACTTTCAATATTTCAAAAAAATTGTTTTTAGCGGATATTTCTTAAATATTTTTTTGACCACGATTGGAGATTTTTTTGTTTGGGCCAGATATGAATTTGTCTCATCCATTCCTTGGGGAATTCGTTTCTTTTTGAGACATTGGAAACATAAAATTGAACATACAATAGGGAAAAAATGAAAAATTTTGTTGAAAAATATTACGAAAGAATTATAAAGCTTACAAGTTTGATTGAAACTATTGCGGAAAATCGGATAAAAATACCATTTAACGAAGGTATTTGCCGCGTGGCGGAGTTGATAAAAAAACAAACTGCCTTAGGCAAAAAACTTATTTTTATAGGAAATGGAGCCAGCGCTACAATTTCAAGCCATCAGGCAACGGACTTTTGGAAAAACGGCGGCATGAGGGCTATCGCTTTTAATGATGCGGCTTTAATCACATGCGTTTCAAATGATATCGGTTATGAGCATGTTTTTGAAAAATCAATTGAGATGTTCGCGGACGACGGAGATGTTTTGATTGCGATTAGCAGTTCGGGGCAATCTAAAAATATTATAAAAGGAGCAATGTCCGCCCAAAGGAAGAATTGTGAAATAATAACACTTTCAGGCTTTAGCGCCCGGAACCCCTTAAGAGATATGGGAAAAATAAATTTTTATGTGCCATCAAACTCTTATGGCCATATAGAAATATTACATCATTCCATCTGTCATTGCGTATTGGAATATATAATAGAGAGCGCTAAAAAATGAAAAAATATTCCAATATCGTGGTAACAGGCGGAGCAGGTTTTATCGGCGGGCATTTGGTTGAAAGGCTTATTAAAGAAGGAAACAGAGTAACTGTTATTGATAATTTCGCGACAGGCAGGCCTGAAAATTTAGCGGCAATCAAAGACAATAAATCGCTTTCGGTATTTAATGCCGATGTGGCTGATTTTCCTAAAATAAAAGCATATTTTGAAGGGGTGGATTGTGTGTTCCATTTGGCGGCTCTAGCGGACATAGTTCCTTCCATTTGGCGGCCGCTAGATTATCATAGAGCTAATGTTGATGGCACCATAGCGGTTCTTGAGGCGGCGAGGCTCGCGGGAGTTTCGAAGTTTGTTTATACTGCGTCATCTTCTTGCTACGGCATTCCCGATGAAATACCCACGGCGGAATCGGCTATAATCATGCCCATGTATCCTTATGCGGTGACAAAATATCTGGGCGAGCAATACGCTTTGAATTGGAATAAGATTTACAAATTGCCCGTTACTTCGCTGAGGCTGTTTAATGTTTATGGGCCGAGGGCAAGAACGACGGGCACATATGGCGCCGTTTTTGGCGTTTTTTTGGCGCAGAAGCTAGCGGGCAAGCCGTTTACGGTTGTCGGCGACGGCTTGCAAACGAGAGATTTTACATTTGTAAGCGATATTGTGAGCGCTTTTATAGCGGCGGCGGAATCGGATATCAGCGGGGAGATTTTTAATGTCGGTTCCGGCGGAACATATAGCATAAATACTTTGGTTGAATTGCTAAAAGGCGAAGTGACACATATAAAAAAGAGACCGGGAGAGCCGGATTGCACTTTCGCCAATATAGATAAAATTTTAAAAAATTTGGATTGGAAGCCGAATGTTAAATTTACCGACGGCGTGAAAATAATGCTTGATAATATTGAACATTGGAAAACTGCCCCTATTTGGGATGAGAAATCCATTTCAAAAGAAACTGCCGATTGGTTTAAATATTTGGGGAAATAATCCGAGTAATAAAGTGATTTTTTGTGTCACAGGCAAGCGGGATATCATAGCTTTCATTGCTTATCGTCGAGATATAGCGAAGAGGAATATTGAGGTTAATTTTTTAAATGGACAAATACGGTATAGATAGTCATAAGCTGATGTATCATGTTCAGCGGGTTAATGATTGGATGGAAGGGAAAGCGATTTATCCGATATACATGGAAGTAAGCCCGTCGGGAGCGTGTAATCACCGGTGTTCCTATTGCGGGCTTGATTTTATGAAATATGAGGCCAAATATTTGGAAACGGGCATATTGAAAAACAAATTGTCGGAGCTGGGGAAGTTGGGGTTAAAAAGCATTATGTACGCGGGAGAGGGAGAACCTTTTTTACATCCGAATATGTCTGAAATAATTTGTCATACCAAAAAATCGGGAATAGACATAGGAATTACCACGAATGGAGTTTTGTTAGAGGAAAAAATTGTCGACAATATATTTGGTGTCAGCACATGGATTAAGGTAAGCATCAATGGGGCAACCAAAGATACTTATGCGAAAATACATCGTTGCAATCCTGCGGATTTTGACAAAGTAATTGATAATTTGTCATATGCCGCAAAAATGAAGAAAAAAAATAATTATGCTTGCGCGCTCGGCATGCAGATGGTATTGCTTCCGGAGAATTCCCATGAGGTTGCGGTTCTTGCCAAATTAGCTCGGGATATAGGGATGGATTATTTGGTTATAAAGCCATATTCTCAACATCCGCAAAGTAAAACTACACGGTATTCGTCCATTAAATACAGTGATTATGGTTATCTTGAGGATGAGCTGGCAAAATTTAATACGGATAATTTTAGCGTTATATTTAGAAAATTGGCTATGAAAAAATGGGATGACGGCAATAAAATTTATAAATGCTGTCTAGCCCTTCCTTTTTGGTCGTATATTGATGCGAGCGGAAATGTATGGGGATGCAGTGTGTATCTTAGCGATGACCGGTTTTTGTATGGCAATATTTATGAGCAGACATTCCGGCAGATATGGGAAGGGGAGAAGCGTAAAAAATCACTTCTTCTGGTTAAAGAAAAACTGGATACCTCTAAGTGCAGAGTAAATTGCAGGATGGATGAAATAAACGGATATCTTTGGAAATTAAAACATCCGTCCGAACATATAAATTTTATTTAGCGCCTGCAAAATATCGATATGCCGCTGTAAGAAATTGTTATTGGGTAAATATAATGAATAAAAACGAGCACCTGGATTTATATTTCCATGCTTTACGCATAAGAAAAATTGAGGAAAAAATAGCGGATCTTTATCGGGAGCAGGAAATGAGATGTCCTGTGCATTTAAGCATAGGCCAGGAAGCGCCTTCGGTTTCAGTATGCCGGAATTTAAAGAAATCAGATTATGTTTTTAGCAATCACCGCTCACATGGGCATTATCTTGCGAAGGGCGGCAATCTAAAAGCCATGCTTGCGGAAATATACGGCAAATCAACGGGTTGTTCGAAAGGTTTTGGCGGTTCAATGCATTTAATAGATGCGGCGAAGGGTTTTATGGGTGCGGTTCCCATTGTGGCGAGCGCAATTTCTCTCGCGGTGGGAGCGGCGCTTAAATTTAAAATGAAAAAAGAGCGCAGAATTTCGGTAAGTTTTTTTGGAGATGGGGCTGTTGAGGAAGGTATTTTTTATGAATCTTTAAATTTTGCTTCGCTTCACAAGTTGCCGATTTTATTTGTATGTGAGAATAATATGTATTCCATATGCACGCCCTTAAGAGACCGGCAGCCACAAAGAGAGATTTATAAATTAGCAATATCCCATAAAATTAAAAGCGTTCAATTGAAAGAAAGAGATTTGCTTTATCTGTATGCTGAGCTAAAAAAACTGATAGAAAGAATAAGAGAAGGCAAAGGTCCGATATTGGTTGAAATTTTAACATACAGATGGAGAGAGCATTGCGGCCCCAATTTTGATAATGATTTAGGCTATAGATCTGAAAAGGAATTTTTAAAATGGAAAGCAAGGGATCCTTTGGAAAAAACGAGACGACTTCTTTATAAGAAAAATCTTCTTAATGGCAGGATGGAAGAAAAAATAAATAAAAAAATTGATATTGAAATTGAGAATGCGGTGAAATTCGCTAAAAAATCTCCTTTTCCCTGCAGAAAGGATTTTGATAACAGATTGCTATATGCGTAATTCAAGAGAAATTAAATATACTCAAGCTGTAAATGAAGCGATCTTTCAGTGCATGAAGAAAGATTCCAATGTGTTCATTATCGGAGAAGGAGTGCCGGATCCCAAAGGGATATTTGGCACAACATTAGGCCTTAAGAGTAAATTCGGTAAGGAAAGAGTTATGGATATGCCCGTCGCGGAGAATGCTCTCACCGGTATCGCTATAGGCGCTGCCATTTCCGGCATGAGGCCAATAATGACACATCAGAGAATGGATTTTATGCTTTATGCCATGGAGCCTATAATCAACAATGCGGCAAAATGGAAATATATGTTTGGCGGGAAATCAATCCCCCTTGTTATAAGAACGATTATAGGGCGCGGTTGGGGACAGGGCGCTCAACATTCTCAGAATTTGCAAGCCCTCTTTGCGCATATTCCAGGATTGAAAGTTGTGATGCCTACTACTGCCTATGATGCGAAAGGTCTTTTAATTTCAAGTATTGAAGATGAGGGACCTGTAGTTTTTATTGAACATAGATGGCTTCACAATACGACAAGCAATGTTCCAAAAGAAATGTACAGAATTCCTATTGGAAAATGCAAAAAAGTTAAAAATGGGAAGGATATTACAATCGTAAGCCATTCTTATATGACAGTTGAGGCAATAAGAGCTTCAGAAATTTTTAAAAAATCGGGAATTAGTGTTGAAATTATAGATTTAAGAACTGTAAAGCCAATTGATTTTAATGCCATAAATAAATCGGTGAATAAAACCGGAAGACTTTTGGTTCTTGACTCGGCTTGGAAGACGGCGGGACTTGCCGCGGAGATAATAGCTTCCGTGGTTGAAAATGATAAAGTAAAAATGAAAAAATCTCCCAAGCGCATTACTTTTCCGGATATGCCAACTCCCACCAGTCAAGCTTTGACAAAATTCTTTTATCCTGGGGTGCCGGACATAATTATGAATGTTGCAAAAATTTTGGATATAAGCCCTAAGGAAACCAAGAACTTACTTTCCCAATTTAAACCGAATATCTTGCATGACATTCCGGATAAGAGTTTCATTGGGCCATTTTAAATTTGATAGCGAATGGAGATATATGAAGAAAGTATTTGTTATTGGTAGCAATTCTTTTTCCGGAAGCGATTTTATTGATTTGCTTCTTGAAACAGGAGAATATACCATTACTGGAATAAGCCGCTCATCTGAGAAAAGCGAAATATTTTTGACTTATAAGAATCGTAAAAGCGCTAATTTTAAATTCCATCAAATGGACTTAAATGAAGATATGAACGGTATTTGTGATTTGTTAAGTAAAATCCAACCTAAATATGTTGTAAATTTTGCGGCACAAGGCGAGGTTGCTCCCAGTTGGGAGCATCCCGAGCAATGGTTTCAGACGAATGCGGTAGCGGTAGCCGAACTTGGTAATTTTTTAAGGAAACAAGCGTGGCTAAAGAAATATGTTCATATTTCTTCTCCCGAGGTTTATGGAACATGCGAAGGCGTGATTAAGGAGGACGCTCCTTTTAATCCAAGCACTCCATACGCGGCTTCTAAGGCGGCGGGAGATTTATTTCTGTTTACGCTTGTTAAAAATTATAATTTTCCTTTGACTATGATTCGATCCACCAATGTTTATGGAGCTTGTCAGCAGCTTTTTAAAATTATTCCAAGATCTGTAGTTTACATCAAGTCAGGCAGGACCATTGAACTTCATGGCGGCGGCAAGGCGGTGAAATCATATATTCACATAAGAGATATTTCAAAAGGAGAACTTTTGGCAATGGAAAATAGTCGCGTTGGAGAGATTTATCATCTTTCTCCGGATGAGGGCATTTCAATAAGAGATTTGGTAAAAATAATATGTAAAAAAATGGGCGTGGATTTTGAAAAAACAACGAAAGATGTTGGAGAACGACTTGGTCAAGATGCCGCGTATATTATTGATTCAAGCAAAGCGCGAAAAGAACTTAATTGGCGGCCGATGGTCTCTTTGGAAACGGGGTTGTCCGAAGTTGTTAGGTGGGCGGACGGGAATTGGGATGCGATAAAAGATCTTGCGCTGGATTATATTCACAGAGTGTAAATGATTTTTTAGCAGGCGGAGAAAATACAAATTATGGAAGATTTAAAAAACGATAAAGAAAAAGGCTTGATATTGGATGGAACCAAGTTGAATTGGCATAAGGAAAGAGTGGAAGCATGGTTGAGCGGCAAAAGAATTGCTCCTATAACGGTAGATTTAGCGCTTACGCGAGTTTGCAATTACAAGTGTCAGTTTTGTTATGGGCAATTACAAGAGAATCCCCGGAAAAAAATCACAAAAGATGTTATTTTTCGTTTTCTTGATGATGCTGCCGAGATTGGAGTAAAAGGCGTTAGTTTTATCAGCGATGGAGAAAGTTCATGCAATCCGATTTTTAGCGATGCTATTGTTAAAGGCAGTGAAAATGGCATTTCAATGGCAATGGCTTCAAACGGTTATTTGGTTTCCAAAGATAGACTTGAAGAAATCTTACCGCATTTGACTTATTTTCGTTTTAACATATCAGCAGGGGAATCAAAACGATACTCGGAAATAATGGGAGTTCCTGAATCTTATTTTCATCAAGTTTGTCAAAATATAATGGATGCTGTGAAAATTAAACGAAAAAATAATCTTGAGGTAACTATCGGCCTTCAAATGGTGCTTATGCCGAGCTATGGCGACCAAATATTGCCGCTCGCAAAATTGGGGCGTGATTTAGGAGTTGATTATCTTCTTATCAAACATTGTTCTGATGATGAAAAAGGCACTCTTGGCATAGATTATGGCGAATATAAAAAGCTATATAAAGTTTTAAGTGAAGCGGAAGGGTTAACTACTGATGATTACTTGGTTAAGATAAAATGGTCAAAAATTAAAGCGGGAAAATCAAGAAAATATACGCAATGTTACGGTCCGCCATTTCTTATTCAGTTATCAGGTAGCGGTTTGGTTGCTCCTTGCGGCATGTTATTTGGTGAAACTTACAAAAAGTATTGGATTGGAAACATAGTTGATACATCTTTTAAGAAAATATGGCAATCTGATAGATACTGGGAAGTTATGGACGATATTGCTTCTCCGCGATTTAACACGCGAACGATGTGTGGATGCTTGTGCATACAGCACAATATAAATGAATTTTTATGGGATCTTAAGTGTGGCAAAACATCGATAAAAGAACCTGTTGCAAGTTTCCCTAAGCATATTAATTTTATATAGCGGCGTCAGTTAAAAAGTAAGATGAAAAACTTTACTCTTTCCATTGTCTTGCCTAATTTTAATCATGGACAGTATTTGGATGGATTATTGCAAGGCATGCTGAATCAAGCTCAATACTGCAATGAAATAATAATTGTTGATGATGCTTCCACGGATAATAGCGTGGAAATTATAAAAAAGTATGCAAAAAAAAATCCGATAGTTCGCTTGTTGAGAAATGATAAAAATCTTGGAGTTGTTCCCACATTAGAAAAGGGGTTGAAATATGCCAAGGGTAATTATGTGTGTCTACCAGCGGCAGATGACCAGCTTTTGTCCGGGTTTTTTAAAAAATCCATGGAAATTCTCAAAAAACACCCTCAAGCCGGCATGTGCTGCTGCGACAGTTTTACGATATGGGGACATACGGGAGAAAAAATTGTTAATAAAAAAAGGTTAAGCAATGAGGCATGTTATATTCCACCGGAAAAGTTAGTTAATATAATGCGTGGGAAAGTTGTTTATCTTTCAGGGTTTGGATCAATTTTCAAGAGGAATGCTTTGGATGAGGCGAGTCTCTTGCCTGAATTGCTCTGGAGCGCGGATCGCTTTTATGCAACCATAATTGCCTTAAGGTTTGGGATATGTTATGTGCCGAAAATTTTGTCGTTTCAGTTGCGTCGAAAAGATTCATATTCCGAGCAGGGAATGAATGATTGGAAAAAGCATAAAGGAATTATTAAAAACGCGTTAGAATTACTAAAGGAGCCGAGTCGCGGCGATGTTCTGCCTAAATTTAAAAAATCTTGCGCTTTGGCAAGTTTGGAAATGCCGATGCTTAGGTTTCTATTGACGAACAAAAAGCATTGGGATTATTTGTCTTTTAATCTTGTCAGGCTTATTTTATGGCAGGAATTCAAGAAAAAAATTTCCGGTTGGATTCCTTCATTCATTAAAAAATTCGCGGACGCGGTTTTCAGTAAATTTATTCACTAATGGAAACAAATTCACCTTTCAAATCAATTATAAAAGGAGCGAGCTTTGTCTTTGCGGGAAACTTTATTGTCTATGCCATATTGTTTTTATACCATATTCCCGTTGTAAGGATTTTGGGGCCTGAAAAATACGGCATTTGGCAGATTGTGTTTACAATTATTACTTCAATAGGGCCGCTTTCATTGCTGGGTTTGGGTTCAGGGGTAATGTTTTATTGTTCCAGATCGAGCGCTACTAAAAGTCGTGAAGAAACCGCCGGAATTTTAAATTCAAGTTTTAAGATAATATTTGTGTCAAGTTTTATAACCGTATTGATAATGTTGGGTGTCAATTTTGGCTTTATTGAAAGGTTTTATCCCTATGACAATATTAAGACAATATTGTTTATTTTCATTTTTGCAATACCATTTTTGTCATTTGAAAGAATAGGCGAAAGCATTTTCAGGGCGGTTGGAAATGCTCGGATGCCCTATCAGGTAAAAATTCTTTACAATGCCGCTAGATTAGCCTTTATTCCTTGCGCCTTATGGCTTACTAAAGGCAATTTGGCGATGATGTCGTTTTTGATGCTTTTATGCCATATTGCTGCAGGAATGTATATGGGGTTTCTTATAAACAGGCATATTCTCCCTTTAAAGGAGATAATCAAAGGAAGCGCCAAAAAATACAGAAAAAAATTATTGTCCTATTCGTGGCCGCTGATGATAACGGATTATGTGTTGATTTTGGGGAAAAAGGCGGATATTTTTCTTATAGGGTATTTTTTGGGTTCTCGCGCTGTAGGTATTTATGCTCCGGCTGTAATTTTGTCCGATTTATTATGGATTGTTCCTCAGGCTATAACTTATCTTTTATTTCCCGCGCTCAATAAACTGAATTCCGACGGTGATAAAAAGGGTTTTGTTGATTTATCTGAGAGGGTTTATAAATACATGATTTATCTGAATTTGCCGGCGCTTTGTTTTATGGCGATATTTTCAAAAAATATTTTGGATTTTTTATACGGCTCAAGATACTCTGACGGTTATCTTGCTCTGATAGTACTATCAGTTGTTATGGCCGCTCAGATCTTTTATCAGATATCATATTATATTCTGGGAATTACCCAAAAAACCAAACAAATAATGATAATTAATGTGATTGGCATGTCTTTTAATCTGATTGCCAATTATTTTTTGATACCGGCATATGGAATCATTGGGGCTGCTACCGCGACTTTGGGAAGTTCAATATTGATGGGAATATTAGCAATTATTGCAGCTATCAGGATTCAAGGTAAATTCATATTCCCGATAAAAACAATAGGCATCATATTTTTAAGCGCAATGGTTTTAATATTGGTGTTTTTATTTAAGGATAGGATGTTTTTTTGTAATTTATTAATTTTCTCTTCTTACTTTGTTTTGACAATGGCTTATGGGATATTGTTCGAGAAACAAGAAATCAAAAAAGGGGTGGGTATAATAAGAAATAGATTAAAGTTTTGAGAAGGAGTGTGTTTATGTCAGATAAAAATAGGTTTGATTTTGGCAAAAACTGGATGAAATTCATCAGATATATCGATGAGAAAAAGATTGAAGAAGCTGTTAAATCTTTACAAAGCAATCTAAAAGCGGAAAATTTAAAAGGAAAAACCTTTATTGATGTGGGATGCGGAAGCGGCTTGTTTTCTTTGGCGGCTATGCGGCTTAAAGCAGATAGAGTGATTTCATTTGATTTTTCTGAGGGAAGCGTGAACGCAACAAGATGTTTAAAAGCAAATTACCACAAAGATAATGACAAATGGATAATTATGCAGGGGTCAGTGCTGAATAAAGAGTTGGTTTTGTCTTTAGGAAAATTTGACATTGTATATTCGTGGGGCGTTTTGCATCACACAGGAGACATGTATCAGGCTCTTGAGAATGTTATTCCTTTGGTCAAGAGCGATGGTCAGTTATTTATAGCCATATACAATAATCAAGGCATTGTTAGTAGCATATGGAAAAAAGTGAAGTTGGTCCATAATAAACTTCCGGATATTTTTAAACTACCGTATGTTTTTTTGATTGCCTTTGCGTTCGAATTCAAATGCGCTCTTGTCAGCATGGTTCGGGGCAAATCCCCATTTCACAGATTATCCGATTCAAAGAGAGGGATGAGTATTTTTATTGACTGGGTTGACTGGATTGGAGGTTATCCTTTTGAAGTTGCATGTCCCGAGAAAATTTTTAATTTTTATCGCGAAAAAGGATTTTCATTGGAAGTTTTAAAAACTTGTGGCGGCGGATATGGAAACAATGAATTTGTTTTCCGCAAAAAATAAATTTTATGTCTAAAAAATATAGTTTTATCAATGGTTTTACACTTTAAACTTTGGACGCTAAACTAAATTATGAAAATTGTTTTGATTAATCCCGATATACCTTGGAATGCCGGCAATATAGGCAGAACTTGCGTTGCCACAAATACCGAACTGATCTTTGTGGGCAGGCTTGGTTTTGATATAAATTCCAAAGAAATAAGACGGTCGGGACTTGATTATTGGCAGCACTTAAAATATTCCGTTTTTAAAACTTTTGAAGAATTTTTAAAAACTTTAGGCAAAAATCCTTCGCTTATTTTTTTCTCAACGCGCGGAAAGAAAACATTATGGCAAGCACCCTATGAAAAGGATTCCTGTTTGATATTCGGCGGAGAAACTTCAGGTTTTCCTTTGGAATATCATCAAAAGTATCCTGATAAAATTTTTCGTATTCCGATGTGTTCGTCTAAGATTCGTTCGTTGAATCTATCCAGTTCCGCCGCTATTGTTCTTTATCAGGCAATTCGGGCAACGGAATAATAAAAGCTACAAGTCCACCCTTCAAATAAAACAGTTGTGAATTGGAAGTGCGAAGGATACAAAATTTTTGCGTTCTTTGCGGGTGGTAATTTTGCGCTCTCTGCGATTAGACTTTATTAACTCTTTATAAATTTGTTTAATAACAATTATGATACAGAAAATTTTTGAATCTATATGGGGCACCAAAAGCGAAAGGGATTTAAAAAAAATCCAACCTATCGTGGATACAATCAATTCATTGGAAGAAGAAACAAGCAAGCTGACCGATGAACAGTTAAAGAATAAGACAATCGAATTTAGGGAAAGGCTTAAAAATGGCGAGACGCTTGATGATATCTTGCCTTATGCTTTTGCTTCAGTAAGGGAAGCGTCTAAAAGAACGCTTAAGATGCGGCATTATGATGTTCAAATGCTCGGCGGCATTATTCTTCATCAGGGCAAGATTTCGGAAATGAAAACCGGCGAGGGCAAAACTCTTGTCGCGACATTAGCCGCTTATTTAAACGCGATTGAAGGCAAAGGCGTTCATATAGTTACGGTCAATGATTATTTGGCCAAAAGAGATAGGACATGGATGGGTCCGGTTTTTGAGTTTATGGAGCTTACCGTCGGCAATGTTAATCATGATATGCGTAATGATGAGCGCCAAAGCATGTATAATTGCGATATAACCTATGTGACCAATAATGAAATCGGTTTTGATTATCTGCGCGATAATATGGCGATGGATAAAGATGAAAGGGTTATGCGCTCCAGAAATTACGCGATTGTGGACGAAGTGGATTCCATACTTATAGACGAAGCCAGAACTCCACTGATTATTTCCGGGCCGGCTGAAGAATCCACCGATAAATATTATTCCGTCAATAAGGTTATTCCTCTTTTGAATGTTAGATTTATAACGGACAAAGAAGAATTGGAGGCTAAAAAAACAGGAGAAGATCTTGGCAAGGGTTATGACGCCATTATCGATGAAAAAAGCCATACCGCGACATTGACCGAAGAGGGCATAGATAAATCGGAAAAAATATTAGGCGTAAGCAATATGTATGATGATGTGGGCTCGGAATGGGCGCATCATTTAACGCAAGGGCTTAGGGCTCATCATCTTTTTAAAAAAGACGATGAGTATGTTGTCAAAGACGGCGAGATTATAATAGTTGATGAGTTTACCGGAAGGCTTATGCCCGGCCGGCGCTGGTCGGACGGCCTTCATCAGGCCATTGAAGCTAAAGAAAATTTGAAAATAAAAGAAGAGAACCAAACTTTGGCCACCATAACTTTTCAAAATTATTTTAAACTTTACTCCAAGCTTTCCGGAATGACCGGGACGGCAATGACAGAAATTAAAGAGTTTGAAGAAATATACAGACTGGACGCTGTTGAGATTCCGCCCAATAAAATTTGCATAAGAGAGGACTCGGCGGATAGAATTTATAGAACGGAGCGCGAAAAATATAATGCTTTAGTGGGTGAAATAGACGGAAGATGGCGCAAAGGCCAGCCGCTTTTGGTCGGTACGCGGTCGATAGATAAGTCTGAAAAAATTTCGGCAATGCTAAGAACTAAAGGCATTCCGCATCAGGTACTAAATGCCAAGTACCATGAAATGGAAGCTCAAATTATCGAGCAGGCGGGCAAGAAAAACGGAGTTACAATCGCCACAAATATGGCCGGTCGCGGAACGGATATTGTTTTGGGCGGCATTCCAGTGGATGAAGAGGGGCAAAAGCATGTTTTGGGCGTCGGAGGCCTGCAGGTTATAGGCACCGAACGCCATGAATCGCGAAGAATAGATAATCAGCTTAGAGGCCGCTGCGCCAGACAGGGCGACCCGGGCGGCTCTGTTTTCTATGTTTCTTTGGAAGATGAATTAATGAGATTATTCGGCTCGGATAGAATTTCTTCCGTGATGCAGAAATTAGGCATGCAAGAGGGTGAGGTTATAGAATCCGTCCTTGTGTCTAAGCAAATTGAAGGCGCTCAAAAGCGCGTGGAATCAATGAATTTTGACTCCAGAAAACAGCTTTTGGATTATGATAATGTCATGAATAAACAAAGGCAAGCTATTTATGAGCTTAGAAACGCGATTCTTGACGGGGATGATGTGACAGATCGCGTCAAAAAAATGATAGCGGAAACTTTGGAGGATCAAATTAGTTTTTTTGCTCCGCAAGAAAAATCATATCAGCTTTGGAATATGCCGGAGTTGAATGTATATTTAAAAAAGAATTTTGGATTTTCGGTTGATTACAGCGAAGATGATTTATCCAAAATTCCATATGAGGCATTTACAAAAGAAATAACAGATAGGGCTATAAAAATTTATGAAAATAGATTCCCTGATTTTCTTGAGAGAGATGTTGATTTTGCCGAGATGCAGAGAATTCTTTTATTGCAGATTATAGATCATATTTGGAAAAATCATCTTTTTGAATTGGATCATTTGAAAAAAGGCGTAGGATTGAGAGCTTATGGTCAAAAAGATCCCTTGATAGAGTATCAAAAAGAATCATATTTAATGTTTGAAAAAATGATTACCAGAGTTCGCGATCAGATGGTTGAATATGTTTTTAAAATTCAGCTTCCTCCTAAAATAGCGCGACGACCGCAAATGCAAGAGGCAAGAGAGAATGCTTCCGCGGAATCTAACTCTGATGGAACCGATGGAGCAAAGAGGCAAAAAACGGCTGTTGCGGATAAGATAGGACGGAATGATCCTTGTCCCTGCGGCAGCGGAAAGAAATATAAAAAATGTCATGGCAGAAATAAATAGTCGCTCTCCTTCGCCAAGACTTCGCTTTGATATGCATCATGGCGACATGGGGTTATCCCGTGGCGGAGAGGCAGGCCTCCGGTCTCAGGCCTTAGATCGCAAGTATAAAAAATCATTTTCTTTACTCTCTACCCTGTTTATTCTTCCCGCTTTTACCTCCTTGCTTTTAATATTAAGCTATCCTAAATTCAATCTTGGTTTTCTTGCGTGGTTTGCGCTTGCTCCTCTTACAATCTCAATATGGAAAGCTAAAAATATTAAGTCCGCTTTAATTGCCGGATTAATTTCAGGATTTTGTTTTTACTTTGGTATTTTATATTGGATTTATTTCACAATGCTTGCCGGAGGCGTAAATGTCGGTATTTCTCTGCTCGGCTGGCTGACTTTGAGTTTTATTTTATCTTTTGAATTTATTCTAATCGCCTGCTTTGGTTTTTATCTTAAAAGAACCGGTCCTTTGGCTTATCCCTATGTTTTTGCGGCGGGTTGGGTATTGCTTGAATGGGCCAAAATATTTTTAACTTTTAAAGCTGTATGGTTTCCATGGTTTATGCTGGGATATACGCAATGGCAATATCTCAAAATTGCTCAAGTAGTTTCTTTTACCGGTATTTACGGTTTAAGTTTCGCGCTCAGTTTTTGCGGAGTTTTGGCGGGAATGTTTTTTATAAATAGAGATAAACTTTTAACAAAAATTTTAAGATCTGCTCCCGCTTTGTTTTTGATAGGGGGTTTGCTTTTATATGGCAACTTTGAGCTTAAACAAGATTGTAAATATTCCTCTGAAAATATCAGTTTTTCCATTCTTCAGCCCAGCATAGATTTTTATAAAAAATGGGATGAAAAATATGTTTTATGGATAAGAAGCAGAATAGACGGTTTGCTTGAAAAAACGGAAAAATCCGATATCATTGTTTGGCCCGAAAATTCATTGCCCGGCTGGATAGACGAACCTGAACTTATTGATTGGCTTAAAAAAATTTCTCTTAAATATAAGAGCCGGAATATAATCGGTTCGGCGTCGCAAGCCGATGGCAAATATGTATCTTCTTTTCTTCTAAATGATAAGGGCAAGATAGAAAGCGTTTATAATAAAAGACAATTGGTGCCTTTCGGCGAATATGTGCCTTTAAGGCCGGTATTATCTGATTTTATAGATGTAATTGGATCTCTTGGAGAATTTGAAAAGGGCGCTATGAAGCAAAATCTTTTTAAAGTCGGGGATTTTAAAATAGCGAATGCCATTTGTTATGAATCTATTTTTCCTTATCTTTTAAGAGATGATGTTTTAAGAGGGGCGGACATATTTGTGAATATCACAAATGATGGTTGGTATTTAAATACCGCGGCGCCCAATCAGCATTTTTTAGTAAATATTTTTAGGGCTATTGAAAATCGAAGGTCATTGATTAGAGCTGCCAATAATGGAATATCCGCTTTAATAAACCCTTGGGGAAGGACAATAAAAAAATTGAATTTAAATGAGTATGCGGTTTTAAATGTTCAGGCGCCGGTATATAAAGATTATGGCTTGAGTTTTTATTCAAAGCATGGAGATTGGTTCGTCTTTTGCTGTTTTATTTTATTTGGAGCTTTCATGATTGTCGCAGTAGTGTTTTAAAAAAACACTATGTGTTTTTTTACCCCCCATGCTTAGATTTTACTATTTCTCGCGATTATTCCGCCTATGGCGGAACGCGAGGAATTAAATCTATGGGGGGTCATACACTATGTGTTTTTTTACCCCCCATGCTTAGATTTTACTATTTCTCGCGATTATTCCGCCTATGGCGGAACGCGA
>JAKLQJ010000257.1 GCA_022013385.1 Elusimicrobiota bacterium
ACTTCTTTACATTTAAATGCTTGTTTTTACCCCGTGGGTTGGGTAAACTTGGTTGTAGAAAAAACCCGCGGGGTTAAAACCACGACGCAAGATGCGTAAATAGTAAATGTCAAGTTATTTACGACGCACTACACTAGCGAGACGACACAGTATATCTGTGGAAGACGGACTTCCTAGCGAAGGCAAGCTCCTGCAAAAAGCGCAAGCTGTAGGCATGGGGAAAACAAAGTAAACAACAGGTAAAGAAAGTGATTAATAGAGTGAGCAATTAAAAAATTAAGATAGGAAAAAAATTTCTAATACTCTTCCCCATCCCCTCTACCCTGTGCCCTATTTTATTATGAATCAAATACTGATTTTGGATTTTGGCAGCCAATATACTCAACTTATAGCCCGGCGTCTACGCCAGCTGAAAGTTTATTGTGAAATACTTCCCTGCTCAACAAGCCTTAAAAAAATCGCGTCTAAAAACCTGAAAGGCATTATTCTTTCAGGAGGCCCTTCCAGTATTTACGATAAAGATTCTCCTAAAACAGACACTAAAATATTTGAATTGGGCGTGCCGATTTTAGGGATATGCTATGGAATGCAGCTTATCAGCCATGAATATCACGGTGAAGTCATAAAGTCAAAAAAGCGCGAATACGGATTCAGCCTATTGAAAACCTCAAGGCTATGCTCCCGCCATGCGGCGGGATCTCAAGGGGCTATGCCCAACAAACGGCCAAAAACATCCCGACTTTTTGAGGGAATTCCTAAAGAAATAAAAGTATGGATGAGCCATGGCGATGAAGTTAAAAAAATGCCGAATGGCTTCAAAAATTTGGCAAGCACTCCCGATACTAAGATAGCCGCGATTGAGAATAAACAGAAAAACATTTACGCCCTGCAATTCCATCCGGAAGTCCATCATGCGGATTATGGTCTTAAAATATTAAAAAACTTCGCTCATAAAATATGCCTTTATAAAGATAGCTGGTCCCCTGCCTCTTTTTTAAATGAAACGATAGCCGATATAAAAAAGGAGGTAAAAAATAATTCCGTTATCTGCGGCCTTTCAGGAGGAGTGGATTCTTCGGTTGCCGCCGTCATAGTAAACAAGGCCATAGGCAACAAACTTTACTGCATTTTTGTGGATACAGGACTATTGAGAGCGGGCGATAAGGAAAGAATGCGCGCCGTTTTTAATAAAAAATACAAATTCAATCTTAAAATAGCGGATGCCTCTCAACTATTTCTTTCAAGACTTAAAGGCGTATCGTCGCCTGAAAGAAAACGAAAAATAATAGGGAAAACTTTTATAGAAGTTTTTGAAAAAGAATCCAAAAAAATTAAAAATGCTGGTTTTTTGGTTCAAGGGACCCTTTATCCCGATATAATTGAATCTGTCTCGGTTAAAGGGCCATCGGCAGTTATCAAAAGCCACCATAATGTCGGCGGATTGCCCAAAAAAATGAATTTAAAACTGATAGAGCCTTTAAAGTTTCTTTTCAAAGACGAAGTAAGAGTCTTGGGCCGTTCGCTTAAAATGCCTGAAGAAATTTTAATGCAGCATCCTTTTCCCGGGCCGGGGCTTGCCATAAGAATTATCGGCGATGTAACGGAAGAAAGAATAAATATTTTAAAAAAAGCCGACAAAATTATGCGCGCTGAAATAAAAAAATTCGGCTGGCAAGATAAAATTTGGCAGGCCTTCTGCGTCCTGCTGCCCGTAAAATCCGTAGGTGTTATGGGCGACGAACGCTCTTATGAAAACACAATAGCCGTTCGATGCGTAGAAAGTGTGGATGGAATGACAGCCGACTGGTCAAAACTTCCTTATGAACTTATGCAAAAAATATCTTCTAGGATAGTCAGCGAGGTTAAAGGCATAAACAGAATTGTTTATGATATTACTTCAAAACCGCCGTCCACAATAGAGTGGGAATAATCATCTAAAGCTCCGGCTTTAGATGAGTATCAAGTCACAGGTCACAAGTCACCAGCAATAGATTAATAAAAAAAGAGTGCTTCTAGGAAATATGAAAGTTAAAAATGAATGGCATAAGGATTTTTACCTAGTGTAGTGCGTCCAACACTTCTTTACATTTAAATGCTTGTTTTTACCCCGTGGGTTGGGTAAACTTGGTTGTAGAAAAAAC
>JAKLQJ010000258.1 GCA_022013385.1 Elusimicrobiota bacterium
GTTATATTTTATCGTTTCCCAAAGTTTTGAATATTCTGACTTTATAGTTGTACATAAGTTATTCATTACATCCCCTTATTGTTAATTTTTTTTACAAATTTTGTGGCTTGTGTAAATTCTTTCGGATAATTGGCTTTAAGATAGGCTGTTTGATAACTAATTAAGCCATAAGCTACGACATGAGATTTATTGAAGGAATATGCCCCGAATTGAACTATTTGGTCAAATATTATAGTGGCTATTTTAACTGGAACCTTCTTTTTCTTTGCGCCCTCTAAAAATTGCCGCTTAAATTTATCCATTACCTCCGGAGTTTTCTTGCCCAGCGCCTTTCTTAAATAATCGGCATCTCCGGGAGAAAAATCTCCCATAGCTTTCGCTATTTTCATAACTTGCTCTTGATAAACTAATACGCCATAAGTTTCTTCCAATATTGGTCTTAAAAGAGGATGGTCATAAACTATTTTTTTCTTGCCATGTTTTCTTTCAATAAATTCATCCGGCATTCCGCTTTGTATAGGTCCGGGCCGATAAAGCGCGAGCAAAACCGATATGTCGCTAAATTTTGAGGGTTTGAGTTTCTTTATTAGTTCTCTCATGCCCGCGCTTTCAAACTGAAATACTCCGTTTGTATTTCCTAAAGACAAAAGTTTGAAGGTCTTATTATCGTCAAGGGGTATTTTATAAATATCAAAATTTTTCTCTTTAGTTCTTATCAGTTTTACCGTTTTATTTATGATGTCCAGAGTTCCAAAACCAAGAATATCTATTGTGAAAAAACCAAGTTTATTGAGAGTCTTTTTATCATATAAGCAAATGGGCTCCTTAAATCTATTCTTTATGGAAATTGGAATTAAGTTAGGGGTGTTATGTATAAGAATTTTAGCCGCATGCCTTCCTGTAGAGTGTATGCCGTTTTGTATTTGGGACGCTATACTAAAAAGAGTTTTCAAGGAAGGCTTTTTTGCTATCACTTTTTTTAATTTTTTATTATTTTCCATTTCCCAGCGCAAGTTCGCGTCCCGATTGAACATTCTGTTTATTTTATTGAGTTTATCGTAGGATAATCCAAGCGTATAACCTGTTTTTAATATGGCGATTTCAGCATTTATGCGACCAAAAGAGATTGTCTTGGTGACATTTTTAGAACCGTATTTTTTTTTAAGATAATCAATTGCTTTATTGTAAAAGCCGGCAGGGAAATCTAAATAGATGTCAGGCATTATCTCATATTTGTAATTATAAAATCTTTCAAATAAAAGGGTGTGTTTTATGGGGTCAACTTTTGTTATTCCGAGAGAGAAACATATTAGAGAGCCGGAAGAGCTTCCTCGTCCCGGACCAATTAGGTGTCCTTTTTTTTCGGAATGATTTACCAAATCAGATATTATTAAAAACCAATCTGAAAGTTTTTTCTTTTTTATTATTTTTAGTTCGTATTTAAGGCGATTTTCATATTCTTTTGAAAAATTTCCCAGTTTCTTTTTTAAGCCTAAAAAACAATAATCCTTAAGACATTCATAAGAAGTTTTATATTTGGAGGGGAATTTAAATTTTGGAATATGCGGCGCCGCCTTATTAGGCTTAAAATGACATTTCTCATCTATGAGTGAGGCAAAAGTAAAATCATCAAAATGCTCGTTTAAAAACCAAAATTTATCTTTAGTCATAATTGCCCCCTTGATATCATCATAATTAATAATCCTTTCAGTTTGCAAATTAAACGACTATCTCCGCTAAATTCTCCTGTGTAAGCGGAACCTTCTCTTGTTTTTCAAACCATAAATTAGTCCCGCCATAGGCGGGAGGCTATATTCTATTCTTTTGTTTCTACCGCTGTAGCTGCGCGCCCTTGGCGCGCCTCTACACTTTGAAATTTCTATACAACGAGATAGAGGCAGTAAAATATAACTCCTCTTTATGGACTCCTATACCATATATACGAAATTGAAATAAAATTCTGTCGCGGAAAAAAGAAAAGCGCTTGAAAAATAAGGATTTTTTTGTTTTCATAATAGTTAGAAAGTCTCCTTTTAATAGTATAGAACGCTATGGCAACAATGGCATGTCGCGGTTAATTAGGATGCGATTTTATCTATCATTTGTTTTCTTTTGAGCGGTTCTTGCGAATCAGCATAGATTTTATTTATAGTCCATTTTTCAAAAAGTTCTCTTGCGGCTCTGGCGCCCATGCCGGAATTAACAGCTTTTTCAGCAATGCTTTCTATAATATCTTCGGGGATATCCGCCTCAATGCCGCTTGCTTTAAGAATATCTTTTGTTTGTGAAGCAATATTGTTTTTTGTTTTGCTGATTATCTCAATCATTTCTTCTTTTGTAAGCGGATTCATTACGGCAATGGCGGAAAATCTGCCTATGAACTCAGGGAGAAAGCCATAATTAATAAGGTCTTCTTTTGTAACTTGATGAAGGATATTTTTTTTCTCTTTATCTGATTTTTTTACATTAAAACCAATGGCTCTCTTTTTGATTCTTTCGGTTATTATTTCATCAAGACCATTGAAAGCTCCGCTAACGATAAAAAGATTTTTTGAAATATCAAATGTTTTTGTGCTTCTTCCCATAAGCTCGCGATGTTCCAAATCAACGATATCGCCTTCAAGGAGTTTAAGCAGTTCTTCTTGAACACTTTTTCCGCTTACATCCCTTTGACTATTATGGCCTATTGATGAATTTTGTCCCGCTATTTTATCTATTTCATCTATATGTATGATTGCTTTTGATGCGAGTGAGGGGGAGAGCTTGTCATAAAGAGAAAATATAATATCGTCTACCGTTTTTCCAACATAACCGGTTTCAGTATATTGAGTGGCATCGGTTTTTATTACCGGAGCTTTCAAAAAATTTCCGAGCATTTTGCAAAGATAAGTTTTTCCGCAGCCGGTTGGGCCTATGATAAGTATATTGCTTTTCGGCATTTTCATTTCTTTTTGTCTTTTGGCATTAAGGGTTATTTTTTTGTAATGAATAAAAGCGGAAGTTGAAATTACTTTTTTAGCTTCTTCTTGGCCCACGACATATTTTGAGAGTTTTTGAGAAAGACCAGCGGGATTTGGAGGAATAATTGTGGTAGCTCTTGGTTTAAAAGCAGGAATCTTTTCAACTTTGACTCCCAACACTTTTGGAATGAATTTTTTATCAATTTTATACCCTTCTCGTGGAATATGGGTGATAATTCTTTTTTTGACTAAAATCGAGTTTGATTTTATAAGTTCAAAAGCGCTTAAAAAATCAGTTATCTGGGATTTTGCAAGGGTTTCTACCAAATTACGCTGATGCCCTTCCATATATATCATGGAATGAGCGAATATCATTAATAAGGCTTTTTCCGTGGTTGAAAGTTTATAAGTAATCGCAAGTGTTTCAAGGGGAATATATATTTTTCTTTTATGGGATTCTTTGGCCATTTTCAAAAGCCGATCCAATTTGGTTTTTTGAACCAGTTTAAATCCTTTATCTTTAGAACTATTTGAGAAAAGTGATTGATCCAGTCTTAAAAAGTCAAACCATGCTTCCATGTATTCAAGATTGCTTTTAAAATATTGATTTTTTTCCATATTTTTTCTCCTTTTCACTTCATCTCCACACCGGCTTGTTTAAAGTATAGCGCATGACCACGACAGCATAGTGTCGGTTTATTTAATTGATTTTCTTATTTTTAAACGACAGGAGGGTGTCGCAAATGATGGGTATAATCTATTAATTAGCCGGTGTTTTTTTACAAGCTTCATTATTTGCGAACAAAATCTTGAGCAATTGCGTATATATAGAGTATAGGTAAAATAATTGGAGGAAATATGATTGAAAATAAAACTGAAAAAAATGAAGATTCCTTTAGGATATTAAAAGAATATATTGAAAATATTCCAGCGGTTACTCTGCCTTATGAAAGGGAACATTATTTGAAATCTCTTAAAGAAATTAATAGCCAAGAACTAAATAAATTAACACTTGCCACGCTAAAAAAATATGAACCTTTTAGCGAAGTTATTAAAGAAGTTTTGGAGCATCTTGAGTTTTCAGCCCGTTGCGCAGAGGACTGCGCTTCGCAAGAATACGGAAGCGCGGCTGAAATATTAATGCGTGAAACAAAGCCATTTTTGAATAAATATGTATATAAGGCGATAATGCTTTATAAAGATTATTCAAAGCTATTGTGGGGAGTAATCAAAGCCATAGGATTTGAGCCTAAATCTCAAGAAATTGACGAAATAACAGAAGATATAAAAAGATTGTTAAGCGATAATGTAAGGGATTGTCTTTTTAAATACCGTGAATTTTTAGGGGCTTCGGAGATAGTTTCATGTCTTGCCATATCAAAAAACAAGAGTGATGTTAAAAAATTCAATAGAGATTCAGTAAGAAAATGTCTCTTTCTTTATAATAACAGTTATCGTGGTTCTTATTTTGTGGCAAGTCAATTTAGTGATGTTATTCGAAAAGCGCCGAAAAGGCCTTTAGCTAAAATGATTAAGTTTTTTTCGTTAAAGGAAGTTAAAAAATTTATTGTCCTGTATAATGAGATGGAAACATGGGGATGGGAGTTTCGATTTGAGGAGCTAATGAAACTAGATGAAAAGTTGTTTTTAAATTTCCTAAAAACTCTATGTGATGAAGCCGTCCTTAATTGCCTAAAAAAATATAAAACGCTGTATTTAGAGGATGAGGTATTTGCTGTTTTTATTGAAGTTGGCAAAACAAGAAATTTAGATTGTATTTTAAAAGCCGCGGACTTGCTCAGCCGAGATAGTGTATTTGAGCACATTTCTTTATATAAAGACAGCCGCGCGGTTAGGAAAAGGAATGATAGACTCTTTGATAAATTTTATTAAGAAAGAGGAAAAAGAGTTTGTTATTGATAAAAAAGAATTTTCTAAACATATAAAACTTGGAAATTATGCGAAATAAGTTTTATATCAGGATACTTTCTGTTTATTTGTTGCTTCTGTGTTTTTCAGATAGTCCTTTATTTTATTGTTTATTTCCTCTTTAAGCTCTTCCGGCTCAAGAACGGTTATGTTCGGCATCCAGCGCAATATATGGGGGAGTATTTCCATTATGTGGCAGACCTTTGCCTTGAAAAGAAGCGAGCCGTCTTTTTCTTTTGTTATTTTTTGTCCGCCTATAATTTCCTGAGTGAGAAAGTAATCGCGAGCCCAATCTTTAATTTTTAAAGAAACAATAATTTTCCTATATTTGCTGTCGGTGGCGCCCCAGATATTGCGAGCGTCTTCAATTATCTTTGTTATATTTTTGGGATAGGGGAACTCAATTTCCGTTATATCTAATTTTTTTATTTTATCCAGACGGTATTTCATATATTTGTTCTTGTCTTTAAACATGCTTAAGATATAAGTTAAACCGTCGGCAAAAAGAATTTTTAGCGGGCAGATATAGCGTTTAACTATTTCGTTTTTATCCTCTAAGAAATACTCTATCCGCAGTTCTTTTCTGTTGTCTATGGCATACTCTATGTCCGCGATATAGGGATGTTTTTTGAGTCCTATCATTTTTGGCATGATTGGAATAATATTGGATTCCCATGGATTGGTTCTCATAATATTCTTAAACAGGGTTTTAAAAGATTTATCAACCGTGCCGCCAAGATTTTTTGATATCTCGGCAAGCATTACAAAAGCCGCTGATTGTCCGGGGGACATTTTTGTTTCTTTTAAACTGATGCCGGGCGCAAATTTCCAAACACCCTTTTCAGGGCTATCAAGACGGAATTCTGTCATGTTTATTCTTTCAAGATCTCTTTCAATACTTCGTACGGTAACATTAAACTCTTGGGCTAGTTTAGAGACCTTAACTTGGCCTTTGTTTAGCATATTTAGAATGCGGAGTATTCTGTAATATTTTTTATCGCCTTCGTTTTTTTTATGCGCCATGATGCCCCCTTAAAGTATAAACTGAAATTAGTATACATCTTTTTTCTAAAAGGTTTCTGTTTTTTAAAATTACACTGAGGCGGAAACAAAACTATGTTTCATTCCCGTGGCGCCTATGGCGCCACGGGACAGGTCCCGCCTATGGCGGGATCGGTAGCTTTGCGAACGACCCCCGTGGGTTGCTGTGGCGCCATAGGCGCCAGCGCGGCAACATCTAAAGAAACCCGCGGGGTAAGACAACTATGTTAGGCAATAAGTAACAGAAAGGCTATTGGGCAATTAGGAACAGTTTACCCCGCGGGTTGGTTAAGCTTGGTTTTAGAAAAAACCCGCGGGGTAAGGCACTATGTTAGGCAATAAGTAACAGAAAGGCTTTAGGCAATTAGGAACAGTTTACCCCGCGGGTTGGTTAAGCTTGGTTTTAGAAAAAACCCGCGGGGTAAGACACTGAAGTGGTTGCAAAACTAATTTGTCATTACACTATCATCAAAAAATTCTGCCGCCGTTTATTTCATGCGCGGGTTTAACAGCTCGTTTATGGTTTTTGAGGCGGCAAGCCCTCTCAATGTAAGTATGCGGAGCCGGTCCGAGCTCAGCGATTTGGCGAGGACATCGTCGCAGGGATAAATTATTGCCTTAATACCTTGTTTTGCCGCGGGTATTTCTTTGGAAAAAGCCTCAAGTCCTTTAATGTGCGAAGTAGATGGCGTGGCTGTAAATTTGCACTCTAAAGCATGAAATTTTCCATCGCGCTCAATAACAAAATCCACCTCATCATTCGCTGTAGTGCGCCAATAATAAACAGCCGGTTTTTCACCTGAATTGGCGAATAAGCGGAACAGTTCTCCCGCCACTAAGTTTTCAAATAAATAACCCGATTGAGTTCCGTCTAGCAATTGCCCGATTTCTGAATATCCGAGCATATTTGATAGCGCGCCGGTATCAGCGAAATAAATTTTCGGAGCGTGGATGAGCCGCTTTTTGAATTTCAGATAAAACGGCGGCAATGTAATGGTTTGATAACTGGCATTGAGCACAGACAGCCAGTTCTTTACCGAATTGACAGCTATCCCTGTTTCCGTTGAAATCGCCGACATATTCAGCAGTCCTCCCGCCTGGCCGGCCAATACTCTGATAAATTGATTAAAAGTATTTAAATCTCCCACTTTCAATATTTGCCGGACATCCCTTTCTATATA
>JAKLQJ010000259.1 GCA_022013385.1 Elusimicrobiota bacterium
GCAAAAATACCCCCGAGGTGGCTGCGGAACATCGTGGTTGAGTTGCTTCAAGGCTATGCCAGTGCCGTATCAAACGCTATGCGTATCAGACGGCCGAAGGACTCCTCGGGGGTTGGAAACTAGGCAATAGAAAACAGTAATTAGTAATCAGTGAACAGTAATCGGAAAAAAAGGCAAAGCAAAAGGCTACTAGGCAATTAGGGAATGGGTAATTAAGCAACAAGCTGTGTAGCTGCAAAGCAAAGCTTTGCCCAACAAGAAAGCATCCCCGCAGGTTGCTGCGAAGCATCGTGGTTGCGAAACATCTTAAGCATCCTGCGGGGTGCATAGCTGCGAAGCAAAGCTTTGCCCAACAAAGTTCAGCGTGGACTACGCTATCGTGTCGTGAGTTGGCAGGACACCCATCAGTGAACAAGTTTAAAGTTTAGAGACAAAACAAAAAGCAAATAGCAAAAAAGGCAATTAAATAAAAGGCAAGGATTAAGAAACAGCGAGGTTGTTTAAAGATATTAAGGAAAAAATGGAGTTTGTTTTATGAAGAAAATATTTGAGAATAAAAAATTAATTTTCAGAGTATTTGTTTTTTTTGTTATACACTTGTTGCTTGTTGACCTGTCGCCTAATAGCCAAGTAGCCTACTGCGCTAAAATTCATACAGCGGCGGGGACTACTTCGGCGACATTTCTCAAAATTGGAATCGGCGCGCGGGCAGTTTCAATGGCGGGGGCTTTTACGGCTGTGGCCGATGACCCGTATGCCGTTTATTGGAATCCTGCGGGGCTAGTATATAGCAAGGGAGCCAAAAACTTAAGTTTTTCTCATAATGAGTATTTTCAAGGGCTTGCTCAGGAATTTCTTGTCTATACTCTTCCGGCTGAAAATATTAAGTTTCTCGGCGGCGGATTTCCAAGCGGCGGAGTTTTGGGCTTTGGCTTTAATTACTTTTATACACCTAAAGATATGGAGCGCAGAAGCGGCCAGAATGAGAGCGATCCTCTTTATCCCATCTCAATTTCCGAGGGTTCATTCAGGGCTTATGACGCGGCATTATCAGTAAGTTACGGATATTCTTTTTCTTCCGAAATGGATTTGGGAGCATCGTTGAAATTTATCAGGCAATCCATAGATGATGAGTCGGGCGCAAGTTTTGCTTTAGATGCGGGAGTTTTACGGCGCTTGACATTCTTTGATAGAGAATTTATGGCGGGTTTTACCGTTCAAAATCTTGGACCCGGAATAAAATTTATTTCCAAAAGATATGATCTGCCTTTGACTTTTAAAGCGGGTTTAAGCCATCGCATTCTTGAAAATGGGACAATCGTATCCTTAAACATAGACAAGCCGATAGACAATTATCCGTCTTTTATCTTGGGCATGGAATATTGCCTTACGGACAAACTAAGCTTGAATTCGGGATATAAATACAGATTATACGGGAATGAGCTGGGCGGGATTAGCGGCTTGGCAGCGGGCATGGGTTTTTCTGTTAAAGATTTCTTATTTTCATACGCTTTTTCGCCCTCGGGAGATTTAGGCAGTTCTCATATATTGTCCCTATCTTTCAAATTCGGCAGGGCTTTCAAATTCGGCAGGGCTGAAAAACCGAAATTAGGGTTATACAAAGAATCGGCGCGGGCTTATCAGGAAATAAAAAACGGCAATACTCTTGTGTATAAAATAAACTCAAGACCTTTGAACATATCTTCCGTGGGAATAAGGTATTTTATTGAGGCAGAGTCACAAGAAAGCGATGTATATAAAATGGAGTTTAAAACTTTTATGCGCGGACCGGCGGGCGTTAATATCACAATGACCGAAGGAGATTTGTCTGATGCTCTTGCGAGTTTATTGCCGGCAAAAAAGAAAATTATAAAGGCTTTTCAATTCTCGTCAAATCTCGGCAATATGCAAGGGAATATATCTTTTTTCTTCAAGGTTAAAAGATTGGCTGAAACCCGAAATATCGGTTTTCTTTACCTTGCTCAAGGGAAATGGCTGCCGGCCAAAATAAACATAGCGGAGCAGGATAAAGAATATTTACACCTTAAATCTTCCGCGCCTTTCAGCACGCACTATATAATCAGCGAATAACCAAATACACCTCCGAGGTGTATTTGGTTGTTTGTGTAATTCAGTATTGCCCTAGATGTCCTTCTTTAAGGGCTTTGTTTATGGCGAATTTAAATATCCACAGGCTTATAGGCAGAAGGAAAATCGCGAAAACAACTAATACTGAAATTTCATTTTTAAGCTCTATAACGGAATATCCCCTGTAAACACTTAACTCAAGAGCCTTTATGGAATATGTTAGCGGTATGAATTTTGATAAAGCTTGAAGAAAAGGAGGCAGGACAGAGATTGGGAAAAAAATCCCGCCTAATAATCCCTCCGCAGCGCTAAGTATCCAAGCAATGGGATTGCCTTTTTTGAACATTATTACAAAACTTGCCGATAAAATCCCCATTGCGCTGAAGGTGATGATAGATAAAGAAAAAACAGTTAGGAAAGAAATAATATTGATATTTGAGGCGTCAATTTTAAAAATAAATAAGCCCAAAATGACATATACAATAAGTTCAAAAGTGGCATAGAGAAAATTCCATACGCTTAAAGAAAGAAGAAGTGTCGGTATTTTAATTGAAGTGGATAAAAGAGCTTCCAATGTGCCCTGATATTGTTCTTCTCTGATTTTGTTCGCGAAAGAGCCAAGCCCCGCTCCGGCGTAATTAAAAAAAGCCATACTTAGAAACACATAAGAAAAATAGCCTGTTTGAAAAGTTTCAAGATGGGGCGTCATTTTATAGCCGAACATCTTATCTATAAAAAAGAATGTGAATATGCTTATCAAAGCGTGAAGTATGCCTGTTATAAAAGCGAATTTATAGCTTGTTTCAATTAAAAAATCTTTCCGCAAAAAAACAAATATTTGTTTTAATTCCGTTCTAACCATTTTCCACCTCGGAGGTGGAAAATGGTTTGTTGGAAAATTTTAATAGCTTGCCTTTATTCAGAATCATAATTTTATCGCTTATGGCTTCAATTTCGCTTTTATCATGGCTTACATAAAAAATAATTTTACCTTGTTCTTTTACCAAATTATCCCGCGCAAAAGTATTGAAACTTAGAGATGATTCATGATCCAAATTCTTGGTGGGTTCGTCTAATAAGATTATGTCGGGGTCATGAATCAGAGCTCTGATTATGCTGAATTTTTTCATCATTCCGGAAGATAAGCTGTCAAAGCGTTTTTCATAAATTGTTTTATCGATACCTAATACATTAAAGAGCCGTATGACCCTTTCCTGAACCGTTTTTTTATCTATTCCATGCATGGACGCAAAAAAATGTATGTTTTCTTTTGCCGTAAGCCGCCAGTAAAAACTTCTTTCTTGGTTAAGCAGTATTCCGGTTCTTTTTTTTATTTCAAGATTATTTATTCCGAAAATCGAAATTTTTCCGCTGTTGGGCATTAAAAGCCCTGATAATAATCTAAGCAGAGTGGTTTTGCCCGCGCCGTTTTCTCCCAGTATGCCTATCAGGGAGCTTTCATCGACATCAAAAGAAATGTTATCAAGAGCTTTTATATTGTCTGTTTTTTTAAAGTTTAAACTCAGCAAGTCTTTAAAATTTAAATTCGGCGCAAAAATCTTATTCACCGATTTGAAACTTATTTTTTTCATAGGAATAGGTAATTTTACTAAAAAAGATAGGAAAGTTTAAAATGTGGAGCTTAGAGCCTTAGGGAATGCAAGAATTAAATTATAAAAAATTTAGATTAGTTCCGCCATTATTTATATAATAATGTAGTTAGCTCGTTTGGCGTATTGCTGTGGGCTCGCGTCTATTTATATATTAAAGCGGAGGACTAATTATGAGAATTCATATGGTGGCGAGAAAAATGAAACTTACAAAGCCGA
>JAKLQJ010000260.1 GCA_022013385.1 Elusimicrobiota bacterium
CAATAATAGATGTTTCCGCTATTGTCTGCCTCCAAAGCTCCTATGCCCCAGTTAAGGCCGCTGAATGTGACGCTTGAGACAATCTCAAGCTCTGTATTGTAACGCCCTATAAATACTTTGCCCTGCGCGGCGGCGTTGTCGAAACAAAAAAATGGCAGGGATGAATCGCCAGCCACATGGCTGCCTAATGGATCAGTTTAAACAGCCGCATATTGTTTCTTCCGATACCATCTTACGCCGATTTTCGGTCTTAAAAAGCATGGACGGAAGAAACATTAAATTGTCAAAGAATCAAATCACTTCCCGCGCTGGATTGCTTCAGTGGCTGTCTTTCTTATCCTCTTTCCCGCTGTTGTTGTCAGAATCGCCTTTCCAGTGGTCTTTATCTATCTCACCGCCAAGGCTCTTTATCAGCCATTGCGCGTCTTCCTTTATTATCTTCAAGGCTTCATCAGTTACAAATCTTTTGCATTTATTTTTCCACTTATGCCATTTGTCTTTATCCCATTCTTTAAAGAAATCTTTGAAGTTTTTATCCTTGCCATACTTTTTTCTGAAATTATTCCATTCGGGTTCTTCGTCGCAAAACTGCGGCTTATTATCACATTTACGATTGGCTATTTCCAATCGTTTTATGAACATATTTAAAATAGCAATGGCGGGTTTGCAGGTTTCTTTCTTATTATGCCCTTTATCATGACCTTTAGGCTTATCGCATTTTATAGATAGTTTCTCGGCAAGATTTATCATTCTAATTAAGCTATCAACAAACTTATCGTCGCCGAGTTGAGTAAGTTTTTGCGCTACTGTTAAATCCTGACGCAAAGTGTCAAAGGTTACAGTTTTTATTATCACAAGGGGAGGAGAATCCGGCGCGGGATTATATTCCACACTGATTGCTACTGTTTGACCGATCACAGAAAAACCTATATCTTCATAAGGTTGCATTGTAAGGTTTGATTTATGAAAATCGCAGAATAAACGATAACCCCCAATCTGTCTCCCAATAATTTGGATTATATATCTTCCAAGCAGAGGTTTGTGGACATACAGCTCCCTGTAAAAGGGCTCATCTTCTCCACTACTAGTGTTATCGGCTATTCCTTCAATGGTATAATTGGAACGCGGAATTTCATGCACTTCGTTAATCAATAAAATTTCATTAAATGGTGCCGTTGCATCAAAACCCGTTCTACGGCCTTGAGAGTCAATCAGTATAACTTCCGCCGGAGTATCCTTTGCTGTCCCTGATGAATTATGTATGCGAATAGTTATGCTACTTCTGTCTTGCGCATACGAAATAGAAATGCAAGAAGAAGTTGCAAAGAATATTAAAAGCCATATAAACTTAGATAATTTCTCCATATTTTTATCCCTTGGTTATCATCCTGATGCTAACAATTGCTTTAGGATTCCCATTTGTCATTAAATCGAAATACTGGTCAAGGGTTGTTACATGAATATTGCTGTGACCAGGATCGTTTATATAAATGGTATTGCCGCATTTCTTTGTAGCCACGACAAAATGGGATCCGCCAACCGTAGACACACTATAAAGTTGCAAGATAACTGGACTCCCGATATTCAATCCCTCATCTAACACTGCTTTCATTTCTGCGTCTGTGCCTGTTATCTTTTTATATTCTAATGATATCCCCTGAGCTGTAATTGTGTCGACCATCACAGGTAGATACACCGCTATTCCATCAAAACCCCTTGCGGTGTTATTAAGTGTCTTATTTAATTTGCTAGGGTCGGTATCATATCCATATTTCTTAACAACCTGCGCCGCGGCGGTCAGCAAGCACCCCAAAGCGCTTATTTTTTTGGTTGAATGATCATAAATATCGTCATACCAAGTATTTGTGCCGTCATTGAATTGTTTCCAATTAGGCACGCCAGCAACCTCTACACATGTCGTGGTTGATGTCCCCGGGCTCGGCAATTCGGCGGGGGTGTATGCCCCGCGCGTGTAGGCCGCGTAGTCCCAGTAACCCTCGTAAGGGCCGTAAAAGCCGTGGCCGTCCAGCTCCACATAGTCCAGTATGAACGCGGGGACCTGGTATATGGCCGTCAAAGTCCCGTCCACATACAGCTCGCTGCGGTCTTCCTTTTTTACGAATCGGTAGGTATGCGTCCCTTTTCCCAAAGACACAGGGATCTCCACATGCTGCTCGCCCGGGTTAAACTCGCCGAACGCG
>JAKLQJ010000261.1 GCA_022013385.1 Elusimicrobiota bacterium
AGACTATGTCATACCGCATCAAGGCCTATGGCCATTAAGGGCGGTATCCATTACTACATGGCGCCTATGGCGCCAAGATTTTCCGCCAGAGGCGGATCCGCCAGTTTGTTTGGCGGAAGTGGCGGAAACCCGCCGATGCTTTAGTGGCGGGAGAGTTTAAAGTTATAAGGAGTCCCTTCATTATAAGTCTCACTCACTATCTAAATTTCTTGTCTCTGCCACAATGTCGCTCTGCCGTGCTGCCTCTCTTTCCGCTATTTGTCTTTAGCCTAGTATAATTTGTAGTATAATTCTTACTGGCAAGTCCAGTCCTTACTTTTGTAAAGCAGTTGTTTTTTTGTTTTTGACGCGTTTAAAATCACGAATTAAAGAGGCTCAAAAGATGGAAAAATCTGTTTTAAACAAAAAGGACCAAATCAATCATATTGACTCTTCAACCATAATGTTCGCCGGAGATTCCGGCGACGGTATCCAGCTATTAGGCAATCAGTTTGCCGATACCACCGCCATAGCCGGCAATGATTTAAGCACATTGCCCGATTATCCGTCGGAGATGAGAGCTCCGGCAGGTTCTCTCGGCGGGGTTAGCGGATTTCAGATGTGTTTTGGCGATGATAATGTTATGACACCCGGCTCAAAACCCGATGTTTTGGTGGCAATGAATCCGGCCGCATTAGCCGCAAACATAGAGAATATTGAGAACGGTTCTATAATAATACTAAATTCCGATAACTTCACTCCTCCCGCTTTGGAAAAGGCAGGCTATTCATCCAATCCTTTGGAGGACGGCGCTCTTTCAAATTACAGAGTGATTCCAATTCCGGTAAGCACGCTTGTTGAAACAGTTTTAAAGGATTCGGGGCTTACCAGAGTTCAGATATTGAAATGTAAGAATTTCTATATGCTGGGCATTGTATGCTGGATGTATGGCTTATCCATTAAGCCGACTATTGAATGGATGAAAACCAAATTTAAAAAAAATCATCAGCTTCAGCAAGCCAATATTAACGCGATTACCGCCGGCCGCGCTTATGCCGAAGCCACTCAAATTTTTGAAGCCAGATTTCAGGTAAAAAAATCTATTGTAATGCCCGGAAAGTATAGAAATGTTACAGGCAATGAGGCTGTCGCCTATGCCTTGATCGCCGCCGCGGAATTATTAAAGAAGAAACTTTTTTACGGAGCTTATCCAATTACTCCGGCCACTGATATTCTGCATGTATTGGCAAAATACAGAAGTAAAAATATAGTGGTTTTTCAGGCTGAAGATGAAATAGCGGCAATAGCTTCCAGTATCGGAGCTTCTTTCGCGGGATGTTTCGCCGCGACCGGAACAAGCGGCCCCGGATTTTCGCTCAAAGCTGAGGCATTGGGGCTCGCGGTTATAAGCGAGCTGCCCCTTGTTGTAGTTGATGTGCAACGCGGCGGGCCATCAACCGGTCTTCCGACTAAAACCGAACAATCCGACCTTCTTCAAGCTTTGTACGGAAGGCATGGAGAATCACCGCTGGCGGTGATGGCGGCAATGAGTCCTTCCGATTGTTTTGACACAATTTTAGAGGCTGCGGCGATAGCCGTAAAATATATGACGCCGGTTGTGGTTTTGACCAATGCTTTTATCGCCAATGGTTCGGAGCCTTTCAATGTTTCAAAAGCTTGTAAACTTAAAGAATTTGAAACTCCCAAACTTCCGCCAAAAGAGGAATTTCAGCCTTATGCGCGGAATGCCGAAACCCTCGCAAGGCACTGGGCTGAAGCGGGACGGCCAGGCTATGAGCATATCATAGGCGGTCTTGAAAAAGACGCGGAAACGGGATGGATAAACTATAAGCCTCTAAATCATGTCAAAATGACAAAATTGCGAGCCGAAAAAATAGCCAGAATTGTTAAAGAAATACCTCCCACCAAAATATACGGCGACCAGGAAGGAGAAGTTTTGGTTGTCGGCTGGGGTTCAACTTTCGGAGCCATAACCACCGCGGTATGCGAAGGGAGAAAACTGGGGCTAAATGTTTCGTCTATCCATATAAAACATCTTAACCCTTTGCCGCCCGATATGGGGACCATAATGAGAAGATTTAGAAAAGTTCTGATACCTGAAGAAAATTTGGGGCAATTCAGAATGATTGTAAAAGCGAATTATCTCATTGACCCTATCGGTTTGAACAAGACCGAAGGGCAGCCGTTGAGTTCTGAAGATGTTCTCATAAAAATAAAAAAACTTTTCGCGAGGTAAATATGGAGAGTTCAAAAACGAAACTAAAATACACAGCCAAAGATTTTGCTTCAAAATGTCCGGTAAAATGGTGTCCCGGTTGCGGTGATTTTGCCGTGCTCGCGCAAATGCAAAGAACATTCGCTAATATGGGCATCCCTCATGAAAAATTTGCCGTAATTTCGGGCATAGGCTGTTCAAGCCGTTTGCCGTATTATTTGAATACTTACGGCTTTCATACGATTCACGGCAGAGCGCCGGCGGTCGCAAGCGGCGTGAAGCTTGCCAACCCCGCCCTTTCGGTATGGGTTGTTACTGGCGATGGCGACGCTCTTTCAATAGGCGGAAATCATGCTTTGCATACCATAAGGAGAAATATCGGGCTTAAGATAATCCTACTTAATAATAGAATTTACGCTCTTACCAAAGGCCAGGCTTCTCCAACAACCAAAATGGGCGTAATAACCAAAAGTTCTCCGTCAGGCACCATAGATTATCCCTTTACTCCGCTTAGATTCGCTATAGGCCTTGACTGCACTTTTGTCGCAAGGGTATTGGATACCGATATGACGATGATGGGTCATGTTTTTGAAGCGGCGGCAAAACATCAAGGCACAGCTTTTGTTGAAATCTTTCAGAGATGTTTGGCTTTTACTAATATTGAATTTGACCATTTCAAAGATAAAGACAAAAGGGATGATATTATGATTTGCGTGGAGCATGGCAAGCCGCTTGTTTTTGGCAAAAATAAAGACAAGGGCATAGCCATAAAGGATTATAAGCCCGAGATAATAAAATTCCAGCATGGAAAAATTCCGTCTGAAGTGGTTATTTACGACGAGACCAATACTGAATTAGCCTATTTATTAAGCGGTTTTTTCTATCCTGATATGCCGGTCCCTGTCGGTATATTAAAAAATGTCGAAAAACCTTCGTATGAAGAATTGCTTAAGAACAAAGAGGATGAAGCCGGAGATATTAATCTTAAAGAAATTCTTGAAGGTCCCGGTGTTTGGGAAATGAATTAAATAACCTATCCCACTTCGGAAGTGGGACAGGTTATTTTTTTTTATTTTTTCGGATGTATTTAATTTTGCTTAACTTGGTTCCGGGAAAATAAAACTGGAGTATTTCGCCGGAGGTTTTTCCGTATTTTCCCGCCATGCCTGCCGCGCCCGATTGGCAAAGCCCTATGCCGTGTCCCCATCCGCCGCCGTATATCCAATAATTTCTTATTTTGCCGTCTTTAAATCTGTTTGTTTCCATAAAAAACAGAGTGCTTTTTACGGAACCGAAACCCAGAACATTGCGTATTAAATGTTCGCGGTCTATTGTTACGGTTTTTTTGGAGCCGACAATCCTAAGCGCGTTTACATTGCCGGAGGAGCTTCTTTTTAAAGGAAATATTTCTTTTAATTTGCCTATTTTATATTTTAGGTTTATCCTATAGCTCAAATCTTTATGTTTGATTATTCTTATCCATCTGAAATGCGAGGATGAGGTGGCGGGGGGAAAATTACAATTAGACGGAGGATTGCTCATTATCCATTGGTGGAATTCCCATGGCGAATCCATAGGCTTTTGTTTTTCCTTCGGCAAGTCCTGATGGGTTTTTAAATAGCTTATATGCCCCCACCTCGGAACATCTTTTGACGCTTGAATATGACCGCCGCAATTTGAATGGTAAAATGTCTGAGCGGGCCGGCCGCGATAGGTCAAAATTTGGCCTTGAGTATCCACAACGGCATTATTTGTTGAATTTCTTTCCGCTGTTACGCCTTTATAAACTTGGCAATGCTGGCTGTCGCAGAGATGATAGCCCTGGTTTCTATGTTTTCCGCCGCGCTCTTTTCGAATTAAAACTTGAGTTCTGGCGATTATTGCTTGCGTTTTAAGGGTTTCATAAGGCCAATAACTCATTACTTCGCTTGGCACTACGCCCAGTAAATATATTTCCATATCAATTATATTTACTATCCCTATTCCTCTGTTTTTAATGGGGTATAATTCCATAATTCCCCTATATGCCCGATCAGAATTACGAAACCATGTATTATCGGAATTTTTTATCCTTTCAAAAATTATATAACCATTCTTAGGATTATAGGGTTCAACTAGAATAGGACCCGTAAATTTTCCATAAATTTTATTTTCCGGATTTTTTAACACTACTCTATTGTTTTCATATATTGCCGTCCATATTTCATCCGGTTTAGCGCTGGCATAAAGTTTGCCCGATCTTTTTCCTATAACCTTAAAGCCTTCAAAGGACTTAAATTTCAATATCCTGTTTTTGCCTTGCGCGCCGGTATTATTCGTGCCTATGCCCACGCGCACTTTTGTGGATTCATCCAATTCTTTGAGAGCGTCAATAGGCGCCAGTTTTGGCGGTCCTTTAATTTTAAACGGGGGACGGATTTCTTCCGGTTGTTTGGTAAGTTTTCCTTCAAGCACTTTTATCATCTTGGACGCGACAGGATGTTTCGGAGCGTAATCCAAAACTCTATAGTATTGATTCCAAGCTTCATTAAATTTGTGGCCGCGCGCGTAAATGCCGGCAAGAGGCAAGCGGGCTTCTATAAAAGAAGGATCTTTACGCAAGGCTTCTATTAAGTATTGCTCGGCTTCCTCATACATTTTAAAATTCACATAATCCCAAGCGATAATATAATCTATTCCGGAAAAGTCCGGTCTGAGTTTTTTATATTTTTTTAAATAATTTATCGCATCCACTTTTCTATTTAGATGCGAATAAACGCTGCCTAGTCCCAATAGCGATCTTGTATGATTAGGCCGGTTTTTAATGGCTTTTTCAAAAAGCTCGGCGGCATCCTGATATTCGGCGAGATGAAATTTTAGCCAGCCAAGTTCGCATAAAATATCGCTATCATCAGGATTTATATCCAAAGCTTGCCGGAAAATCTTAATGGAATTTTCATATTTTCCCAACTGCTTATAAACTATGCCTGCATTTAAAAGGGGCATAATATTTTGAGGGTTTAAGCGCGCATTAAAGAGATATTCATCAGCTGATTTGGTTATATCGCCGCTTAAGTAAAATTCATAAGCTTTGTTGGTTGATGCTTGCGATTGGCTTATTGCGAAGATTAAAGCGCCGACAATAAAAAAACCGCGCCAGCGTTCTTGATTTAAAAATCTTTTTTTATAACTTAACATGATAGTCTTGTATTATATCCTATAAAATTTTTTTCTGCCAAAAAAATTTTCAAGAATCAGCCGATTTTTATAATATACTATATAGTCGGGTAACAAGGTAATTAGCAATATGGCGACTAAACCCAACTTGAGATGGCGCAAAACTGTTTTGTTGCTACAGTAGGGTATTAAACTAGGTAAAAAATACATATATGCCGTCATACGATGCAATAAAATCGGCGCATAAAGCGTTAATTATTATAGGAGCAAAAAAATGCCCCACGCACTTAGGAAATTAAATGAATTTGACTCTCTAGATGTGGGAATTACGGATGCGGAGCTTATAAAGGCTTACAAAAAAGGCGACACGGAAGCATTGGAAAAGATTATGAAAAAATATAAAACGCCAATTTACGCGTATCTTTTGAAGATGGTCAGAAACACGGATTACGCCAATGACTTGTTTCAGGAGATATTTCTTAAATTAATAAAGAACATACAATCTTATAATGAAGAGCAAAAGTTCGCTAATTGGATTTATACGGTCGCTCATAATATGGTTATAGATGGTTTCAGGAAAAATAAAAATCGTCGTTTTGAATCGCTGGACCAAAGTAAGGGAGAGGACGCGGGGCATATTTCCGGCCTGAAAACGGCGGGCGAAACAATAGCTTCAAAAGAACTGTCTCCCGAAAATATTTTGATAAAAAATGAAACGGACGGGAAAATAGAGAAAGCTTTTGAAATCCTTTCGGATGAACAAAGAGAAGTATTTATTATGAGGCATTACTGGGGGCTTTCTTTTAAGGAAATAGCTAAAATACTTAAGGTTCCAATCGGCACGGCCTTAGCAAGAATGTCCAGAGCTTTAAGCAAGTTAAAATTTGAACTTAGGGAGGTCGCATGAATTGTGAATACTCCGAAAAGATTTTACTGTATTTTTACGGCGAAACCGATAATGCTCAAAGCAAAGAAATAAAAAACCATTTAAAAACTTGCTCCGAATGTAAAAAGAATTTAGAAGTTTTAAGCGGTATTTCAAAATATCTTAATACCGTTAAAGCGGAGCCGCCTTCTCATTTGATTGATGGTATAATTCGTGAGGCGCGTGAAAACAACCCCGCCGTCTCTTTTGTCGCGCCACGCTTTTCGGCCGCAAAGTATTGGCGGGGGAAGCTATGCGAACGGCTGGAAAATATTTTTATCCATTGGAAGAAAACAGCTTCGGCTTTAGTTTTTGCCGCTTTAATAATCGGAATATTTTTTAATTTCGGCATAGATAAAAATAATTTTAAATGGATTTCGGATATAGATTCAGAACTTGATAGTTTGGAGTATAGTATGTATGAGGCGCAGAATTCTTTTCTTGGCGGATATGCCGAATCTGTTGAAGATTTTGAGTATGAAAATATTGATGCCGAAATAGAATCAATAAGCGAAAATAGGAGGATATTATGAAAAAGAACATAGCATATGTAATAGGTCTTATTTTGATGTTTTCTTCAGCCGGAGCTTATCTTAACGCTCAGGAAATGGGTGATGAAGACATTGGGATAGAACAGGAGGAAATTGCGGGCGACTTTGATGGTGGACCCGGAATGAGAGGCGGCATGGAAATGCGCAAAGCAAAAGGCCCGGGTGACCGTGAAATGCGCCGTGGCGATAAGAAAATGTTTCCCCGCGAAAATATGGATGATAGGGGCGATAATAACCAGAATGTTCAAAAAAAGGTTATTGAAACAATAAAAAAACATGAACCTGAATTCGCCAAGAAACTTGAAGAATTAAAAAAAACTGCAGGGAGAAAATATCAGTTTGTCCTGCGAAACGCTTCAAGGCCTTTAATGATGGCGCTCAGGCGCCGTAGCGATGCTTCGATGGAAAAGGATATTGTTGAAGGTATTAAGCTTGAATATGAGACAAGAGAGCTTAGCTTCAAATATAAAGAGGCTTCAAGCGGCGAGAAAGAGGCTATTGAAAAAAGTTTAACAACAAAAGTGTCCAGACTTTTTGATTTAAGAGCCAAAGGTCAAGAAGCCAGAATCAAAGAAATGGATAAGGAAATAAAAAAACTTCGCGCCAAATTGGAAGACAGAAAAGCTCATAAATCAAAGATTGTAAAAAGCAGAATTGATAAGCTTATAGGTATAAGCGAAGAATATGATTGGTAGAACAGTAAGGCGGTAGCGATATAAAATACCTCTGCAACCCGCGGGGTTGCAGAGGTTAAGTTGTTTGCTACTAAACTGTATCACTATTGCGCTGTCGCGCTATTTATTTTCCCCGCCTTTATAAGGCCCGCTCCCTGCAATTCCTCCGCTAAGCCGATATCAATCGCGGCTTTTGTAAGCGCGGCTTTAACTTTTGCGGGAGAATTATGCCCCAAGCTTACAGCGAGAGCCGCAAGACCTGTTACATGCGGGCATGCCATTGAAGTGCCCGACATAGTTGTATATTTTCCGCCTTTATAAGTGGAATAAATATTAAGACCCGGAGCTATAAAATCAATTTCGGGTCCTCTGCTTGAAAAATAGGCTATCGCATTTAAGGAAGTGCTTGCTGAAATGCCTAATGTTTCGGCGTATTTAGCGGGATAATTAACAGCTTTACCATCATTGCCGGCGGCGCACACTATGGTTATGCCCTTTTTATAAGCCGCTTTTACAGCTAGATGAAAAGAGTCTATGGAATTGCGACCGCCAAGGCTCATATTTATAATATCAATATCATTTTCAACGCACCATTCGATACCGGCTATTATTCCGGAATAAGTGCCGCTACCGCTTGCGTTCAAAACTTTGACGCCGTAAATTTTAGCTTTCGGCGCGACTCCCACAACACCTTTTTCGTCTTTCACAGCCGCGATAGTTCCGGCTACATGCGTGCCGTGCCCATGGTCATCTAAGGGAGAGGTTTCAGGGGTAATCGCATTATATCCGCCGGCATAATTAGGAGCGAGATCGGGATGAGAAAAATCCACTCCGGTATCCAAAATTGCCACTTTTGCCATTTCTCCTTGAGTTATATTCCATGCTCCTTCGGCATCAACTCTTTCTATTCCCCATGGGATTTCGCTTTTTACCACTTCTTCTGAATTTGTGTGTTGGGGAATTGATAATGGGGCATCCTCATTGGCGGATTTTATTTTGCCTATAATCTCTTTTACAGAGGGGATAGTGATATCGGCAAAAGATTGGTTTTCAGATTCTATCCACTTATAGTAAGAATCTTCTTCCACATTTATGACGCCTTTAAGCGTATATATCATTGAGTCTTTCACATAATCGGGAAATATAGCTACTAAGGCATTTATTATTTTAAGTTCTCTTACAATTTTTCCGTCTATACTTTGGAGTTCTTTTTCTCCTGCTTGCTTTGTGATAATGTCATAATCGAAAGTTACTATTTTCTGAGTGGCGTTTGAAAATGTCGTAAAACTTGCCAATAGAAAACAAATAGCTAACAATATTTCTGCTTTTTTCATAAAAACCTCCGGTAAGAATGGGTGCTTCTGCGATACTGAAATTCTACCAAAATAATTGACAAAAGTCAGCAAAATAAAAGAATAAGAAAGTAAAAAAATAAAAAGTATTATGGGTGTATTATATTTCAGAGGATATTCATAATAATTACAAAAGCCCCCGAATTTCACTGGAACAAAACATACCTTTTCATAGATGCCTATCTGAGCCTTTGTGCCCATAAATTACTAGGTCCAAAAACAATCATTAAACGGGACTTATGCCCGTTGGCGAGTTTCAATTAGTGTGATATTCTATTAATAGTACAATACTAAACCAAAAGAGAGGCAAAACTTTATGAAAAAACTTATGATAGTGCTAGTGGTTATCATTATTTCCATTAGCGGAAATTTAGATGCGGCTACGGAAATAGAAGATTTAAGAACATCTTCCGTAGACATAAGCGCTAAATACGCTGATAAAACTACCATTCAACAGTTGCCTGTTCCGATTCCAAAGGCTGAGCATCAAATGAAACAGTTTACATTTCGGAGCAGTGGATTTTCTCGAGAAAAAGAGGCTAAGGAATCGATGGATTACGCGGTTTTCAGCTTAAAAAGCAACGGATACAATGTCATAAGCGCTTTGAAAGAATTTGATTATGATGTTTATGACTATACTATAGTCTTTACGGCGCCCGATTCAATTAAGATACAACGATATCGTAATTTACCTTATGAGTCCTATTCTGAGATGAAAAAATTCTTCGAAAGGTCTCTTGAATATTACAAATCATTAGGGTTGACTATCCTTGACCAAAATCTTAAACGAAGGGCGTTTGTCATCACGGTAATTAAATAGAAAATTTCCGCGGCTAAATAAAGAAGCCCCGTAATAGCCTGTTGCATAACCCCTTAAAATCAAATTTTAAAAAAATGCCGGTTGATTTGGGGAGATGCCTTTAAAATATCTTTACAGCTGTCTTATATATTATACTCAATTGCAGCAAGGAATCGTTTTGACAAGCCCATGACAGCGCTCCCGCCTTTGGCGGGACTATGCGTATTCCGCCTCTACTACATCGGCGGGCAGGCAGCCGGCCAAACATGAATCCGGTCAACGATAATTTGATATAAGTTTTGAATATTTGTTATAATTATCTTATGCGCGAACGCGCGCGAAGGAGAAAAAAATAATGGCTTATAATTTTATTGAATGCGACAGGGAAACCGGTTACTTGTTACCGCCGTCATTGCATGATTGGTTGCCGCAGGGACATTTGGCATGGTTCATAATAGACGCGGTGAATTATATGGATTTAACGGAGCTTTATGGAAAATATCGCTTGGATGGATGCGGAAATACGGCGTATAATCCTTCAATGATGACGGCATTGATATTATACTCATATAGTCATGGAGAACGCTCATCGCGAAAGATAGAGCGCGGGTGTGAAGTTGACATAGCATTGAGAATAATTACGGCAAACAAAAAGCCTGATTATTCCACAATATGCCGATTTCGTTCGGAGAACGCGGCGGAACTTAAAAATTTATTCACGGATGTTTTGCGATTATGCAGGGAAGCGGGATTAGTAAAGGTCGGAGTGGTGGCGTTGGATGGAACAAAGATAAAAGGCGCGGCCGCTTTATCGGCAAATAGGACGCACAAGCATTTGGAAGAAGAAGTGGATAGAATGTTCAGAGAGGCGAAAGCAAAGGACGAAGAAGAAGATACGCTCTATGGCAAAGGCAAACGGGGCGACGAATTGCCTGAGGGATTAAGAGAACGCGGGAGTCGGATGAAGCGGCTACAAGAAGCCAAGTCAAGGTTGGAGCGGGAATCACAGGAAAAAGCAAATGAGCAGGCAACAAAGATAGTGTAGTGAGTCAGTAGCGACTTTACAATGATTAACCTTTTCCAGAATAGCCTCAACTTTCTTTGTCCAGACGAAAGGTTTTGGATTCTGGTTATTTAAGCGAATGAATTCTTTAATTGCGCTAATCAACTCCGGAACGCTTCTGAAGACGCCACGGCGAATTCGCTTGCGCGTAATCTCGCCGAACCAACGTTCCACAAGATTCAACCATGAAGAACTGGTCGGAATAAAATGGAGATGAAAACGCCGATGATGTTGAAGCCATAACTTTACATTAGGGTGATTATGAGTTCCGTAGTTATCCAAAATCAAATGCAGATCTCTTCTTCCAGGAGTTTCGCGGTCAATTTTGCGCAAAAACTTCAGGAACTCTTCATTGCGATGCAAGGGATAACAAGTTCCGATCACGGTTCCTTCCAAAACGTTAAGTGCCGCAAAAAGGCAAGTGGTTCCATTGCGTTTATAATCATGCGTCATAGTTCCACATCGTCCCTTTTTCATTGGCAATCCCGGCTGAGTGCGATCCAATGCCTGAATTTGCGATTTTTCATCCACACACAATACCAAAGCCTTATCCGGTGGATTCATATACAAACCGACAACATCCGTCAGTTTCTC
>JAKLQJ010000262.1 GCA_022013385.1 Elusimicrobiota bacterium
AGACTATGTCATACCGCATCAAGGCCTATGGCCATTAAGGGCGGTATCCATTACTACATGGCGCCTATGGCGCCAAGATTTTCCGCCAGAGGCGGATCCGCCAGTTTGTTTGGCGGAAGTGGCGGAAACCCGCCGATGCTTGCCCGCCCCCTCCACTACGGCATCGGCGGGTTCGCCTAAGTTGTAGTGGCGAAGAAGTCGTAATGGAGGGCCGTAGTGGAGGGGGCGGGATTGCCTAACTAACTAATTATTTCAAACTTCAGCTTTATATCTTCTCCCATTTTCCAAACATCCCCCGCTCCTATGCTAAGCAATATATCTCCTTTTGATAAATTTTTGGCCACCGTAACGGCATCTTTAAAGTGAAATACTTTTACCTTATTTTCCTCTTTCATAATATTTAAAATGAGATCGGAAGAAACTCCTTTTAAAGGGCTTTCTCCGGCGGGATAAATATCCATAATGTAGACAATATCCGCCAATTTGAAAGCTTTGGCAAATTCTTTGTAAAGCGCTTTTGTTCTGGAATATCTATGCGGTTGAAAAAGAGCTATTATTCGTTTCGGCTTATAAGCGGCCATTATTGCTTCAAGTGTCGCATTTATCTCTGTAGGATGATGTCCGTAATCGTCAATAAACCTAACACCTTTAATAAAATCAAGGGATTCTATCCTTCTTTTTACTCCCATAAATTTTCCTAATCCTTCGGACATTTTGGCAAAATCAAATCCCAGATATCCTCCGCAAGCAATAGCTCCGAGAGCATTTAACACATTGTGTTTGCCTGCAGCGCGGATTTTAACCTCTCCCATTTTTTTCCCTTTGAAATAAACCGTAAATCTCGTTTTATTTTCTTTCATCTTTATGTCATTAGCAAGCCAATCAGGATAATCAAACCACCTGCTTATGGCGCCACGGGACAAGCCGTATGTGATAATGGGAATATGTATATCTTTTATAATGGTTCTAATACCTTCATCGTCAGAACATAGAACAGCCGCGCCATAAAAAGGAATTTTCGAAATATGGCTTATAAACGCTTTTTTAAGCGCATTCACATCACCGTAGTAATCCATGTGGTCGATATCTATATTTGTTACACATGTGATAAGCGGGGAAAAATAAAGGAAAGAACCATCCGATTCATCCGCTTCCGTAACAAAGTATTCACTCGCGCCTATTCTGACATTTGAGGATATATTTTTGAAAAGTCCGCCGACAACTATGGTCGCGTCCTCTTCAGCGCCTTCAAAAATAGAACCGAGCATAGAAGTTACGGTAGTTTTGCCATGTGTGCCGCTAATTGTAACTGTTTTTTTTAACTCAGCTATCTTGGCAAGCATCTCAGCGCGGCGCACAATCGGGATTTTTTTTCTTTTAGCTTCAATAAGCTCAGGATTATTTTTTCTTATCGCGGAACTTATAATGACCAAATCGCAGGAACCGATATTATTTTTGTTATGCTTATAAAAAACTTTTATTTTCATATCTTCAAGCCGGCGCGTTATTAAGGATTTCTCCATATCCGATCCGCTAACGCCATAATTCATTGCCCGCATAAGTTGAGCTATACCGCTCATTCCTATTCCTCCGATTCCTATAAAATGCGCTTTCCTTACGGTGTCAAGGGAAAAATTTAAATTATGTTTATCCATCTCTGTTGATCCTATTTATCCAAAATTCAAACCAAGCATCAGCTTTTTTTTCAATCTCCGAATAGTTGCGTTTTTCCATATTATATATTTCAGTTTCGCTCATGGACGAAAGCGTATTTAAAAAAGTCTTGGCTCCCGCTCGGATTATCAGCAAAACCGGCATTTGCGATGATAAAGCGCCGCGAACTTGATTTATAAATTCATCGGATAAAAGCGCTATGCTTCCGACCTCATCTATCAAAACTATTTTTTTTTCCTCTATGGCGGTCATAATGGCTTTTAAGGAAGATACTTCAAGCGAGTCGAGATTTACGGCATATTTGTTAAAACTAATATCGGATATAATCTTCACGGAAGCAAGAACCGATTTCGCGCCTTTTAGGGTTCTAATTTCATAGCCCTCTCTTCGCCCATTATTTCTTATTTCAGAGGTGATAATGCCGCCCATCCAATACTTATAATTGGAAACGATTTTTTTTATAAAAAAAGTTTTTAGATTTTGCGAGCTAACGCTTAAAATTAAATTTTTCAAATGGGTCATAAAGTTCAGAGTTTTTTCTGTCTACACAAATTATAAGAAACGGCATAAATGCGGAAATATAAGGTGATATGAAAAGAAATCAATAAAGGAATCGATTTTTACTTATCACCGTCCGCCAAAGGCGGAACAATTTTTTCCCGCCGTTTACTGTCATATTGCATTGCTTATTTAATAGCTCAGCCATTTTTTATTACGCAAAGCCACTTTATTTTCGGAATCAATCTTAAGAACCGCGTCAGAATGATAAAGGGCTTTTTTTTCGTTCCCTTTTTCAACCCACATAACGCTCATTCCCAAATTATAAAGAAGCGGCAGAGATAATTTTATCTTTTCAAAATTATCCTCGGCTTCCATAGCTTCTCCAAGAATCAAATTGCCAAGCCCCATAACGGCATAGGATATCGGCGAAGAAGGTGATAAAAAATCTTCAAGCTCAATTAGGCCTTCTTCCACATTTTCAAGCCAATTGCGCCCCATAACCCAAAGCCGCATATCATTTCCGACCATTCGCGGATTATAAACAACTTTGTTTATATCTTCTCGCTTGTCCTGGTAAGCTGTTCCGCCGGTTTGTTTTGCGGAATCAAATGATGATATCCTTTTATCTGTTTCAATGCTAACTGAAATTCTGACATCATTATCCTTGTCGGCTTTGGAAAGTATTTTATCAATTTCAGAGATAATCTCAGATATCTTTTCTTCGCGTTTCCGCTCGTCAGTTTCAGCAATAAAATATTCTCCTTTTCTATAGAAGGTAACCCGCCTATTTTTTTCGCCTATTTTCCCGGTCGCGGGGAATTCAGCAAGCCGCCTATCCAAACTGCCGCTCAAAGTTCTTCCTTTTTCACTTGAAAAATTAACAATCTCTGTTTTCGGCAATGATAAAAACTCCACCTTTAGTTTTATATCCTCATCGTCTTTAATTTTTCTGAGAGAATTTTCTATGGAGTTTAAAATATCATTTTCCAATTCATCATTTTTAGGACGGGTCCCGACTATTGCCTGCCGCCTATTGCCTGTCGTCTGCTTGTCCGCCGACGCTGTAGCGGAGGATTGCTCCTTTCGATTTTTAGCTCGCCCCGAATATACAAGATTAAGAGAAATACCGCCTTTTTTGTTCTTAGGCGTCAGATTAAAAGCCTCAATAATATATTTTTCAATTTTCTTTGCCTCTCCGCTTTTAAGAAGGACTATGGCTAATCTGAATCTCGCTGCGCTATCAAAAGGTTTGAGGTATAGAGCTCGCTTGTAAGAGCTTATTGCCTTTTTATTATCGCCAAGTTTTTCATGGATTGTTCCAAGTTCAAAAAAAGCGTCTTCATAGTTTCTGTCATAACGCGCGGCGGCAGTCATATAACTTAAAGCGTCATAATATCTGCCAAGCCGCTTATATAAAGCGCCCAATTGAAAATTATAAAGAGGATTTTTAGGGTTCAATTTCAAGGCTTTTCTGAAATAAAAAAGAGATTTGTCAAAATTTCCAAAGCTGTGATAAACAGAACCTAAATTCATTTTTATGTCCGATCTTTCCGGGCCATATTCTTCGGCTTTTAAAAAATATTCTAAGGCTTTGTCCATCTCGCCTCGCCAAGAATAAGCTATGGCTGTTAACTGCAAGGCAAGGGCGTTTTTTGAATCAAATTTCAAGGCAATCTCATATTCACGCAATGCCTTATCAATATCCCCCAGCCAATATAGACTTGAACCATAAAAAATATGAGCATTAGCATCGTATGGACTCTTGCTTATGGCTTTGATAAATTCATTCGCGGCCTCAACATAATTTTCACTATCCATATAATAAACGCCTTTGCGCATATTGATAATGCTTTGTTCAAACATTATCTCGTCCCATACGGTCTCTCTAGCGACGGTTTGGTAGGCATAAGCATTCAAAATGAAAAAAAACCACAATGCGCAGAAGAAAAAAAATCCTTTCATCTCGCGAAGATTTAGCATGAGATTTTTAAATCGGCGCCAACCGCCGAAATTTCTAAACGGATAAACATATAGTTATATTTTAGATAAAAAGAAGAGAAATTGGCAAAAAAGAGAGATAAAACAAAAGGGAGCACGAAAAGATTGCGCCTCTCTCACCGTCCTTTTCGCGCTCCCTCACACACAGCACACCGCCAAACAAAAGTACTACAGACTCAAACAACCGAAGTACGCCTCCCTCAAAAAACATCCGCACATTTATCTCTCTCTATATATATAGCAGATAACTCTTGACTTGTCAATCCCTAGTGTAGTGCGTCGTAAATAACTTGACATTTACTATTTACGCATCTTGCGTCGTGGTTTTAACCCCGCGGGTTTTTTCTACAACCAAGTTTACCCAACCCACGGGGTAAAAACAAGCATTTAAATGTAAAGAAGTG
>JAKLQJ010000263.1 GCA_022013385.1 Elusimicrobiota bacterium
AGCCGGCTCATCGCAAACCGCCAATATCTTTGCCACAGTTGAAGGATTGTACCCGCCGACCACTTTCTTTTTTCGCATTAAGGCCATGAACAGTATTGGTGTTTGGAACAATTATGCCATTATCGGTTCAAAGGCAAACGGTTCATCCGCTCCCGTTAATCCTATTATTGCCGCCGTATATGTGTCAAGCATTACCGTAAGCTATGAAGCGGCCACGGATGTTGACGGCTATTTGGTTGAAGCTTCCACAGTGCCTGATTTTAGCGGAATAGTTTATTCTTCCTCAACCGACAATATTTTGCTTGAGACCCTGACCGTTCAAGATATGGAACAAAATGCGACCTATTATATGCGCGCCGGCTCACTGATAGGCCAGGCCACGGATTATGCCAATACGGACCCTCCGACGGCGACTTTGCCGATTGAAACGCCGACCAGTATTGCTTTTGATGAGATTACATGCGGCACAATAACCGCTTCGGCTTATGCGGCAACGCCGGGATTTAGCAATTTGCAATCGGGATTATCGGCCACAAATGTGGCTATAGACGAAGCTTATGCAGGCTGGCATACCGGAGGAAATACATGGGTCACTAAGGCGGTAATGCCCACTGCGCGCCGCTATTTGGTCGCCGCGGCGGTGGGCGGAAAGATATATGCGATTGGAGGGACTGGGGGAACAAATAAAAACGAAGAGTATGACCCAGCAACAAATTCATGGACGGTTAAGGCGAATATGCCTACTGCGCGGACATATTTGGCAGGCGCGGCAGTAGGCGGAAAGATATATGTGATTGGCGGGACTGGGGGAACAAATAAAAACGAAGAATATGACCCCGAAACTAATACATGGATAACTAAAGCCGATATGCCCACGGCGCGGGATTATTTGGCGGCTGCGGCTGCGGGCGGGAAGATATATGCTGTGGGCGGGTATAATGGTAGTTATCTGAACACAAATGAAGAATATGACCCCATAAACAATATATGGATAACTAAGGCTGTGATGCCAACAGCGCGCAGTTATTTAGCAGGCGCGGCGGTAGGCGGAAAGATATATGCTGTGGGCGGGTATAATGGTAGTTATCTGAACACAAATGAAGAATATGACCCCATAAACAATATATGGATAACTAAGGCTGTGATGCCAACAGCGCGCTATGGTTTGGCGGCCGCGGCGGTAGGCGGAAAGATCTTTGTGGTGGGTGGTGTAGTCAGTTCCGATTATCTTACGACAAATGAGGAATATGACCCGGCGACCGATACATGGGTGGACAGGGTAGACATGCCCACGGCCCGGGCAAATTTAAGCGGCGCCATGGTTGACGGAAAGTTGTACGCGGTGGGAGGGTATATTTTTTCGGGAGGATATGGGTATTCCAAGAACCAGAACGAGGTGTATGACCCCGGCGTGGCGCAAAAATTCACAGGGCTTATTCCCAATACGGAATATGATTTTAAAGCCAAAGCCAGAAATATGGCCGGAACCGAAACAGCAGAATCCGTAATCGTGTCAACTTATACGCTTGCTTATTCATCGGGGCCTGTTTCATATCCCGCTATTTACACAAGCAGTGTGACGGTGGCATGGTCGAGCGGCACGGTTTCAATGGGATACAATGGACCCGGCGCGACTTATCTTGTTCAGGCTTCCAGACTTACCGATTTCAGCGAAATATTAGGCTCGTCACAGACCTACAATATCTTTGCCACGGTTGAAGGATTAACTCCGCCGGGAACTTTCTACTTCCGCATTAAAGCCGCTAATAATCTTAATGTCTGGAACGATTATTTTGTTTTAGGTTCAACATCCACAGGTTCGGCCGCCCCTATCAACCCTGTAATTTCCGCCGTATATGAATCAAGCATTACCGTAAACTACGGCGCGGTGTCGGATGTTGACGGCTATATAGTTGAGGCTTCCGCGACATCCGATTTTAGCGCAATACTTTATTCCTCCTCAACCGACAATATTTTGATTGAGACCCTGACCGTTCAAGATATGGAACAAAACGCAACCTATTATATGCGCGCGGGCTCGCTAATAGGTCAGGCCACGGATTATGCCAATACAGACCCTCCGACTGCGACTTTGCCGATTGAAACACCGACCGATATCGTTTTTGAAGAGATTACATGCGGCACAATAACCGCTTCGGCTTATGCGGCAACACCAGGTTTTAGCAATTTGCATTCAGGGGAGTCGGCAACAAATGTGGCCATAGGCGGGGACTATGCGGGCTGGCATACAGGCGGAAATACATGGCTCACTAAGGCTGTGATGCCCACAGCGCGCTCTAATTTGGCAGCCGTTGCAGTAGGCGGAAAGATATATGCGATTGGCGGGCTTGGCGGAACACAGAAAGAAAATCAAGAATATGACCCCGCGGCCAATTCGTGGACGGGTAAGGCGGTGATGACTACTGCGCGCAATGCGCTGGCCTCCGCTGTGGTAGGCGGAAAGCTCTATGCGATTGGCGGGACTGGGGGAACAAATAAAAACGAAGAGTATGACCCTGAAACCAATACATGGACGACTAAGGCGGTAATGCCCACAGCTCGGTACGCATTGGTCGCCGCTACGGTAGGAGGAAAGGTATATGCGATTGGCGGGGATGGGGGAACAAATAAAAACGAAGAATATGACCCCGAAACCGATACATGGGCGACTAAGGCTGATATGCCGACTGGGCGATTTATTTTGGGGGTCGTGGCGGTCGCCGGAAAGATATATGCGATTGGAGGGACTGGGGGAACAAATAAAAACGAAGAATATGATTCCGTAGCCAATACATGGACGACTAAGGCGGTAATGCCCACAGCTCGGTACGCATTGGTCGCCGCTGCGGTAGGCGGAAAGATATACGCGATAGGCGGATATCTCGGAACAGAGAAGGAAAATGAAGAGTACGACCCGCTGACAAACACATGGACAACTAAAATTGATATGCCGACTGCGCGGAATTTTTTGGCAGCCGCGGCGGCGGATGGAAAAATATATGCTGTGGGCGGCGGTAGTTATCTGAACACAAATGAAGAGTATGACCCCGGCGTGGCGCAAAAATTCACAGGACTTATTCCAAATACGGAGTATTCTTTTAAAGCCAAAGCCAGAAATATGGCCGGAACCGAAACAGCAGAATCCGTAATCGTGTCAACTTATACGCTTGCTTATTCATCGGGGCCGGCTTCATTTCCCGGAATTTAT
>JAKLQJ010000027.1 GCA_022013385.1 Elusimicrobiota bacterium
GTCTTTTTTAAGTCGATTCTATATCCATTAAAAAAACAATTGATAAATCACAGGGGTTTTTTTAATGGATAGCGAAGGGCCTGAAGAAAGACTGGTGTCCGGTTTTAAAGATAAAATGCTTGACCATGGCAGATTATCATGATAAACTACCCTATATGGTTAGAAAAATAATAAATCGGCAGTTTAAATTATCCCTTCCTTCCGGTAAATCGGCTTTTTTGTGGGGACCGCGCAAGGTGGGAAAAACCTACTGGCTGCGCCATCATCTTTCAGTCACAGATAGCGACATAAGTCCGCGACAGGCCAGCGTTTCAGGCGCGGTAATAATAGATCTTCTTAAAACCGATGTGTTTGCAGAATTTGCTTCCAGGCCGGCCCTGCTCCGTGAACGCTATCAGCTACACAAGGGGCTGATAGTCATAGACGAAATACAGAAGATCCCCGCTCTTCTTGATGAGGTTCATTGGCTTATTGAAAACAAGGGGATATCTTTTCTCCTGACCGGTTCAAGTGCCAGGAAACTGCGTCGCGGCCATGCCAATCTATTGGGCGGCAGGGCATGGAGAAGGACAATGACCCCGTTGTCATGTGTGGAAACGGAGGGCTTTAATCTTGAAGACATTATGCTATCCGGCCTTCTTCCGCCTCATTATCTGTCTGCGGATCCGATAGAGGAGATACGCGGTTATGTGGCGGATTATCTTAAGGATGAAATTGCGGGAGAGGCTTTGGTGCGCAATATCCCCTCATTTTCGGAATTTTTAAGAGTAGCCGCCGTAACTAGCAGTGAACTGCTTAATTACACCAATGTGGCAAGGGAAACAGGAGTGTCTCCTAAAGTGGTGCGCGGCTATTTTGATATTTTGGAAGACACTTATCTGGGGTTTAGAGTGCAGCCGTGGAGAAAAGCTAAAAATCGACGGCTTATAGAAACAGAAAAGTTTTACATGTTTGATATTGGGATTGCCAACTACCTGTGCCGGCGGTGTCCAAAACCGGGAACTCCTGAATTCGGAAAATCATTTGAGCATTACATCCTTATGGAACTGAAAGCGTACCAGGCTTATAAAAACCCGGAATTGGATATAAGTTTCTGGAGAACTGCAGGGGGATTTGAGGTGGATTTTCTTATGGCGGATAAAGCGCTGGCTTTGGAAGCGAAAGCAAGTCCGCGTGTCCACGAAGGGCACACTAAAGGTTTGGTGGCTCTTACCGGGGACGGGCCGGTTAAAAAGTCAATTATTGTATGCCTTGAAAAGGAGCCGCGCACACTTGCCAACGGTATAGAGATTGCGCCGTGGGAAAACTTTGTGCGGCGTTTGTGGTCCGGAGAGTTTTTTTGATCCCATGATTTCATGATTTGTTCGTGCTCTTGGATAAAAAATGAAACCAAATATCCAAATTTTAGATATTTTCAATTGATACATCACTTCCGTTGACAAATTTTACAATAAATACGAAAGAACCTTTTTTATCATAGAACATAGTTTGTAAATTGTAAGTTCAAATTACAATTTGTAAAGTCAAGTTTAATATGAGACATTGCTTTGGTGCGCCCGAAACTTCTTTGGGGGAAAACCTTAACTAAATCCATTGCATCCTCGGCTTATTCAGAATATCTGTTTGCTCCGATTAAAAATTATAACTAAGACTTATTTTGTTTACCGTTTCAAATTCTCCCATCGGAGTAAAAGAATAATCTACAGTCATATTATTTGAAGTTTTTAGGCCTATGCCGCCCGATATACTGCCGGTTATGCTTTGATTGCCGTCATTAAAAGCCATGCTTGAATATCCGCCTCTGAGCGATACGCTTCCCAGCACATTATATTCCGTGCCAAAACTTAAAAATGTTTTTTTATCATAAACCATGCGTTTAATATCCATGGATAAATTTATAGCCGACATAATGCCTATTGATGCTCCGGCATTAACGGATAAGGGCAAGCGCTCGCGTTTATTTATAAATTTCATCCCATACCCCAAATTTCTTACGGAAATGCCGAAAGCTAGCGGCAAATGACTGTTTACGCGGTGATTTATTCCCATATCAAAGGCCAGAGCATTGGCCGAATAATTGGCGATATTGCTTGAAAGGAATTTTATTCCCATACCGAGACTTGAATATTTAGCAAACTTTTTAGCCAGAGCAAAAGACATAACTTTATCCGACGATTCAAAACTGCCGCCGGAATATCTATCCGCGTTTCGCGCGCTAAATTCTCCGTGGCTGAATTTGGCAAATGAGAGCGCGGCTTTAAAATCTTTAATAGGAAATGCCATTGCCGCGAAGTCATAGCTGTTATCCATCATTCCGTCGGCATGCATAAAGGAAACTCCCCTTTTGTCCATAAAGGCGAGGCCAGCGGTATTATGATATATGGAGTTTGTATCATTTGACATAGCGGTATAAGCCGAACCCATGGCGCCCGGGCGCGCTCCCATTTCAATATTGAGGAAGTCCGCGCCCGATTCAAGAGCTGATGCTATATGACAACTGGGCGTAAATATAAAGATTGCCGCGAGCAATAATACATAAGGGCGCGACAGCCAATAAATCATATCGTTTGCCCAGTCTCTGTTTGTCTTAGTTACAATCTTCATAATCATTACCGTTTTATTTTATGATTACGAGTTTATCCGTTCTTTAAAATTTTGCTCCGCTTTTTTAAACTTTCAAATAAGATATATATCCCGCTCGGCGCATCATTGCAAGCTCCTAAAAAAAATACCGAAAAAACATACTTTAAAACCGCTAAAGCACAATTCTTCGGTAACTTGGCCGGCATAGAAACAATAATCAAAACCTTTGGCAGCTCGCCCGGCATTGAGATTATTTGTCCCTTTAGCCCCGCAGCTTTGCGCTCCCGGCCTTTCGGCGCGAGATTGCCTTTGTCGCCCTAATAGTATAGCAGGTATTCGGAAAATATCAAGAGCAAAAAGAAAGAAAAAGGGGACGGTTCTAAAAAAAGGGGACGGTTCTAATTAATTAAAAATTTGCTAAAATAAAATTACTATGCCAAGAACAAAACGACTAATTGCGGAATCGGGGATATATCATATTGTATGCAGGGGAAATAATCGCGGTAAAATATTTAAAGAAAAAAAAGATTATGAACATTACCTTTATCTTCTTAAAAGTTTAAAAGAAGATCATAAATTCAAGTTGTACCATTATTGTCTAATGCCGAACCATGTTCATTTGATGCTGGAAACAACTAAGAATACAAATTTACCCAAACTCATGAAGCAGATTAACTTAAGCTATTACTTTTACTTTCGCCGGCGATATAAATATTACGGACATTTTTGGCAAGGCAGATACAAAAGCATGTTAATATCAAAAGACGAATATTTGCTTATGTGCGGAAGATACATAGAAAACAATCCTATTAAGGCTAAAATGGTAAGAAAAGCGGAAAAATATCCATGGAGCAGTTATAGTGTTTATGGTTTAGGCATAAAGAATGAGTTAGTAGATAAGGATCCTTTGTATAAAACAATAGGAAGAGACAAGAGAAATAGAGAAAAGAATTACGGTGAGTTTCTTAAGGAAGGAGTGAAGATAAATTTTAACAATAGGTTTTTAGGAGGAGAAAGTTTTATAAAAGAGATGGAAAAGAGATTTGGGGTTAAGAATATAGAAAAGGGACCTGGCCGGCCACGCAAACCACAAAAGAATTAGAACCGTCCCCTTTTACAAGCGAGGCGACCCCGTACAGGTTTATGATTATGAAGCATTTGGAAAGCCTAATGTAACGGCAATGGATAAGAATACGATTAAGTATACCTCAAGGGAATATGACCCGGACTCCAAACTTCAATACAATCGTGCCCGTTACTATGACCCTGCTCTTGGAAGATTTATAACAAAGGACCCGTTGGCTTATTCACTTAATACGGATTATTATTCAACAAACAATCTTCGAATGTCAATGAATTTGAACTCTTGTAGTTATGGGAATTGTAATCCAATAAATAATACTGACCCTTCGGGGTTGGTGATTGTTGGGTTTGCGGGAAAGTTTGGTGATCCGAATGATCCTGGTCTTGGTGTTACGGAAATAGAATCAAAACTTAGATATATGATTCCTGACCCTATTTTAGTATCCCGATATGATCAAGTAGATGATGCAAATAGGTTTATAAATAGGTGGCTTGAAGTTAAACCAAAACAACGACCTGTCATAATGTACGGTCATAGTTATGGCGGTAGCGCTGCTATTAACCTTGCCAGAAAAAGAAGCTCTTGGAGAGGGGGACGTTGCTTTGTTTCTTTAATATTGTAAAATATAAATATGCCAAGACAACCAAGAATAGATATTGAAGGACAAATGTATCATGTCATATCCCGCGGAATAGAACGCAGAAAAATCTTTTTAGGCAAGGAA
>JAKLQJ010000264.1 GCA_022013385.1 Elusimicrobiota bacterium
CACGGAAGACGGACTTCGGAATCCAACGGCTAAAGTTGAACATTTCAGCGTTTTTATAGATAGACTGACAAAATAGCTTTAACAATACAACGAAGTCCGACTTCCGGAATAACGAGCCTATGGCTCAGCAAGTGTCGAGAGTTATACGAACGACCCAGCGAGTGGACTACGCTATCGTGTCGTGTGTAATAGGACACAAGGCTATGCCAGTGCCGTATCAAGTGCTATGCACATCAGACGGCCAAGTTCCCGCATCGCTATCTTGCAGTGAAGCCATGGCGCTTATAGCGCCACGGAAGACGGACTTCGGAATCCAACGGCTAAAGTTGAACATTTCAGCGTTTTTATAGATAGACTGACAAAATAGCTTAGAGTTGATAAATTTAGAGAAGAAACTTTATGAGCGCGCTAAGACTTGTGACCTATGATAATGGTAAGATGATAACCAATGACTAGAACAGAAGAACTTGAAAAACGACTAAATCTCCTTGTTAAATTCGGCGGCCTCATATCTACCGAAACGAATCTAAATAAACTGCTTGAACTTATTGCAGAGCAAGTAAAACATATGCTTGATGGAGACAGATGCACGGTGTTTTTACTAGACAATGAAACCAATGAACTTTGGTCAACAATAGCACAGGGTATGGACAATACCGAAATAAGAATACCCTACGGCAAAGGCATCGCCGGTCATGTAGCCGAATCTGGACAAATCATAAATATAAAAAACACCTATGCCGACAATCGCTTTAACAATGAACTAGATAAATTAACGGGATATAAAACTAAAACCATACTTGCGGTTCCTTTAACAAATATAAACGGCAAAATAATCGGTGTTTTTGAAGTTATAAATAAAAACACAACCTATTTTGATAAGGATGATGAAGGCATATTAATGCTTATGGGGTCTTTGGCTTCTTCCGCCATTGAAAACGCTCAACTCTATGAAAATTTATCAAAATCCCAATTGGAAACTATATACCGTCTGGCCGTAACGGCGGAATACAGGGATCAGCAGGATACGGCTATTCATCTTCGGCATATCAGTGAATACTCGGGCATTATAGCTGAGGAAATGAATTTATCCGAAAAAGAAATTGAAAATATTAAATACGCTAGCCCCCTCCATGACATTGGAAAAGTCGGAATAGCTGATGCGATTCTTCTGAAACCGGGAAAACTAACCGCCGAAGAATTTAAAGAAATGAAAAAGCATACTCTTTACGGCTCTAAAATACTTTCCAATGCTGAAAGCAATTTGCTTCAAATAGCTTGTAAAATAGCCGCGTTTCATCATGAAAAATTTAATGGCAAAGGCTATCCCGACGGTTTAAAAGGCGATAAAATACCGTTGTATGCCAGAATCGTTTCGGTGGCGGATGTTTTTGACGCCTTGTGCATGCCGCGTATTTATAAACCCGAATGGCCGAAGGAAAAAGCCATGTGCTATATAAAAGAAGAAAGCGGTAAATCTTTTGATCCCGTTGTGGTGGAAGCTTTTCTTAAAAAGGAAGCCGAAATATTTAAAATTCATGATACCTTAGATGGCAGAACTACGCTCATTCCAGGAATGCATAGAACACCGCGCAATAATTCCAAATAAAGAAGAGCAGAAAGCCTATAGAAGACAAATAGAAGCATGGATGAGTGGCAAAACACCCGACTGCTTTCTCCTCACTGTTGCACTGCCTGTTTACTGATTGCTATCTTTTATCTAAAACACGACGATAATTGTGCTTATTATAATTGATGTCGGACAGGAAAAAATCGCAATGATAAGGCTTGAATTTATAGGTCATGATATCCATGATTTTTTTTATAAGAGGTTTTTGCGCGTGTCCGAGTTTTCTATAAAGACACATGAGCAAATGAATATGTTCAAAATCTATCCACTTATGACCAGCTTTTAAACCTATAACTTTGGCAATAATTTTGGTGGAAGCCATTATTTGAACGGTTTTTTTATTCCATTTCATTCCATTAACTTCATCAAAACATTCTGAAAAATCACCCACTTTTTCATCGGATTTCAAATAATCCGCATCATTCGTTTTAGGATGCAAAATAAGTCCGAATTTTTTACTCTCTCTATAAAACGGAGAACCAAGATAAAGCGAAAAAGGATTAAGAGAATAAACATTTATATTATCTAAATTTTCTTTGATAAATTTAACCGTGGCGCGTATATCGCTTTCAGTTTCAGTCGGCATGCCTCCGATAAATTCCACATGATTCCAAATTCCTATGCGATGCGAATACATAAGATATTTTTTAATTTTATCTATGGTTGCGCCTTTCTTTATATATTTAAGGAGCCTCGGACTTGCCGTTTCCATGCCAAAGGTTAATTTTACCGCGCCGGCGCGTTTCATTTTATCAAGAAGATTTTCGTCTATCTCGCGCATATTGGCGCAATCGCTCCAAAGAAAATTAAATTTATGCTTTATCATGCCATCACATAAATTTTCAGCGTATTTATAGCAATTATTGAAGGCGGAATTAACAAAATAAATACAGGTAGCGCCTTTTTCTTTAAGCTCGGACAATTCTTCAAGCGCTTGATTTACGGGTTTGGCGTTTGAAGGCTGCATATTATTATTTGAACAAAAAGCGCAAGCGCCGGGGCAAGTGGTTTCAAAAGAGTAAGGCAAAATTAAATTGCGCTCATCCTTTTTTAAAAGTTTTATAAACAAAGGATAATCGGAATTGTATCTGGAAAATATTTCATTATCGCTGACAATATATTTTTTAATGATGTTATTTTCATAAAACGGCGACGGAGTGTCAACAAAAGAAGGAGCTTTAGAATGATCTATAATAAGGTTTTTTTTTCTTTCAAAAGTTCCAATAAGCGGAACTTTGGAGCCGCCGAGTTTGTCAATAATGGCTAAAAGCGCATTTTCTCCGTCATGAGAATATACAGCGTAATCAAAAATCGGATATTCATCCATAATCTGCTGATAAGCCTCTTTTGGAATGGCGCGATAACCAACAACAATAGGCTTTTTCATCAATTTTTTTATGGAGCTGGCAAAAATAGCGCATATATTCAGCATTAAAGGATCGGCATCCATATCCGCGAATGTGATAGCGTACAAATCAGCTTTAGGAAGAATTTTATTTGAGATCAAAAATGCGGATAATCTTTCAAATACAGATGTTTTTTTTCTGCCCATTATATACGAAATTACCGCTTTTTTATCGGAAATTAATTTTAATTCATCGCGATTAAACCGATGTTTCAAATCTTTCCGCCAAAGCATTTCCATATCAATTTGAAAAGATTTATGTCCGGCTTTATTAACGGTATTGGCTAAAACAGCTATGGAAAGACTCGGCAGAGAAAAGGCTTCGGAATTCCTTTTATTAGCCGGAGGATAAACAAACGCTATTTTCAAAACTTTCTCCTCTGAACCGCAGATTGCGCAAAACTAAAGTCGCAAAAACACTAATCTTTGGCTCCTAAATTTATCAGTCATAACCGTTTATCAGCTATCTTTAAATTAAGAAATTAGTTGATGTACAAAATACCGATTATTGATGCAGTAGATTTAGCTTCTCTGCGTCCTTTGCGCTTTATCTTTGCGTCCTTTGCGCCTTATTACCGGGATAAACATTTACTTTGGATATGGCCGCGCTTAAAAGCAAAAACTCTCCGCCTACCACAAAATAAAGTAAAATGCCCCACGCAAGCGAAACTTGTGTAATTAAAAAGGCGGTAAATGAAAGTAAAATAGAAAACAAAACCGTCGCTAAAACCACCTTATGTCTTGAAAATCCCGCCGTTTCAAGTCTTATGGCAAAATGATCTCTGCTTCCCATAAACGGGGATTGGCCTCGGCGCATTCTCATGATTGAAACAAAAACGGTGTCATAAATGGGAATCGCGAGTATAAATAAAGGAGCATAAACGCCTAAAACATTAATGTCCGAATATTTGGTGCCCATGGCAATAAAAGCAAGCAAAAATCCGCAAAATAAACTGCCGGAATCACCCATAAATATTTTTAATTTTTTGGAAAAATTATAAGGCAGAAAACCAAACGCCGCGCCGGCGAGAGCTGCAGACGCAAAATTAACATAAATCGCTTCGGACGGCAAAGCTATCAACAAAAAACCCAAACTCGCGATAATAATCTGACTCGCCGAAAGACCATCCATAATGTCAATAATATTTACCGCGTTTGATATGCCGACTATCCATAAAACGCTTATTATAAACGCTAAATAATTCGGCTCTATAAAGTTTATTTTGATACCGTAAAAAACAACAAATATTGCCGTTAAAAATTGGATAAAAAATTTGACTTTGACACTCAAACCCTTCGGTTTATAGATATCATCCAAAAAACCAAGCGCAAATAAAACACTCGCTCCTATAAACATAATCCTTAAATTTCTTAAAGTGCCGGTCGGAAAAGATGTATAAAACCTTAGAAATATCAGTGTAAGCGCGAAAGAAACGGCTATGGCCAATCCTCCTATATGGGGGGTCGGTTTTTTATGATCCTTTATGGAAGACGGAACATCAACAAAGCCCATTTTTACGGATATTAATCTGAATAAAGGATTCAACAATAAAGAGAGCGCCAAAGGCATAAAAAACGAAATTAAATATAATTTGGAATTGATAAAAAGTATTTCCATAAAACACAAGCTCACAATCGCGTAAGTACAATAAATTACAAAAAACGAAACTATGTTTCATTCCCGCCTTAGGCGGGAGCGCCATAGGCGACATGAACGGTCAAAAAATAATAAAACATAAGTTCGCCAAGCGCTCAGGCTGTAGCGCTGTATCACTGTCGCTCTTACGCGCTAAAAAGGCGCGCATGGCGCCTTTTTAAAGGGCGCGCTTAATTGATTTTAAAGAACTCTCCGCTCCGCTCGGTATTTTATTTAGTTCTAAAAATATTTTATCCGTCTTTAATCCCGCTTTTAAAGGGCGCTTCGCCATTTGATCAAGATTAGCCGTTCGCTCAGGCGCAATTAAAGCCGGATTCAGATCAAAAATTTCGCATATCTTTAAAGCAAATTCATATCTGCTCATAAGATCCTTTCCAACCACATTGTATATTCCGGACTTTTTTAATTTTATAAGCTCTAAAGTGAAATTCGCAAGTTCCGCCGCGTTGGTGGGATTAGAATATTGATCATTAACAATGCTCATTTTTTCTTTTAAAGCTCCTTTACGCAGAACCTGCATAAGAAAATTTTTGCTTTCCGGTTCATAACTGTAAACAACGGTGGTTCTGATTATAAGAGAATCTTTCACGGCCAAAACTATTTTCTCGCCTTCAAGCTTTGTTTTGCCGTAAACACTTATGGGATTAGTATCATCATTTTCCGAATAGGGGCCTTTTTCCCCGTCAAAAACATACTCGCTTGAAAAAAACACAAGACGGCAATTAAAAGTTTTGCAATTCTCCGCGACATACCTTACGCCTTCAACATTAATCTTCCACGCCAGTTCTTTATCTCTTTCGCAATTGTCCACATGCGTCATGGCAGAACATAAAATAACAATTTCCGGCACAGCTAAATCAAAAGCCTTTTTTATAGTCGGAGGCTTTGTTAAATCAAGATATAAAAGAGCAGGAGATTTACTATTTTTGGGATTTCTGTAAGTTCCGACAACTATAAAATCGCCGTCTTTTGCGGCTGAAGAATATAAATGTTTTCCGACTTGCCCGTCGGCGCCTATGATTAAAATTTTCATTTGCCCAATCGTATTTCCAAAATTTTTAATACGCCTTTTATCGCGTCTTTATAATTTATTTTTTTTCCTTCTTCGCGTTTTCTGGAAGCGTAAACAACCGGTATTTCCGTAAACTTAAATTTGGCAAGAGCTATTTTAGCCGATATTTCGGCTTCAATTTCAAAACCCGGCGAGGAAAGATTAAGATTTTTTATTATGCGCGTTTTAAAAACTTTATATCCGGTATAAGAATCCGTCATTTTAGAGCCGCATAAAATATTGTTTAACAGGGTAAGAAATTGATTCCCCCATAAATATAAAATATTGTATGTTTCCGACTCTTTGGCAAGAAGTCTTGATCCATAAACAACATCAAAATCATCTTCAATAATGGGTTTTACAAGAGACTCTATATACTTGGGATTATATTCCAAATCAGCATCCTGAATAACAATGATATCGCCCTCAGCTTCACTTATAGCTTTTATCAGCGCGCTCCCTTTTCCCTTATTGCATTCATGCTTGAAGAGTCTTATTTTATAGGGATAAGCATTGCCGTCCACCGCTTTTAAAAGCCAATCAAATGTACCGTCGGTAGAGCCGTCATCAACGATAATTATTTCTTTCTCCAAATTAACAAAGGAAATTTTGCTCAAAATTTCCGGCAAAGTTTTTAGCTCATTATACGAAGGAATAAGAATAGATAATTTCATAAAATTTACCCGCTATTATGCAATGGAAATTATACCAAATTGTCTCTACCCTAACATTAACATTTGATTCCCCCAAAAAGCTCACATAAGATTAAATAGTCAACAATGTACCTGCGGAAAATTCTGAAAATCAAAAAATATTCCATTTTACGATTATTTTTTTAACAAATTATGCCCGATTAAACTAAAAGACCCAAAAGCTCACATAAGGCACGGTTCCAGTCGAAGCATTTTGCATCATTCGGGTGAATGCTTTTTCAAAAAAACCGTCGAGCGTGGAAAGTTACAGGAGCTTTTGGGATTCATGGAATGTGATATTCGTGGCATAACAAACCCGAACACTATATGTTATAATTCCTCTCGGCAGGTGACCAAATTTTGGAAACCGATTAAGTATTTATCTGATAATTTTTCAAGAGCAAAAGTAATACCATAGTTTCAAAAAGGAATTTATACATGTGATTGAATTTGGTTTTGAATTGAGCTAAGATAAAATCTGAAATTTATTATTAAATGTGATAAAAGCAATGAAAAAATTTAAAAGATAGTGAGAAAAAGATGGACATTCTATTAATCAATCCTTATAGTGAAATAAGCAGCGGCACAAATGAAACAACTGTAGAGGTGCCTGTAGGGCTTTTGAACTTGGCCGCTTTTTTAGAAACAAAAAATATAAAAGTGGACATTCTTGACGCATATGCGATTCAATTACCACAGCATAGTGTCATGGAAATCATAAAAAAATCACCTCCAAAAGTAGTCGGGATTACTGTAAATGCATTTTCATTTGTACAGGCAATTAGTTATACGGAAGAGATAAAAAAGATATCAAAAGACATTATCATAATTTGGGGTGGTCCACAGCCTACTATTACGACAGAAATCTGTTTTAAAAAATCTAATGTTGATTTTATAGTTGTTGGCGAAGGAGAATTTACATTGCTAGAGATCATGAAAAATATACTCAATAAAGAAAATGTTGAGCATATAAAAGGCCTGGCATACAGACAAGGCAACAACTTTAAAATAAATTTACCGAGAGAGCGAATAATTGATTTAGACTCCCTTCCTTTGCCTGCTTATCATCTTCTTCCCGATTTTAAATATTATAAAACTCGCGCAAGAAAAAGGCCTTTTATGGGTATTATTACAAGCCGTGGTTGTCCTTTCAACTGTATATATTGTAGCAAGGATGTATTTAAAACTAAGGTCACTATGAGAAGTCCTGAAAGTATCATAAAAGAACTGGACATTCTTGTTAATAAATATGGAATCAGACAAATAGATATAGAGGCCTATCCCCTTTACTGAAGTATGCCCAAATTTATAGAATACGGACATGGTAAACTATCCGCATACGCTACCGGAGTTCGAGCGGCAGTTCGCCACGGAAGAAGACTG
>JAKLQJ010000265.1 GCA_022013385.1 Elusimicrobiota bacterium
CTCTTGACACTTGCGCTTACGGAAGCGCATCAACTGACGACATAGTGGAGGGCAAAAGCGCCGATATAGATTGCGATAATTTTGCCGAGACGGGCACATTAGCGACGCAAACGCTTGCTGTGTCCACAGACGAGGTAAAGACAGGAGTTTATGCCGCAACTTGGCTGTCGGCGGTAGATACGGATCTTGCGGCGGGAAATATCAGAAGCGGCTTCAATATCTTCGGCCATGAGGGCGCATTTACAAGCGACGCAACCGCGGCGGAGGGTAACATAATGAGCGGCCTGACTGCGGGCGTCAACGGAACCATAATCACCGGTACGCTGGCAACGCAGACACTTGACCCCGCCAACGACACGGTGCTTGCGGGTTATTACACAGCCACCACGCTGTCGACGGTGGATGCGGACCTTGCGCCGGGCAATATAGCGGTCAGCACAACCATCTTCGGCAAGGTAGGGACATACACAAGCGATGCAGACGCAATAGCGGCAGATATTTTAAACCCCAAAACGGCATATGTAAACGGCGTAAAGCTTACCGGCACATTGGCAACGCAGACACTTGACCCCGCCAACGACACAGTGCTTGCGGGTTATTACACGGCCACCACGCTGTCGACGGTGGATACGGATTTGGCAGCGGGAAATATAGCGGTCAGCACAAACATATTCGGCCATTTGGGCACATACACAAGCGATGCAGACGCAATAGCGACAGATATTTTAAACCCAAAAACGGCATATGTAAACGGTGTAAAAATCACCGGGACTGTTCCGGCGGGAGCTAATGTGTCAGGCGGCGAGGGCTTGAAAACATTTACCATTACTGACGGTCTTTACTCCGGGAACAAGACGGCCACCGCCAATGATACGGACCTTGCGGCGGGCAATATAAAATCGGCCGTGACCATATTCGGCGTAACGGGGACTTTGGAAACCGCTCCGCCGGCGCCGACTGTCGGGGGAACCTGGCTGCTTGTTCCGGGGGAATCAGCGCTGGGCAGCCGGGATTTTTATGTTCAGAAATATGAAGCAAAGAATGTCGCCAGCGTGCCGACATCAGAGCCTGCCGGTTTTCCATGGGTATCAATTTCGCAAACGGATGCAAAAAGATACTGTACAGCGCTCGGGCCGGGTTATCATCTGCTTACAATGGAAGAGGCCCAGACGATAAACAGGAATATAGAGAGTATTGCCTCCAACTGGACTGGAGGAGCTGTAGGAAGCGGCGGTTTATGGCGCGGGCATACGGATAATGTCCCCGCTAATTCTTTAGCGGCGGATGTGGATAGCAGCTCTTATACCGGGACAGGGAATACATGGCCTTCTATTGAGAAAAGGACGCATCAATTGTCTTCAGGAGACATCTGGGACTGGTCCGGTAATGTTTGGGAGTGGGTGGATATGACCTGCGTAGGCGGCACCGGTACAGGGTTATGGGATGCTACTGTTGCGTGGCAGGAGTGGGACGCAGCGGCTTTATCCGACTATGAAAAAGGAAGGGCGGGCCCTGCGGGGGCTTATACAAGCGTTCAAAATGCCGGGCGGTATTATGGCTGTACTGCAACTGCCAATGCGGTGATCCGGGGCGGCGGTTGGCCCTACGACGCCCCCGCCGGGGTGTTTGCCTTCGGCGCGAGCAACGCCCCGTCCGGCGTGGCCGCGTACATCGGGTTCCGCTGCGGTAGGTAAAATTAATCTGGAATCAGGAATCTTAAAATCTGTAATCTTGCAGTTGCCGTTGTTGTTTAGTTACCCTTTTGGAATGAGTTTAACCAAAAGAGCTGGAAAGCCTACAAGACGGAGAACGCTAAAATACTATTTTCGCGCTTCTATCGCGGATATGCGGTTTTCGTGGTTTTGCAGTTTGTCGTGTTGCTCCATCAGCATATGGTCGCGGTCAGCGTCTTTTCGTCTGTAATCTTTTGCTTCTCCCGCAAATACATCAATAGCGTTCATTATGCGATTAATGTCGTTTTTTGTAGCCATAGTCTCTTTTATATTGCGAACATCAGCCTGAGTTTTCAGCAGTTCAATGAAAACATTTTCCGTTTTTTTATTCAGCTTTGTTTCAACCGAGTCTATTTTTTGATTCAGCTTTTGTTCCAGTTCTTTTAAATCAGCTTTTGTCGTTTGCGCCAATTTATTAATATCAGCCTTAGTCGCCGGTTCGGATTTATCAGTATTATTCATGAATACATTGTATATAATTCTGTTCCGTTTTGTAAGGACTAAAGGACCTATATGCTCAAAGACCTGATAGTTTTCCAGAAAGCGTACGAGCTTTTAAAATGGATCCATCTGGTAACGGCCAGATTCCCGAAAGCTGAGAAGTTTGTGCTGGCGGCCAGAACTGAGAACGCGGCGCTAGACTTTCTTGAGGCAGTTATTGAGGCCAATGAAAGCGTTGACAAGACCGCGTCCTTGAAAAGAGCCGTTCTGGCTCTTGAAAAGCTGCGGATCTGGCTGCGCCTGTCCTTTGAACTGAGATATGTAGCCATAAAGCAGTATGAATACGGCGCAAAAATGGCCGACGAGGCTGGCCGCCTGCTGGGCGGCTGGAATAAAAGATTTGGCGGCGCTAAAATGCAGTCTTAAGAGCGCCGCCTTAAGGGCCAGGTCCGAAAGAGAGCGGTGATCCGGGGCGGCAACTGGAACAACGACGCTAACGCCGGAGTGTTTGCCTTCAACGCGAACAACGCCCCGTCCAATGTGAACACGAACATCGGGTTCCGCTGCGGCAGAGGGGTTCGGGCTCATGTTATTTTGTCACGAGCCCTCTTAGGCCAGATGACGCGCCTTTACGGAGGTGCGTCCCGCGCAACCCTCCCTACGGCAGACCTGCTCCTTTCATCCGGCGCAGGGCCGGGTGAGAAAAACTAAATACCCCGGTGAGGCCTGGTAAGCAGGGGCTGAACGGCCGAACCGGGCGATTTAATTATGAATACCAGCAAACAGCTTTATGAGCGGGTGTGCTCTTTTGAAAATATGTACGACGCATTCCTCAAGGCGGCAAAAGGCAAAAGCCTGCGTATGGACTGCGCCGGGTTTGCGTATAACAGGGAACGGGAAATTTTCGCGCTCCAGGCGGAATTGCTGGACGGAATATATCGTCACGGGCCTTACAGAGAGTTTGAGGTAAATGACCCCAAGCGCCGCCAGGTGAAGGCGGCGCCGTTCAGGGACAGGGTGGTGCATCACGCATTGTGCAACATTATTGAGCCGATATTTGAGGCTCGTTTCATTTCTAACAGCTTCGCCTGCCGCAAGGGCAAGGGAACCTTTGCCGCACTTGGGCGATGTGGTGAGCTTGCGCGGCGTTTTTGCGGCGGTTATGTTCTTAAGGCGGATATCTCTAAGTTTTTTTATAGCGTGGATCACGGCATTATGTTTGCCGCGCTGAGCCGCCGGATAGCCGATAAGCGGGTGTTGGCCTTAATCGCTGAAATACTTGCCTCCTCCGAAGATGCCCGCTTCCGCGCGTATTTCCCCGGCGACGACCTGTTCGCGCTTCAAAGGCGCACCGGCATTCCGATAGGGAACCTTACTTCACAGTTGTTCTCCAATATTTACCTGACTGAACTGGATTATTTTGTGAAACAGCAATTGCGCTGGAAGCCGTACCTGCGCTACATGGACGATTTTCTGCTCTTCGGCCCGGATAAAAAAGAATTATGGATTATCCTTTCCCGGATAGAGGCGTTCCTGGCGGAAAAATTGAGACTGCGCGTTCATCCGAAAAAGCGCACGGTCTCTCCTGTGAGTTGCGGCATTGATTGGGTGGGCTACATGGTGTTCCCAGAGCGTATAAAGGTCCGGCGGCGTAATATTTTCCGTTTCCGGGACAGGAACCGGAAACTGCGCGCGCTTTTTAAGCGCGGGCGAATCCGCCCGGCGGATATTAAGCAGTCCATTATGAGTTTTTGCGCCTATACTTCCCATGCCAACGCGAATAAACTTACACAGAATTTACTTGAACGGGAAATTTTTTAATACCCCGTTAAAGACGACTGAGGAGGATAGAAAGACATGGAAAACATTAAGAACAAAAGGCATCTATTGCCTTTTGGCAAATATAAATATATCAAGGATATTAAAGATGCAAAAGCGAGTAAATATTTACTAATAAGCATATTGTTTTTTTTATCTTCGTGCGCCGGTTTTCACCATGGGATAAACCCATGGTGCCCCGATGAATATCGGGGCAAGACACAAAAAGTGATTGTTAGAGGAAATTCGCTTTATCCGCTGATTAAAAATAAAGAGGAAGTAAAATTGCGCGTAGGATACTATAAAAAGCGAAAAGTCGGGCGAGGCGATATAATTGCGTTTAAATATCCGGGAAGAGAAACGCCTGTCATCAAGATTGTAAAAGCGGTCGGCGGCGACAAGTTTTTAGTCAAAGAGCGAGATGACCGCAAATGCGAACTGATTATAAACGGAGATCTTTTGAAGGATTGGCGCGGTTCGCCTTATATTTTTTCAAACCAAAAAATGAGGATGCTTAAATTATATGAAAAAGACTATAAGGGTATTGTCCCCGATGGTTTTTATTTGGTGTTTGGAACTGAAACCTGCGATGCTTGTCTTGACAGCGGCAAATTCGGTTTTTTAGACGGCAATAAAATCATCGGCAAAATAAAATAGATAATTAACAAGTAGGCAATTTGGCAACTGGGCTATGTGAAGTCTGTTTTCGTGGTCGATAAACCATTTTCC
>JAKLQJ010000266.1 GCA_022013385.1 Elusimicrobiota bacterium
ATAGTTTAGTTTGTTTTGTAGCTACAGCGTGGCAAGAACCCCGCGGGCAGCCGTTATGCTCCTTTGCTTTTCTACAAAGGATTCCCGCGGGGTTGAGAACGGGGTTGAGAAAGGTCACTAAGTCTACGACGGAGAAATAATCGGACTAAACTATTACACCCAACCCCTTTCAAACGGAAATTTCTTAATCAAAATAAATTGCAATAAAGATATTTTGTAGAATTAGATATGTTATTCGGAGATTTAATTAATAAAAAATTTAATTTAGATAATTGGAATTAAATATGGAAAATTATGAGGTATTTTTTATTCTTATTGCGATTGGGGTTATTTTATGGTTTGTTTCGTGGATATGTGAAAAATTTTCTAATTCAAATAAGTATGAAGTATTAAAACCTAAGTTAGATAATTTGGAAAATTCTATAAAGGAACACTCGATTCAAATTGAAAAAGATGACCAAGCTTTTATACTAAAAGAAAAACAATTGAATAAAAAAATGGAGAGGGAAAAGGAAGTTCACGGTATTAAAGTTGGGCAAGCTAGAGCGGAGTGGCGGTTGATGGTTGCGGAATGGAAGAAAAAAGTAGAACAGGATAAAGAAGATATTCAAAAAATAGCAAAACAGAAATCAATGGGGTTTCCTTGGTTGGCAGATGCTTATGCGGAATATTTCTTATTGCAAGATTTGAAGAAAGAAGAATATTTAATAGATAAAAAACATCCAGCTTATACGGCAGCACAAACTGTTCGTGAAATCAAGAAAGAAAAAAGAAATTTACTTAGAGGAAATAAAATAATTAAGTACAAGATTAGTTATTACGAAAAGTTATTTCCTTGGTTAACTGAGCTGATAGCAATAGATGAAAATGATGAAATACCGGTAAGAATAGATGAGGGAGATGTTTCAGATGTTGATAATGAAGATAATGTTAAAAATTTTTTAACACCTGAAGAATATGTAAGGTTGCCGTCTGTGGAGAGAAATCAAAAGGCGTTAGATAGATATTTAAAAAATAGATACAAATCTAAATGGCAAATTGGTAGAGATTATGAAATGTATGTGGGCTATTTATACGAAAAAGAAGGTTATTCTATTGAGTATAAAGGAATTATTGATGGTTTTGATGACTTAGGAAGAGATGTTATTGCTATAAAAAATGATGAAGTTTGTGTTATACAATGTAAGTATTGGGCTCGCTATAAAGAAATACATGAGAATCATATCTTTCAATTATTTGGAACAACTATGGAATATTGGATTAAGAATTATAGAAATAATACTCGGCCAAAAGATTTTGGAGAATTTGCTAAATTTTTAAATGAAAATAAATTACGACCAATAATCTTCACATCAACACTTCTTTCAGATACAGCAAAGGAAATGGCCAATGCATTGAGTGTTGAAATTAAAGAAAATCAGCCAATAGGTGATTTTCCCAGAATAAAATGTAATATTTCTAATAGAGAAGGCGAAAAAATTTATCACTTACCATTTGATCAACAGTATGATAGAACTATAATTGAGAAATACAAGGGCGAGTTTCATGCTTATACGGTTCAAGAGGCTGAAGATGCGGGTTTTAGGAGAGCATTCAGACATAGATTTTAGTTGAGGTTATTGAATATGTTTTTAGAGAAAATGTAATGAGGATATAATGAATAATAATGAAAAATTTTGGTTTGATAAAAAGACTAAAGCTATAGAGGATTTTGGGAGTAGTATTAATAAAATTAAAGATTTGCACTTAGATTTTGTGAAAACGATTATAACTATACATGCAACACTTTTGGGAATTACAGTCGCTCTTATGGGATATATAGAAAAATCTCCCACTATATGGTTGAAGGGGACATGGGTTTTTGAAATTATTTCAATATGTTTAGGTCTTTTTGCACTTAAACAACATATAGATTGGGTATACGAGGGGACATTGTCTGGATTTGAGTTTAATTATGATATGAGTGATATTAGTGAGAGAGAAGCTAGAGGTGAATTTAAAGGTGGTAATACTTTAAGAGAGGGATTAATTTTGGCGGCGTTAGTTAAAAGAGATACGCTTTCTGCAAATACATTTTCATTGGATCAAATTAGGTTAGCAAAAAAATATGACAAACAGTTGCCATCTTCTAAATTATTTAAAGGTAATGCAAAGAAAAAATGGTTTCAGAAAATAAGACCAGCATTTATTTTAGAATTGTTTTTTTTCTTTACTTCAATTGCGTTTGTTTCACTTTTAATTAGTGTCTTTTAATTTATGCCTCAGAATATTGAAATAAAAGCCAAGGCGAGGGATTGGTGAAATTATTATGGGAATAAAAAAAATGATATTTAATATTACAGGGCTATTTTTTGTGATGGCAATCTTGGTGTCGGAGTATCCCTGTTCTATATATGCCGCTGATTTGCAGATGTTTGAGAATGCGAGACTGATAGATAATCCTTCAAATGACGGAGATAGTTTTAGAGTAGACATTGGTAAAAAAAATATTCATGCAAGACTGGTCGTTCGCATAGCTACCGACACTTTATGAAGCATAGCTTCCAAGACTGTATTTTATTGATTGCCCTGAAATTTCAGTCAGTTTTAAAAGCGATGCGTTGAGAGTAAGGGAACAAACCCGTTATTTTGGCTTATCTTATTCTTCAGATACCATTCATTTTGGCAAAGAAGCAAAAGCCTTTGTTGAAAATATTTTGGCTGAACCTTTTACTCTTTATACGGCTTTCGCGGATGCGCTTGGAAGATCATCGGGCGGCCGCGTATACGCCTTTATTGTCACCGCCGACGGAAATGATTTAGCCGCGCTGCTCGTGAAAAATGGTTTCGCCAGAGCTTATGGCAAGGGTAGAAAATCACCGAGTGGAATAACGCGAGATGAAATGTTTGAAGTTTTGGTCGTTCACATAGTTACCGACACTTTATGAAACATAGTTTCGTTTTTTGCGCGACGCGGAGAGTTCCGCTATGTTAAAACGCATTGGTATTTGGTCAAAGAGCGATCCCGATAAAATCGCGGAGTTTCGCGCTCAACAAAGAGAAGAAGACACTGAATTGGAGAAAATAAAAAGTGGGAATGAGAACAACAAAAATTTTCAAAACTTGCTTGATCCCAATACCGCAAATGAAGAAGAACTTCAATCCATTAAAGGAATCGGTCCCGCTATAGCTGAAAGAATTATATTTGGCCGTCCTTATAAAACTATAGATGATTTACTTAGAGTGAAGGGTATTAGTCCAAAAAAACTTAAAAAGTTTCGTCCATATTTAATGATAAACGACCAATAATTAAAAAATAATTTTTATTCTTTGGTAAGCCAATTTATTGATAAATTCATTATCCACCTACGCTAAGCATGTCAATAAATACCCCTGAGGTTGGTTAGATGTGGTTCTCGAAGGAACCTCAGGGGTTGGGAAACATTAGGCTATTAGCAAGGCAACTGGTGACTGGAAACAGGGGACAGGCTACAGGCAAACTGGCAACTAGTGTAGTGCGTCCAACACTTCTTTACATTTAAATGCTTGTTTTTACCCCGTGGGTTGGGTAAACTTGGTTGTAGAAAAAACCCGCGGGGTTAAAACCACGACGCAAGATG
>JAKLQJ010000267.1 GCA_022013385.1 Elusimicrobiota bacterium
ACTATAGCCTGCAAATATTTACGCTCTTGCTTGTTCAATCTAACTATGTGGCTTTTTTGGCTCATGGTTTATCTCCCTTTTTTAGGAAGATATTATCATAATATCAAAGAACTATCAATAACTAAATTGACAAAGCAGTAGATTTTAAAAAAATAATGAATACTGAGAATGTTGTAGAAATTTATTCATCTTTTATAAATCGCTATATTTACAAAAGCGGCAAAATACCAAATCCAAAGAATATTTCTGACAAAAAAATAATTTATGCTATAGAAAACTTAAACCTTCACAATGGAAACGGATATTTCGTGATCTGGAATGACAAACCCAAAGATTTCAATAAAAAATATTTTACTGAAACAGAAAAAGACTCTGAAATAAAAGAAGCCCTTGAAATATTAAATTTAGCAGCTAATAAATTTGGAAAAGATTTTCATTTAGTGAGAAGACAGATTGAAAAAGATATTAATTCAGATACTAAACAATTTTTAAATGTTGTTCAAAATGGTAGATCTGTCCGCAAATATATTTATTCCCAAATATGTAACATATCTGGTGATATGCTTGAAAGTGGACAATATCACATATACAGGGGAACATTAAACCCAATGGGGCATGGAAAAGGCCTATTGAAAATATTTGATACGGCTACGGATGAACTTCTCAAATTAGGTGATCACGATGATAAATTTGCAAAAGAACAAAAAGAATCTATTCGTGAAAACATAAAACATATAGGCTAATTTTTAAAAAGGGAGACTAACTTGTGGAATTTATAATTTATGCCATAGTAAGTTATTTGATATACAGTGCTTTTTTAATTTGGCAAGACTTTCAAACACATTTTACAAATGCACCAATGTATGTGAAGAACCCCCGTATAGGTAGAGTCTTTTTTACATGGTTAGTGAAACCACTTTTTAATATTTACCCTATATCTGCAAAAAATATTTTTTTCTCTCTACTTAAATTACTAATCAAAATTGGAATACTTAGCTTCATCTTACATTTAATAATAACCCTTTTTTAATTTATTTATACAAAATTCCCATTGAAATTTCGTATATTACTCTAAACAATTAAACAAAGAAATATTATCTTCAGCAGTTTTTATATCTTATTGAAAAGTTAACAGATAACTTTTTGGCTACTTTTTGACGGTTTTTCCTGTTTTACTGCTTCTGTCAGCATTTCCTTATTTCGGTCGGGTAATTCGGCCTTATCTTAAATGGGGTGGGATTATCTATATAAAAATTAAGCTGGAGTTATGGCAGTTGTGTTTGCTAAGCAGACCGTTCGGAAGCCGACTTGTGCATTCAGGAGGCTGAGAGACGGAAGGGCGCAGTACTAAGCGACCCTGGTCTTGCGTGTAAATACAACTGTCATGACTCAATAAGTAACAGTTTAGTCCGATTATTTCTCCGTCGTAGACTTAGTAACACTTTAGCCATCAAAACAAATGGGGTTTTACCTATTTTAGAGGCAGAGCAAGCCGTTGATACAAATTAATTGTGTCCAGCATACACACGACACGATAGCGTAGTCCACCCTGCGGCTACAAAACAAATAAACTATTACCTCAATAAATCCACAGGTCATACGGGACACTGCTTTGTTTCTTGATTATTTTCCTGATTTTGACTACTTGATAGAATTCTATAAAATTCATCGGACATTTCCTTTATGGAAAAAGGGCAACCCCAATATCCCTTATAGCGCTATAAGCTCCATTATAGTTCGTAAAGCTTCTCCTGTGGATTCTTGTGGAATCCGCAGAGGATTACTTTTTGAAACCTATTTGCCTCTTGGGTTTCTCCTTGAATGTTAAAAATTCCCTAATTTGTTCAAAAATAGCGTATATCTGCCTATCGTGTTTTTCGTATTTATTTTCAAGTTGCTCTAATTTATAAGCCAGTTCCTTATGTAGCGAAATTATCTCTCTCAATTTTATAAAAACTCGCATAACTTGGAGATTCACCCGTATAGCTCTTTTGCTATTCAAGACTCCTGAAAGCATAGCCACACCCTCTTGGGTAAAAGCATAAGGATAATGTCTTAATCCCATTTTTATAGAATTGGATATCACAATTTGTGATATCCAATTTTCTGTCTCTTCTTTTGTTAATTGAAACATAAAGTCTATGGGAAATCGCTCTATATTTCTTTTTACCGCTTGATTGAGAACACTCGTAGTTACTCCGTAAAGTTTTGCTAAATCTCTATCAAGCATTACTTTGTGTCCTCTGATTAAAAAAATTTTACTTTCAATTTGATTTTGAGAAATTAAATTTTTCATTTTATTTACCTTTATATTCTTAATTTGGATATCCGCCTATGTCAAAAGCCATTTCCACACGGGCATTATTTTTATATTGTGGCTTTCCCCTTTTATAGTCCATTCTTCATCTTCCGTAAGTATTAATCCACTTTTCAGAATAATCATACGATCATACGGGACGCTGCTTTGTTTCTTGATTATTTTCCTGATTTTGACTACTTGAACAATATATCAAATCCATCGGAATTTTTTTTGCGCAAGGCGTACAACTCATATCGTTAAAAAATTATTACTTGGTAGCCGACAGAGACAAACCGGTTGATGCCGGCATGGCCGTCAAGGTCTGAAATTAATTTGAGTCCCTCTTTTTTGGCCGTATTTGCCACATTTCTGGCTTTCTCCTCTGTAGAGCAACCGCCTGAGGCGGTCTTACAGACCCCTTCAATAAGTCCGGCCTCTTTTGCCTGCTTGAAAAGTTCGCTGAATTTACCACCTTTCGCAAGTCTGTTAACACACGCAGTCGCAGGCCCTTCCAGTATTATTCTGACTTGATGTCCCTTTTCATCACATTCCAGCGCATACATAAACGCATGGTTCTGTTTGCATGCTTCGTCCGTAAACACCATAAACAAAAGTTTCCGTTTCATATCACCTTCCCCAAAAAATTCCCCGTTTTTAATATACAGATCGTTACTCAATATAAAGATTAAGAATTAGGTTGCTGATAATTAGCTAAAACAGAAGAGGGCACAAGGCTATGCACACGTTGCCATGAATGAGACACATGAGCAGCATGCCAAAGATCATAAGCTTGCTGAAGATTAGTCCAGAAATTGGGACTGGTGCGAAATGCTTTGGAAAGACGCAGAGCCATATCCGATGAAATAGCGCAACGCTCGTTAACAATTCTGGAAAGAGTCTTTCGGGATATACCTAAAGCCTTGGCAGTCGCTGAAACCGTAAGATTTAAGGGCTCCAGATAATGTCTTTTAAGAATTCCACCAGGGTGCGTGGGTTGTCTTGTTTTCTTGTTCATTTAATCTACTCTCCTTAGTGATAATCCTTGGTCGTTCGTATAACTTCCGACACTTTATGAAGCATAGCTTCGTTTTCTGTAATCAACAATATATGCGTTTCCGTCTTTAAACTGAAATATAATACGCCAATTCCCAGAAACTTTAACTGCCCAACATCCCTTAAGACTTCCTTTAAGCGGATGTAAAAACGAACCGGGATAATCCATATCATTGATGATTACCGCGGCATCCAGACGATCCAATATATCCGCCAGTTTTTGCGCTTGATCAGGCTGAATACCTTTTTTCAAGCCAGTATAAAAGAACTTTTCAAGACCTCTATGTTTAAAACTTTCAATCACAATTATAGTGTAACCCATAAAGTTACACTTGTCAAGAGATATCTTAAACTTCTCCTATGTCGGGCGGGTAATTTCCCCCTAAATTCCTTCGTAATTTAAGCAGGGGGAACTTCGCAAGTTTATCCTAATCTATTCCCTTATAAAACAGGGTAATTCCGCTGTATCTTAATTAGGGTTGGTTGGGATTTCCGACCCCGATCCTACAGGTAAATATCGAAAGCCCTCAACTACTCTCTCACTATTATTACCCTCCACTAAAGCCTTGGCCGGATATTCCCCTATAAAAAGGGTTTCTAGAAATTTATAAATATTTCAACAATGCTCCCTGTTTTTTTGGGGAGTAAGGTTAAAGATTTTTCCAGTAGATATTTTTAATACCTTGAGGCATAGGAATATCACCGACGCCGTTTGTAATAAGGCGGCCTTCTCCACAGTTTTTTTCCAACGCGCGCCAATATATTAAATTTTTAAAGAACTGCGGACGCACAATAGAGGACATCTTGATTTCATGCGGTATAAACCTGCCGTTTTCCCTTGTTATTAAATCTATTTCCACCCCGCTCTGAGAACGCCAGAAATAAAGTTCCGGCTGAATCCCCTCGGCTAATTTATTTTTCAACACCTCTGAGATAACGGCATTCTCAAACAGCGCGCCCGACATTGAGGAATTTAAAACAATCCCCGCGTTCGGCATTCTCAAAAGATAATTCAACAACCCCATATCGTAAAAGTATAATTTTGGGGACTTTATGATCCGTTTCCCATAGTTATTGTAAAGCGGAGGCAAAAGGTAAATAATATAACTTGCCTCAAGCGCGGAAATCCACCTTTTCACTGTGGGCACGCTTATTCCTATCTCGGCGGAAATCCCGGAAAGATTAAGAATCTGCCCCGCGCGGGTGGCAAGTAGGCGGAGAAATTGCTCAAAATCTTTAAGATCGCTTACATTAATCAGGGCGCGCAAATCCCTTTCCAGATATGTCTGAAGATAACTGGAAAACCAAATTGCCCTGTTTATATTTTTATTTACGCAGAGCTCGGGATAACTGCTTGAAAACATGAAATCCTGAAGAGTTTCCACATCTTTTCGCTCTTGAAGCTGAAACAGCGGAAGAGTAAGAATTGCGGCCCTGCCGGCAAGAGATTCCGAAACATTTTTCATGACGGAAAACTGCTGAGAACCGGCAATAAACCATTGCCCCGGCGACTTTTCTTTATCTATCAGGATTTTCAAATATGTTGTAATAGCAGGAAAATGCTGAATTTCATCCAGAACAAACGGTTTTTTCCGCGCTTGAAGAAAAGCCAGCGGGTCTTCCTTTATCAACAAACGCACATCAGGGTTTTCCAGCGTAACAATGCGGTCAGGATCGCCGATAAGATATTTGAGAAGCGTACTTTTCCCTGACTGCCGCGGGCCAGTAATAACTATAGCGGGGAAGGTTGTCCTAACTTGTTTAATCGTTTCCTCAAGCAGTCTATTTATATACATAGGGGTATTTTAACATCTAATATTAAATTAGTCAAAGATTTAAATCAAATTTAAATCAAATTTTAATCAAATCAAATGAAGTATTGAGCTCTTAATTCCATTTGTTAAATGAAAACATTCTTAACGATTGTTCCGGAATGAATTTAGATTCTTTTGTATTTATGCGGAATTTCCCAATCATTCTTCCACACCCCGCAGGATGCTTAAAATGTCTCGCAACCACGATGCTATACATCAACCTGCAGGGTGTTTTAATTTTTTTCCTAATTGCCTTGTTCCAATTATTTTGTCGCCATGCTTATTCTTTATTTCACATTATTTATGAATGACAAAAAATAACCCCCACACATACTTTTTGTTCTATGTGCGGGGGTAAATATATTTAGGAATCAATAAAACTATAGCTTAATTTGAACATCCGCCTATGTTAACAGCCATTTCCACACGGGCATTACTTTTATATTGTAGCCTTCCTCTTTTATAGCCCCTTCTTCATCTTCCGTAAGTATTAACCCGCTTTTTAGTTTATATTCCTTAATTGCATCAATCAATCCAAAAATTTCTCTATCTCTTGTTTCTTTGTTTTTTAAACTCCTTGATATCTGCATAGCCATAACAATCTTATTTCTCTCTTTAACCAAGAAATCACATTCCGCCTTATTTTTATGAAAATACATTTCCTTTCCATGCCTTTTTAACTGAAGAAACACCGTATTTTCCAAAACTCTGCCGAAATCCTCGGAAAAATGAAAACCTATATTATTTGCTATAGCTGTGTCGCTAAAATACACTTTTTTATTAAAATAAATTTGCTTTCTAAGAGAATAATCAAAACGATTAAGCAAAAATACAAAGAAACTATTTTCCAAATATTCAAAATACTCCTTAATGGAAGTTGAGCTTTTTATTCCTGCGACATGTTTCAGAGAATTAAAACTAATCTCTTTGCCGATATTGCTCGCGCAATAATGAACCACTTCTTTCAAAGGTTTTTCTTGAGGCAGTTTATATCTAACGATAATATCCCTGTAAATTATGCTCTCATAGAGAGATTTCAGATAATCATTGTCTCCTGTCTTAACATAAGAAGGAAACCCTCCAAATTGCAAATATTCATTAAACATTCTCTTGAGTTTTATTTTCTCATGAGTGTTCAAATGCAGATTATGATTATACTTAAACTCTTTAAACTTCAAAAATTCGGCAAAAGAAAAGGGATAAAGACATGTCTCAATAAATCTTCCGGTTAAATGAGTTCCCAGTTCGCGGCTTAACATTGACGCGTTTGAACCTGTAATATACACTTTGTTTCCGCTATCATGCAGTCGCCTTATAAAGCGTTCCCATCCGAAAATATTTTGCACTTCATCAAAATAAAACACCCTCTGCTCGCCAAACAACTCTAAAAAAACCTCATACAGCAACTGAAAATCATCTACAGAAAAATCAATCAACCGTTCGTCATCAAAATCAAGAAAATAATCCGATTCATTCCGCGCTTGGCGCAAAGAATTTAAAAGAGTGGATTTTCCGCATCTTCGTATGCCGGAAATAATAACGATATGATCGCCTTTATCCTTTTTAATCTTCATTTCAATATCGCGCCGCACAAAATCCACAGGTAATTTTTTATTTTTTTGATCCAGTACTATTTCTTTTAATATTGTCTTTTCCATAGGAAACATAATAGCAGTTTCATATTTCACCTGTCAAATGAAATATTGGACACTTAATTTCATCTGTTAAATGAAATCGGGCGGTTCATTTATCAATGAACCGCCCGTTTTTACTTCCAAATTGCAAATACTAAAGCCAAGATTTTATATAGTCAATTTTTCCTTGGACATCTTTTATTTGTATTGATATTTCCGCAATCCTCATTAATATTTCCCTCTTGGCGATGAAATCAGTTTCTATAAGCTGATCCATACGAAAAGTAAGCTCTTTTTTAAAATTCACGATTTTACGCTCAAGATTTGGAATTTCGGCCTTCATTTCCGCGACTTGCTGTATGCTTGGAATTGTCATATCATCCTTTGTCAACATCGCGCGCAATTGTCTTACTTCAACTCTAAGTTCAGTTGCAACTTTTATAAAAGCTTTATATTCCGAGCTCTCGGGATCATAGTCATAGAGATAAGTATCACATAGAGTATCCAGCGCTTCCTCCCGAACAACAATCTCCGATTTAACTCGCTTGTAAGTTAAAACCTGCGCATTCACGCCGGGCAATGATTTTGACAAAGTCGGCGCCGGAATGGAAATACTGTCTTGCTCTCCCGCGACCGCTTCAAAATTTTCAAGCGCGGAAGGAACTCCTTGCGCCATTGCAACACTCCCGCATATCCCTGCCATTAAAAACATACCGATAATCTTTTTCATTACTTTCTCCTGGATTCTCAATTTGACTACGGTTAAAGTTTACCTAAAAATCCATAGTTCAAACAGGTCCATAAGTCCCTCAATAAAAAAACAAAAGACCCATATATGAATGGGCAAATCGGCTATATCATGCAAACCATACAATAAAAACCCCCACACATGGTTTATGTTCTATGTGTGGGGGTAAATATATTTAGGCGGCAAATAAAACTACAGCTTAATCTGAACATCCACACCGCTTGGAAGATCCAGTTTCATAAGCTCATCCGATGTTTTCTGGGTCGGACTTACCAAATAAATTAGTCTCTTATGAATTCTTATTTCAAACTGCTCTCTGGATTTTTTGTCAGCATGAACGGATTTATTGACAGTGTATTTTTTAATTCTTGTGGGCAATACCACAGGACCGATTAAAAGAGCTCCCGTGCTTCTGGCCGTTTCCACTATTTTGGCGACAGACTGATCAATGAGCCTATAATCATATGAATGAAGTTTTATCCTTATTCTCGGTCTCTCACTTTTACTTGATGTTTCTTCCGCAGTTTTATTCTTTACCATATTTTATCCTTAATGACCGCTCATAACCCCGCAGGATGTTTTAGATGTCACCGCGCCGGAAGTTTTGCAACAACCTGCGGGGTAAAAACCTCATCTCTGCTTTCTACTTCTCGCTCTAAACTTTCAACTTTGAACTTTCCCTCCACTAAAACATCGGCGGGTCCGCCGAGGAAGTAATGGCGGAAAACTCTTTTACTCTACAACTTCCGTTACCACTCCCGCTCCCACCGTATGTCCGCCTTCTCTTATCGCGAATCTTAAGCCTTTATCCATGGCTATCGGCATTATCAATTCTACGGTTATTTCCGTATGATCGCCGGGCATTATCATCTCGGCTCCATCTTTTAAAAATGTGGCTCCGGTAACATCCGTCGTTCTGAAATAAAATTGCGGCTTATATCCCTTAAAGAACGGCGTATGTCTTCCGCCTTCTTCTTTCGTCAATATATAAACCTCTCCTTTGAATTTCTTATGCGGCGTTATGGATTTTGGCGCCGCTATCACTTGCCCTCTTTCTACATTGTCTTTATCTATTCCCCTCAATAACATTCCGATATTGTCGCCGGCCATCGCTTCGTCCAATAATTTTCTGAACATTTCAAGTCCTGTGGCTACCGATTGCTTTGTCTCTTTTAATCCGACTATCTCAACCGCGTCGCCCACATGTATCTTGCCTTGCTCCACTCTGCCGGTCGCCACTGTTCCTCTTCCCGTTATCGTG
>JAKLQJ010000028.1 GCA_022013385.1 Elusimicrobiota bacterium
GTGCAATTTTAAGTATATTTTTTGGTATAATTGAAATAATTTTTGGTATAATATTTATAGTACCTTCGAAATTTATTGTGATTTTGCCCGGCATGTTGCTAATCTTTGCCGGCATTTATTATTTCTGGAAAAAAGTTTAAAAATAAATTCGTAAGAGTGGCGAAATGGAATCCAACGAGAAATGCGATTGAGAATGACAGTATAATTCCGCCACTTGGCTCGCTATAATTTAAAATATGACACATCCATTTAATTTAGAGATAAATAAAGACGGCTTAAGAAAATGCCAGAAAGAAGCATACGAAGCTATACTAAATCATTTTTCTAATGACAAAGCCGAAAAACATATTCTTGTACAATTACCAACGGGAGCAGGAAAATCTGCCTTAATTGCAACAATTCCTTTTAACTTATCTATGAAAAGAGTTTTGGTATTAGTGCCAAGCGTTGAATTATCCAAACAATTGAATTCTGATTTTGATATTTACGAAAATCCAACCGATAATGCTTATAAAAAATTTGGAATTATTTCAGAAAGTGATTTGGGAAATATAGAGTTATATTCACTCCGACTTGAAAGTGCTGTAAATAGTTCTGATGTAGACGAACATCAGATAATAATTGCGAATTATCAACAATTAGCTGACATCGAAAAATTTTTCAAGGGTAGAGAAAATGAAATAGATATAATCATAATTGATGAAGCCCATCATCAAAAAGCAAAAACATATCAAGAAATAATAAAATTTTTCAAAAATGCAAAAATAATTGGACTAACTGGCACTCCGTTTCGTTCTGATGGGCAAAAAGTAGACGGGAAAAATGTATATACATACCATTTTTACGAAGCAATAAATGACAAAATAATTCGCAATATTAAAATAAGTAATATATCCCCGCAAGAAATTGAGCTTTCCTTTACAGACGAAAAAGGAAAAATATATAATTTTGAGGACATTATTCAGCTGAAAGAAGATGCTTGGTTTAGACGAGGAATCGCAATGTCAGAAGATTGTTGCAATACAATAGCTAAAAAGGCAAAAGAAAAATTAGATGAACTTAGAAAAAAATATACAAGCACATCTCATCAAATTATTGCATCCGCTATTAGTATTCGACATGCTCGAGAATTTGTTAAACCAGCATTTGTAAGACTTGGTTTAAAAGTTGGAATGGTAAGCTCTCATATAGAAGATAAAAAGAAAAATGATGATACTCTGAATAAACTTAGACAAGGAAAGTTAGATGTAATAATTCATGTTGGAATGTTGGGAGAGGGATTTGACCATAATAAGCTTGGAGTTGCAGCCATTTTTCGACCATATAAATCATTAAATCCATATATTCAATTTATAGGAAGGGTAATTCGAAAAAATGAAGATACAAAACATTGTTGGGTTGTATCTCATTTGGGATTAAACCAAAGTCGCAGGTTTGATGAGTTTAAAATGTTTGATCAGGACGATCAGGCGTTCATTAAAACCCTAGAACAAAGCGAACAAGAAATATCTGCTGATGAAGAAAAAAGTTTTGTTGACGACGAAGATGTTACAAATTCCACAACGGGTGAATCAAATCAAGAAATCAGGATCAAAGAAATTGGTAATGATACTTTGGATTTTTCCTCTCAATATGTAAAAGATGAGACTTCCGAAATTGAAAAAATAGAAAAAGCAGTAGGCGGACTTTCGGAAAAAGGGAAAAAGGATTTTTTCGAAAAATTTGGTATAAAATTTGACGAAGTTACTCTTAGTAAAAAAACAAAAATTAAACCTATCAATAAAAGAAAAGCTTCACGCAATCTGCTTAATGAGAAAGAAAAAAGTATTGCTACTGATATTCTAAGAACATTAAATCTAAAGTATAAAGGTAGAGATTTTACAAAAATGTATGAAAATTTTATTTGGGTGAAAAGACGGGTGAGTAAAGAGGTTAATAAAAAATTAAAAATTGATAAAAAACAGAGAAAGGAAATCACAAATGAGCAGTTTGCTGATATTGAAAATAAGAAAACTTTAGATAATATAAAAGATGAGTGTATTTCTTATTTCAAGAGCAAACTTGAGTAAAGACGAAATTGATAACTGAAAGTCCCGCCGTCCGCTCGCCGAAAAATCTGGCGAAGCCTAAAAGCAAACGGGTAAAATATCAAAATATCAGAGCGATTTTTAATCGCTCTGTTTTTTAATCGCCAAATTTTATTTTTCCGCGGGAATATAGTTTGCGAAAGAAAAAGTTACCGAAACATCCGGGCGCGGAATCGGCCTTTCTGTCGTCAGGACGGTCATTGAAGGGCTCGGCGGAAATGTTGTTCTGAAGTCGGCGGACGGAAAAACAAGCTTCACGCTAATTCTTCCGCTTACCCTCGCCATTATTCATGCTCTGCTTGTGCGGGTATCCAATCAAATATTCGCCCTTCCATTTTCGCAGGTTGATCGTTCGGTTCGCGTGCCCGCCAAGAATATCAAAAAGGCGTTTGATCAAGAGGTGGCGGTGGTTGAAGGCCGGGATATTCCCGTAATAAGGATGGATGAATTGTTTGGTTTGAAAAAAAGAAAAGGGCTGTTTCTTACCGAAGAAGAATTACAGCTTAAGCAGCAGGCGGAATTAATGGTTATCGCCAAAAGGGAGAATTTTTCTTCAGTCGGCTTGATAATAGACGAGATGATTTCCGAGCAAGACATAGTCGTCAAGCCGTTAAAAGGAATATTAAAAAAAACAATGGGATTTGAAGGAGTGACTTTTCTCGGAGATGGAAAGCCGGCGCTGATATTGGATGTGACGACTTTGGTTTAGAAATTCACGATTATAGATAATAATTTCCCCCTTTATCAAAGGGGGCGAGGGGGATTTCCGCCTCGCGTCTTAAAAGAAAAATAAATCTATTGATTTCAAATAGAACTGTATTTATCGCAAGATAAGCGAAGAATATTATTTTGATGATATAGCCGTAGTCAAGCCCGGAAATCCCCCCAACCCCCCCCTTTTTTTTTCAAAGGGGGAGCTCAAATATCCCGACTTATCAAATATCACTAATTACAAATTACTAATTTACTAATTTACAAAATCCATGGAAACAAAAAACCAGCTTACAAAAGAAGGAATTGCGGCGTTTGAAAAAATGGCGCATGAGGGCGCGAAAAAGGCGTCGGTGTCCCTTTCTAAGTTAATTAATCAAGAAACCGAGGTGATGGCTCTGGCGGTAAGGACATTGCCCGTTGAAAAAATACCCGAGATTGTAGGTTCGCCGGAAGATATGGTAACCACCGTTATTATGGAAATCAAAGGCGATGTCAATGGCAGTCTCGCGCTTGTTTATCCGCAAAAATCAGCTTTAAATATAGCCGACCTTTTAGCCAAAAGAGAAATCGGTTCAACCGCCCAATTAGCCGAGCTTGACAAGTCCGCTCTTAAAGAATCGGGCAATATAATCGCCGGCTCGTTTCTGGCGGCGATTTCCGATTATCTGACGATCAATATGGTGGAATCAATTCCCGATATTGCCACGAATATGCTGAAAGCCACGATTGATTTTATGCTGGCGGGATTTATAAAAAAAGGAGTTTCGGATACGGTTGCTTTTGAAATTGACTTTGGGATGGGCACAACAACAACAACAGCGACAGAAAAGATCAAAGCTTATTTTGTTCTTCTTCTGGACACGGAGTCGGCCGCGAAAGTTCTCGGATCGCTTAAAAAAATATCAGGCGGACGGGATATGGCGGAATAAGTAAATTTCGAATTATGAATTTCGAATTTCGAATCAAACTCGAATGAATGAATTTTTAAACGAAAATCGTTTTTATCCCAATATGCTGTTTCAAAATTCAGTCATTAAAAATTCAATCAAAATTCAAAATTAGAAATTAAAAATTTGAGAATAACAAAATGTTTGAACCTGATTCAAAAATAATAGAGGTATCAATGTCCGATATGAAAATCGCAACCAATCCTCATATTCTTCGGTCGAGCGGGATCGGCTCGTGCGTTGTGATAACTCTTTATGATCCCATCGGGCGAATTGGCGCTATGGCTCATTCAATGCTGCCTGCGGCAACGCAAAAAAACGCGGAAATTAACGCGGAAGAACGCAGAAGGGATCAGCGTAGTTCGGCGTTAGATTCCGCGAATTTCAGCGCGAGCCTGCGATATGTTGAGGATGCCATTGACGCTATGATTGTTGAGCTGGCGAAATTGGGAGCGCCTAAAGAAAGGATGGAAGCCAAGCTTGTGGGCGGCGCGAGTATGTTTGAAGTTTTTGACAAAAATCCAAATTCAATCGGAACTCAAAATGTGGAAGCGGCCAAAAAGAAATTGGAAGAAGAGGGAATAAAAGTTGTTGCCACTGATACCGGCGAGAACTGCGGACGATCAGCCGATTTTGATCTGACTACCGGCATCGTGGAAGTGAAGACGAAGATATGAGACATTTTAACATATTAACGGTTATTGGCAAAATGAATTTGAGCAGGCATAACTTGCTAAAATTCAATGAAAAAATTTGATAAAATTGTAAAATTTGATAAAATTAATAAATTAATAAATAATATGGCAACAAAACAAAAGAAAAAAACAGGGTACAAACCGCATCCGAGCGAGGGAATCGGCTCGGGGAAAAATGTTACGACTACCGGATTGGAGAAGATCGCGACAAAGATGGCGGGTTTTGACGAAATCGCGCACGGCGGCATACCAAAAGGCCGCACCACATTGCTGGCAGGGACTTCCGGTTCTGGCAAGACTATTTTCGCCATGCAGTTTTTGATTGGCGGGCTTGAAAAAAATGAGCCGGCGGTGTTTGTGACATTTGAAGAAACCCCCGAAGACATCATCAGGAATATGAAAAGTTTCGGCTGGGATCTGCAGAAATGGATTGACGAGGGAAAATTTCTTTTTGTTGACGCTTCGCCCTCGGAAGATGAAACTATAGAAGTCGGCGAGTTTGATTTGGGCGCCTTTTTGGCGCGCATATTATACGCCATTAAAAAAATCAAGGCCAAGCGAGTAACGCTTGATTCCATCTCGGCTTTGTTTCCCCGCTATAGCGACCAAGCGATTATCAGGCGCGAGCTTTACCGTATCACCGCTCGATTAAAGAAGATGGGCGTAACAGCTATTTTAACTGCTGAGCGCGTAACCGAAGAAAAAGAGCAAATTGCCCGGTTTGGCGTGGAAGAATTTGTTTCTGACAATGTCGTGCTCTTGCATAACTATCTTGATACGGTGCGCGGCGATCGCAAACGATCGGTTGAAATTCTGAAATTTCGCGGAACATCGCACGAAACGCAGGACACTCCGCTTTTGGTGCTGGCCAATGGCATGAATGTATTTCCCCGCCCGAAGCCGTCTTACAAGGGACAGATATCATCCAATAAAAAACTTTCTCTTGGCGTTCCCGGGCTGGATAAAATGTTCTTTGGCGGAGTTTATGAGCTTTCCACCACTTTGGTTAGCGGCGCGAGCGGCGCGGGCAAAACAGTTTTGGGACTCCATTTTATTCTGGAAGGCGCTCGAAAAGGCGAGAAAGGGCTGCTGATCGCTTTTGAAGAATCAGACGAACAGCTCTTTCGCAATGCCGAGAGCTTTGGACAGGATTTAAGAAAATATGTGAAAGAAGGACTGGTGCGTCTTTTTACTTCGGTGCCGGAAGAATTGAAGCCCGAAGAGCATTTTAAGAGAATCAGGGATATTATTGAAGAAGTGAGTGTCAAGCGGTTTGTGATTGATTCTCTTTCAGCATTGGAGCGCATTTATCCGCCAGACAGGTTCCGCGAGTTCACTGTCGGTCTTAACACATATCTAAAAAGCCAGGGCGTAACATCAATTATGACCAACACTACCGCGTCTTTGCTTGATGTTTCGCAAATCACCGAAACGCATCTTTCCACCGCGACCGACAACATTATTATTCTGAAATACATTGAGCTGGAAGGCCAGATGAAACGGGCGTTGATTTTGGTTAAATCCCGCGGTTCGGACCATGACAAGTCATTGCACGAGGTTATTATTGATTCTAATGGTATGGCTGTCGGCGAAACATTTTACGGCATAGAAAATTTAATGGGCGGCAGCGCGAAGCGAGTGATTATGCCGCCGGTTGACATAACCGAGCATATGAAAAAAATTGACAAGCTCCGCCGCGAATATGTGGAAGGTAAAATTAAAAAAGAAATTTACGCGAAGAATATGGCAAAACTGAGCAAAGAATTGAAAGAAAAACTGCCTCAAATATTTTCCATTCAATCGCCGAGAAAAGTGGGCAGCGATTATACGATCATGTTTGAAACCAGATTCTTTCAATTAGA
>JAKLQJ010000268.1 GCA_022013385.1 Elusimicrobiota bacterium
CTATAAAAAAATCATATATGAGAAATTGATATCCGTAAAAGACGATGGTTCTCTTTATTTAAACCATAACTATTTCGCTTATACAACCGAACTTAAAATGTGCCGAGATGAAAAATGGCTTAAGCTTTTTGGTTTTCCAAAAAGAAAACCCGAAAGCGAAATTTTTCAATGTCATTGCGACTTGGCAATGGCGGTTCAGCAGATTACGGAAGATATCGTTTTTAGGATGGCCAAAACGGCAAAAAAAATTACAGGCTTGAAAAAACTTTGCCTAGCCGGAGGGGTGGCTTTGAATTGCGTTATAAACGGGAAACTTCTAAAATCCGGAATATTTGAAGATATATGGATTCAGCCGGCCGCCGGAGATGCTGGAGGCGCGCTTGGAGCCGCATTTTTGGCTCATCATATGTATTTCAACGAAAAAAGAATATCTTCTAAAGGTTGCGATAAAATGCAAGGAGCCTATCTCGGCCCTCAGTTCAAAGATTCTGATATAAAATTAGTAGCGGAAAAACACAAGGCAAAATATCGGTATTTTGAAAATTTTGACGAATTAGCCGAAATAATCGCGCAGTCGCTTTCAAAAGGCAAAGTGATAGGTTGGTTTCAGGGCCGGATGGAGTTTGGGCCGAGGGCTTTGGGCAATCGCTCAATACTTGCCGACGCACGCGATAAAGGTATGCAAAAGCGGCTTAATTTAAAGATAAAATTTAGGGAAAGTTTTAGGCCTTTCGCCCCCTCCGTTTTGGATGAAGACGCCAAAGATTTTTTTAATATTAGCAAATCCTCGCCCTATATGCTTATGACTACCGATATTTTGGAAAGCAGAAGAAAAGAACTGCCCGCAAATTACAATAATTTGGAAATGAAAAATAAATTGTATTGGCAGAGGTCTGATGTCCCGGCTATTACTCATATTGATTTTTCGGCTAGAATTCAAACTGTTTCTAAAGAAGCTAATTTAAGATACTGGACTCTCATTAATAAATTCAAACAGATAACCGGATGTCCGATGGTTATAAACACTAGTTTTAATGTCAGAGGCCAGCCTATAGTATGCGGGCCTCAAGAGGCTTACGAATGCTTTATAAAAACCGAAATAGATTATTTGGTAATAGGGAATTTTCTTTTTGAAAAAGAAAAAAGTTTGAAATACCAGATGTAAAGGAGAAGAAAGTGGAATTTATTAAGGATTTATTTAATTTTTTTAAGGAAAGAAAAAAATGGTGGCTTTTACCTGTGATATTGCTATTACTAGTCATAGGTTCAATTATAATTCTTTCGAGCGGCTCATCTGTGGCGCCGTTTGTTTATACTCTTTTTTAAAGACGCACATTGTCCAGTCCCCTCCGCTACGACTTCTTCGCTAAGTAGTAGTGGTTGAAAAAGGCGAGATGACTTGGAAACTGGTGACATGTGACTTGCAACCTGCAACATGTAAAACTGATGACCTGTTTGTAACCGGCTAACTCGCTAACCGTCTAACCGGTAACAGGTAATCCCGCCTATGGCGGGAGCGGGAGATAGGAGCGCCAAGATTTACAATGAAAAATCAAATTCAAAAATTTCAAGGCTATGCCGGGCGCCGTATAAAAGAGCTATGCTCCTCAAGCGGCCAGACGATATTTATTTTAGCCATTGTGACGCTAATGGCTTATTTTCTATTTAACAAACCATGGCTACTTTATTTATCAGGACTTTTTATTGTTTTACCTTTTTTAAGCGCTCAAATAGCGGAAAAACTTCAAGAATATTGGTTGAAATTTGGCGCTATATTGGGCAAGATAAATACTGCGATCCTGCTTGGTTTTATATTTTACGCGGCGCTTACTCCGGTGGCATTTATTTACAGGATTTTCAATAAGAAAGCGGCGGAGCATTTTAAAAAAGATAATAAAAAAACTTTGTTTGAAAATGTGGATAGCAAGTATTTGAAAGAAGATTTTAAAAAACTTTGGTGAAACTAAAAAAGGTACAGAGATAACCCAAAAGCTCACATAATGCGCATATCCCGTCGGAGTATTTTTCATCATTCTGGTGAAAGCTTTTTTTAAAACTCCGTCGAGTGTGAAAAGTTACATGAGCTTTTGGGAGATAAGAGGTAAGAAGCAAGAAGTTAGATGCAAGAAATGACTAAAGGAAATAAAATAATGAAAAGAAAACATTACAATATTTTTATCTGGCGCTCAATAACGGCGAGTTTTTTATCTCTTGCTCTTTATTCCATAACTTTTGCTTCCATTGGTAAAGAAATAGATAATTATCTCTGCAATGAAATTAAAAAACCTTTTTTTAAAGTGGCTGATAAAACCGAGTCGGGCGAAATAATAGTTCCAAACAGGAGCCACGGCAGAGATTTTAAATTCATTATGCCAAAGCCTTTGGGCAATAAGCGAATATTTATCGTGGGTGAATCGGTCGCCGGATTGATGTACTGGCCTGGCTGTTCTTTTGTCAATGAATTTATAGCTAATCCCGAAATAATAAATTGCGGAATGGGGGCTTATGACAGCGGAAGAATTCTTGATGTGTTTATTGAGGTGATGGATTATCAGCCGGATATTATAATAGTGTTAAGCGGAAATAATGAAATTGGCGTGGGCATGGAACCATGCCGCGGCATCAGTGCGGAAATGAAACGCAGATTAAAGATGGTTAAAGTAAATGCCGGAAGAATATTTTCCGGCTATAAGATGAAAGAAGCTGAGCATTTTGTAAGTATTGGAATTCATGAAGAACGGCTTAGAAAAATGGCTAAAATGGCAAAGAAAAAAAATATTCCTTTAGTTTTATGCACATTGCCGGCCAATATGAGCGATTTTCCGCCTTCTGGATATTTGCCTTTTGAAATTAAAGATTTTACAGAAGCCTTCTTCTTAATGGAAACAGAAGATTTTAAAAAAGCAGAAAAAGTGTTTAAAACCATTTTAATTAAAGAGCCAAAGGAACCCTTTGTTCATTTTTATCTTGCCAAAACATTAGAACAAACTGGTAAATTCAAAGAAGCCAAAAGGCATTATCAATTAGCTATAGAGTGGGATAATAGGATCGACCGCGTTTCGCGAGAGCGAAATGAAATGATTAGAAGGGTAGCGAAAGAAGAGGGAGCTTGTTCGGCTGATTTGGAAAAGTCTTTTATGTCGGCGGCAAAAAATGGAATTATTGGCGGAGATTATATGGTAGACGGTGTTCATTGGTTTGGCGCATATAATGATTTTGTCGTTTCACAAACTCTTAAGTATGCCGGAAATTGTAAAAGTGCAGGCAGTATATTTAAGAAACATAAAATAGCAAAACTGCAAAGAATGAAAATACGCGCTTTTAAAAAAAATAGTCGCAATGATGAAAAAGAATCTCTTCAAATATTTCATTACGCAATCGCCTTTATTGTCAACGAAATGCAAAGCGGAAAAATAAATGAGCGGGCATTGACAATGCTTGATAGGATTTACGGAATGGATAAAAATCTTGTTTTAGAAACGGCTAAATCCAAAAGCTCTCTAAAAAAATACATTAAAGCCAATTTTTGGACAAAACAAATAATGGAACCAATATCGGTAGAGTTATGGCGTCCTGATTTTCATCATCATCTTGCGGAATTATTTCGCCGGAATGGCGAGTTTGATAAAGCGAAAGAAAATATTGAGAAGGCATTGGCGCTTGCGCCCGAAAGAGAGGGATTTGCGCTCACAAAACGGTTAATTTTTGAGGGTATGAAAAAGAATGTTTTCGCGAAAGATTTAATTGCGATAATGTTAAGTTACAATAAAAATGTTTTAGGAAGTGAAAAAAACAAAACGCAAACTGAGGATGCTGCATCAAAAAATGAGAAACTTAAATTAATAGATAAGAAAAAAGGCGAGGAAAAATATAAAAAACCATCTGATGTGGCATATGTGAAAGAATCAAAAAAAATTGCCGATATGGCCGTAAAAAAATATATGGCGGGTGATATAAAAGCGGCGAAATTAGATTTTGAAGAAGCGATAAAAGTAAATCGCTACAATATAGAAGCTCAAATTACCATGTGTTCAATAAATTTATCTCAAAAAGATTTTGCTCAGGCGCTAAAATATTGTGATACTGCCGCAAGTATAGCGGAATTCCCCGTTAAACATGCCATAATTATTCCGGGAATATTAGCGGATATATTGTTTTTGCGCGCTGAAATATACGGCAATATGAAAGAATATAAAAAGGCGTCTTTTGATTTAAAAAAAGCGCTAAGAAAAGCGCCTACAAATTGGAAAGATTTTAAAAAGGCCAAGAAAAAA
>JAKLQJ010000269.1 GCA_022013385.1 Elusimicrobiota bacterium
ACAGTACGACAGCGCAGCTTGTTGGCGCCATAGGCGCCACGGGAGCAGTGATACAGTGCAACAGGAACGGGGCAACAGGCAAAACAGGGCGCCATTATGAATCGAAAGGTTTTCAGGATGTTGGTCCCGTCTCCAAACAAATTGGTGGATTCGCCCCTTCCGCTACGGTATCGCGGGGGTTCTGGCGCCTAAGAAGTAATGGCAAAAAAGTCGTGTGGCGGCCATACTAGTGCGATAGTGTTGTAGTCTATTAAAAAACAAAAGATACTTTTGCTTTTTATTTCTTGTCGGTTCCTGTCACTTGTAGCCTGTAACCTGCAACCTGTCACCTATGACCTGTCTTGTGACAGGTCATTACGGTATTGAATCTAAAAGATTTCTGAGTTCTTCCTCAGTTTTGCCTATAATTTCAACCGTTTTTTCCCTGCCTTTGGCTCCACGAATTATATTGACCATTTTCAAAGGAACTTCAAAAAATTCGGAAAGATATTCCACCAAAATATTATTTATTTTAGGGTCATTAGTTTGCGCGCATATTTTAACGCGCAGGACGCTTCCTATACGGCTTACCACTTCATTATCTTCGCAGTTGGTTATTACTCTTACTTTTACAATCATTATCATCTCCCTATAGGCTGAAATATCAGGCTGCCTATTCTAGGTAAATTAGAACCTTCTTCAATTGCTATATAAAAATCTTCGCTCATGCCGAGAGAAAGATAATTTTTCTGACCGTAATTGCTTTGCTCTTGAGGAAAATCCTTATCAAAAACCTTTTTTACTTCTTTAAAAATGGGTCGCAATTCTTCGGCATTTTCAACTATGGGAGCTATTGCCATATAACCGCGCGGCTCTATGTTCTGAAATTTTCTCACTTCTTTCAGGAGATTTGAAGCTTCTTTCAGCTTGGTTCCCGACTGAACGGAAGAACCGGTAAGATTTATTTGCAGCATAATGGGCATTTTTTTACCGAGAGAATAAGAATGTCTGTCAATTTGTTCGGCTGTTTTTACATTATCCACAGAGTTTATTGAATCAAATAAATCGCAGATTTTTTTGATTTTATTGGATTGGATATGCCCTATAAAATGCATAGTCACACTTTCGCGCAATGAAGAGAGTTCCCCATTTTTCCACTTGCTTAAAGAATCTTGCAAGCGGCTTTCGCCTATAAATTTTATGGCGCTCTTTTCCACAAGAGTTTTCACATCATTGGTTTTGGCGTATTTTGTTACGGCTAATAAATCCACAGACTTATAATCTTTACCTGTCTTCTCACACGCGGAACGAATTTTTTGCATTACTAAGTTTAAATTGCTTAAGACCTCAAGTTTTTGGGGAACATTCGGCATGTTAATAATCATTTTATCAAATTTCCCTTGATTTTTACAGAGAAATGATTAGGGCACAATCTTTGTGTGTGTTCTTTTTAATATAATAGTAGTTATTATTTCTGTTCGTCTTTTTTAATGAGGTTATATATGAAAAAATTCAATTCAGAATATACAAGATAAATTTTATGAGTCAAGAGTGGAAATAATGTCTCCTCATTATTCTGCCCTGCGCGATGGGAACAAAGCAGAGCTACCTAAAGACTATCTACCTAAAGACTATTCAAGCCTTACTTTTAAGATTAGTTCGTCGAAAGATTGATTGCGGAAAAAAATAAGCAATTTTATGCTTATTGGCATCATTATAATTTATGCAAAGAAAAAAAATGCCTTTTTAGTTTTCAGCCAAGTGATAATGGCGGCTGGTTTTTTTCTTGCTTTCTCTTTTTTAGCTGTAGGAAGAAGGTAAGAAAGTAGTGGAGAATAAGAAGAGAGATTTTTAGAGTCTAAATAAAAAAAACCCTTCGCTAATAAATAAGCGAAGGGTTTTTTGTGTTAATTTAGTTGCAATTATTAATACATCCCCTCAGGACCTTGCGGCATCGCCATCATTTTATCCTTTTTCTCCGGGATATCGGCGACAAGAGCCTCTGTGGTAAGAAGAGTTCCCGCAATGGAAGCGGCGTTTTCAAGCGCAGTTCTGGTTACTTTTACAGGATCAATAATACCGTTTTTCATAACATCAACATATTCATTTGTTTCAGCATCAAAACCTATCTCAGGGCTTGAATTTCTTACTTTTTCAAGCACTATAGAGCCGTCCATTCCGGCATTTTCAGCTATTATTCTTAATGGCGCAAGAATAGCTTTTCTTACTATGTTTACACCGGTTTCTTCGTCCTCATCAACTGTTTGAATTTTATCAAGAACTTTGGACGCTCTTATGAGAGCTACGCCTCCGCCTGGTATAATGCCTTCTTCAACGCCGGCTTTAGTGGCGTTTCTAGCATCTTCAACTTTTGACTTTTTAGCTTTCATTTCGGTTTCAGTTGCCGCGCCTACTCTTATTACAGCTACTCCGCCTGAAAGTTTAGCAAGTCTTTCTTCAAGTTTTTCCTTGTCATAATCTGAAGTTGTATCCTCAATCTGTTTTCGTATTTGGGCGGTTCTCTTCTTTATTTCAGCTTTATCGCCGGCGCCGTCAATTATGGTTGAGTTTTCTTTGTCTATGACAACTCTTTTCGCTTTGCCAAGCTGTTCAAGAGTGGTTTTATCAAGTTTCATGCCTCTGTCTTCGCTTATAACTTCTCCGCCTGTAAGTATGGCGATATCTTCAAGCATTTCTTTTCTTCTGTCGCCAAATCCGGGAGCTTTGATGGCGCAGCCTTTAAGCGTTCCGCGAAGCTTGTTTACCACTAAAGTGGCGAGGGCTTCTCCGTCTATATCCTCTGCCAGTATAACGAATTGCTTTCCCGTTTGAACGATTTTTTCAAGTGTGGGAAGAAGATCGCTCATAGCGGATATTTTTTTATCCGTTATTAAAATGTAGCAATCCTCTATAATGCATTCCATTCTTTCGGAATCGGTTACGAAATAAGGAGAGAGATATCCTCTGTCAAATTGCATTCCTTCAACCACATCCAATTCAGTCTCGGCCGTTTTGCCTTCTTCCACCGTTATAACGCCTTCATGTCCGACCTTTTCCATCGCTTGCGCTATAAGTTCTCCGACGATTTTATCATTCGCGGATATGGTGGCTATTTGAGCTTTTTCCTCTTTGGTTTTGACCGGTTTTGCCATTTTTTTGATTTCTTCAACAATGGTTTTTACGGCTTTGTCTATGCCTCTTTTAAGATGAGTGCCATTTGCTCCCGCTGTTATATTCTTAAGTCCTTCCGTGAATATAGACTGAGTTAAGACAATAGCGGTAGTAGTGCCATCCCCAGCGATATCATTGGTTTTGGATGCCGCTTCCCTTACAAGTTGCGCGCCCATATCTTCATAAGGATGTTCCAACTCTATTTCCTTAGCTATTGTTACGCCGTCATCTATAATCATGGGCGAACCGAATTTTTTGCTTAAGATAACGGTTTTTCCTTTGGGGCCGAGAGTTACTTTAACCGCGTTTGAAAGTTTATCAACGCCCGACTTTAAATACTGTCTTCCTTCTTCTCCATATGAGATTTGTTTTGCCATACTAATTTCCTCCGTATATTTTAGGTATCAATTACTTAATTATTCCAAGAACATCTTCTTCTTTCATCCATAAATATTCTTCATCTTCTATTTTTATTTCCGTGCCTGAATATTTGCCGTAAAGGATGGTGTCGCCGATTTTTACTTCCATCGGTATAAGTTTGCCTTCATCAGTGGTTCTTCCTTTGCCTATCGCCACTATTTCGCCTTCCATCGGTTTTTCTTTTACCGTATCAGGAATTATGATTCCGCTTTTTTTAACTTCTTTCGCTTCTAAGGGTTTTACTATTATTCTATCCCCAAGAGGCTGTATTTTTATTTTTATCTTCGTTTCTGACATACTGGATGTCCTCCTTTTAATTTAGAAACATTTTTTGGCCTAAAAGTTATTTTTAGCACTGAACATATTACACTGCTAATTTTAGCATTAGATATAAACTTATGTCAAGAGAGAGAGGCGAGGCTGAGGCGAGGCAAGACGAGTTGATAGAAATAAGAAGCGTGAGGCAAAGTCAGAACAGCACGACAAATGGCAGAGGCATATGGATGAATAGAAGTATGGATGCGTGGCAACAGCAACAAAATAGCTTGGCAGGGAACACGGCGCACAAAGTAACAACGAAAAAATAGTTTAAAATTAAAATAAAAAAGGCAATTAACAGGGGGATTAGGCAACTAGTGTAGTGCGTCCAACACTTCTTTACATTTAAATGCTTGTTTTTACCCCGTGGGTTGGGTAAACTTGGTTGTAGAAAAAACCCGCGGAGTGGACTACGCTATCTTGTCGTGTGTTGGCAGGACACCCAACAGTGTTCAAGTTAAAACCACGACGCAAGATGCGTAAATAGTAAATGTCAAGTTATTTACGACGCACTACACTAGTGTAGTGCGTCCAACACTTCTTTACATTTAAATGCTTGTTTTTACCCCGTGGGTTGGGTAAACTTGGTTGTAGAAAAAACCCGCGGGGTTAAAACCACGACGCAAGATGCGTAAATAGTAAATGTCAAGTTA
>JAKLQJ010000270.1 GCA_022013385.1 Elusimicrobiota bacterium
ACCTTACTTGCTCAATAGCCATTTCCAAAGAGGAATAATCTGTATGTAATAGTTTAGTCCGATTATTTCTCCGTCGTAGACTTAGTGACCTTTCCCAACTTGATCACTGAGGGGTGTCCTATATACACACGACACGATAGCGTAGTCCACTCCGTGGGAATCTCCCGCCTATGGCGGGACAAAGAAGCATAACGGCTGCCCACGGGGTTTTTGCCATGTTGCATCTACAAACAACTATACCCCGTAGGTTTTTTCTAAAACCAAGTTTACCCAACCTGCGGGGTAAAAAAATCCGGTCATACGGGACGTCATACGGGACGCTGCTTTGTTTCTCAACTATTTTTCCTATCCTAAAAAAATACTACAAGGCTAAGAATTATAACGACATTCTCTGTTTACGCAATTTTCGTCTTTCCCGCTTTATTTCATAATAGGAAATCTATCTCTTGTTATGGATTTCATCTTTTAAAACTCCTACCTCTTTTGCCAATTTCTTAGAAGAAGGAAGATATTTTAAAAATTTTTTAGGAAGAGAAGTTTTTATTTTGTATGTTGAAACACCAATAGGTTTATTGACATCTTTAAGGGCGTATTCAACAATTATCCGATTTTTTTCTTTGCAGATAATAATGCCAATAGAAGGATTCTCATCTTTCATTTTGAGTTTATCATTAATTGCTGAAAGATAAAATTGCATTTTACCTGCGTATTCAGGCTTAAAATTTCCAATCTTTAACTCAATGGCAACAAGACATTTTAGTTGTCTGTGGTACAATAACAGGTCAATAAAAAATTCCTCACCCTCTATCTCAATGCGGTACTGATTCCCGATAAAACAAAAATATCCCCCCATTCCCAATAAAAACTTACGAACATTATTTATTAACGCGCGTTCCATCTCTCTTTCGTAATGTTCTTCTCCAAGTTCAAGGAAATCAAATGTATATTCATCTTTTACCGCCAACTTTGTCTGTTTTCGAATTTCTGCAGGGATAGTTTTATTGAAATTCGTTTGATTAGCGAGTGTTTTTTTAAAAGATTTATTTTCGATATGATGAATAAGCACATTTTTTGTCCAACCGAACTTTTTTGTCATGGTGATATAAAACTCACACTCAGATTCCTTTTTACACCTATCCATAATGATAATGTTGTGTGTCCAACCAATTTCTGCAACCAATGGTTGCAGTTTCTCATTATGCGCGTAACTGCGGTAAAAATTACGCATATACCAAATATTGCGCGCCGAGAAACCTTTTATACCCGGGAACTCTTTTTGCAAATCCTTAGCAAGATTCTCAACAACTGATTTACCCCATCCAAACGCCATTTGTTTATCAATAATCTTCCCGCCTATATCCCAATACAAAAGAATAAGTTCTTTATTTACCGCTTTTAAAGCTTTATACTGTGATTTCCGGACTCTTTGTTTAATATCTTCAAGAAAATCATGATACTTATTGAATTTTATTATTTTTGACATTTTTCCGCTCAAGATTTCCGTCTTTCCCATTTAAGAATATTTTAGCAAAAATGGGCTTGTGAAAGGTTGAATAAATTCTTCATACCATTGCCAACTTGAACACTGTTGGGTGTCCATAGCAGTCCTTTGGTAGCACAGTCCACTTTGCAGGATAGTGGCGCGAGAACTTGTGTCCGCCAACACACAACACGATAGCCAAGTCCACTCCGCCATCCACATTATATTGGCGGGCAGTCGCTTATAAACGCAAAAGCCATTTTAATAATGGGATAAATTTAATTTTTTTTCCTTTAAAAAGAGCCTCGGCTTCATAATTCCATGTGATTACCGATAAATCTTCGCAATTCAGTTCAGCCGACGCATTAGACAAGGCGCGCATTTCTCTTGTCTTAACTTCTTCTCTTGAAATATCATAGCAGACTTGAATCAGTTTTTTTATTTCAAAATTTTCCTTAATGATAAAATCAACTTCTCTGCCATTTTTGGTTTTGTAATAAAAAATATTGTCGTTAATTTTAAACTCTCTTCTCAAAAGTTCAATAAAAACCAAGTTTTCCAGAAGCTTGCTCAAATTTTGCGATACTGTAAAAGCTTTCGCCAATATAAATCCATTATCCGCCATGTAAATTTTTTTGGATGTTTTTATCTGCTCACTTATTTTAAATGAAAACCTGTTAAGTGAAAAAAATAGGTAAGAATTTTCAAGATAACCTAAATAGTCCTGCAAGGTTTTTACGCTTCTGAATTTTAAAACATTTTTCAAGCGAGTATAAGTAAATTCACCGCAAAAATTGGCAATCAAGTAAACGGCCAAATTATAAATATCTCTCGAAAATCTGACTTTGTATCTTTTTACAACATCCTTAAACAAAACCGCGTCAAAAAGAGTTTCCAAATATTTCTTTGTCTCAATTCGTTTTACAACAATTTCCGGAAATCCGCCGTTTTTCAGGTATTCATCCAAAAGGTTCATCAACTTGCCCTTAACTTCAGGCAAATCAATTTCTTTTTTGACATATTTAAACTCTTTGGCCTTAAGAAATTCTTTGAAGCTGAAAGGAAATATTTCCATGGCTATATATCTGCCGGTTAATTTCGTGGATAATTCATGACTTAAAAGTTTGGCGTTTGAACCTGTAATTGTTAAATTATATCCTCTTCTTTGTAACTTATTGACAAATAACTCCCAATTCTCCAAATTCTGCACTTCATCGAATAAAATGTATTTTGTTTCAGGATAAACTTCGCAAAGAGATTCTATTATTTCATCGTAATTTTCAATTTTTGAAAAACATTCATCGTCAAAATTTAAATACGCGAAATTCTTATTTTTTAAAAGCAAAAGGGAAAAGATAGATTTGCCGACCCTTCTCGGTCCGATTATAACCTTTATCAAATCCGAATCAACGAATTTTTTGGCGGAAACAAGATTTTCTCTCAAAATATATTTTTTTGAAAGAAGATTTTCTTTTTCGGCTTTATATTGCAATACAATGTTTTTGTTCATTTTATCCAGTATACTGAACAAAATCATTATTTTTTATTCAGTACATAGTTTGTATTATACAAAAAAAGCAATAACAGAATACTCTATGACGCCCTTTCTAAAAGCGGAGAAACCCTATTCAACGCCAACTAAGACTAATCATTATTTTCTAAATCAAGATATTTTTTTAACTATGTATAAAAACTTAAATTCCAACCCGTCAAAATTTATTTATTTTTTTAAATCCTTTATTTTGCTTCTGCCGCCTATATCCGCTATTAAATTTTTGTAATAAAGCTTAATGAAAACTTATGGAATTTCTCGGGGGCAACAGCTTAATTGTATACACTTTTTACTGCAATTGTATGCACTATTAACTTTTTTACCCCGCAGGTTCTATCAGAAAACTATGTTCTGCTCCCGCCTTTAGCGGGACTATGCGCATCAAACGGCGAAACAGGATTTACTCTAACCTGCGGGGTAAAAAAATCTGCAGGTTCTATCATAACGCTAAATTAGGCAGAGCAAGCCGTTAGCCGTTTTGATGGACATAGTCCGTAACATCCCGCCGCATGGCGGGAGCATAGCCTTAAAACCTTACCTAACCCCGCGGGAATCCCCTCCAATACAACACGGCGGGTAGGCTTTGTAGAAAAGTAAAGAAGCATAACGGCTACCCACGGGGTTCTTTCCATGTTGTAGCTACAAGATAATAAACTGTTACACTTTGAAATTCCTATACATTTAAGGATATTTTAGCAAGAATACGTTTCAAAAAAGGCGGGAATGCCTTCCTATGCGCTCAAGCGCGGTGAATTTAAAGAAATACTTAAATTTTTGACAAAATATTCTTGATCAGATAAAAAGGCCATACGCCAACTTCACTTCTATTTTGTATCTCGTCACCTCCGTAAATAATAATCGGCTTAAATATATTTTCTTTGCGGACGGTTTTGAATTTTTTTATATTTTTAAAATAGTCTTTATTTATCGTAGCGCCGGATTTTATTTCGATAGGCAATATTTCCCTTCCCATCTGATATATTAAATCAACTTCATTGCCTTTGCTATCTCGATAAAAATATAAATTATTATCTTTTCCCGAGTTAAATCTGTGTTTTAAAAATTCGCTTACCACCATATTTTCAAAAAGCCCTCCTCGCAAAGGATCTCGGCACATTTGATTTTCATTTTCTATTCCCAAAAGATAAGCCGCAAGCCCTACATCATAAAAATATAATTTAGGAGATTTTACAAGCCTTTTTGACAGATTTTCATGCCACGGGCGCAATAAATAAACAATATAGCCGGCTTCAAGAATTGACACCCACTCTCTTATGGTTGTATGTGAAACTCCCGTATCATTGGCAATGCTTTGCAAGTTTAAAATATTTCCAATTCTACCCGCGCAAAGTTTTAAAAATTTTTGAAAAAGACTTAATTTTTTGATAGCGATTAATTGTCTCACATCTCTTTCCAAATATGTGGAAACATAACCTGCATAAAATTCATAAGGCTTTAATTTTTTGTCATATATCCGAGGATAAAACCCCTTTAGCATTAATAAATCGGCATTCTTTGCATTATAAGCTTTCTCAATCTCTTTAATACTAAAAGGCAACAATTTTATAAAAGCTGTCCTGCCCGCAAGCGACTGGCTTATTCCTTTCATCATTTCGAATTGCTGACTTCCTGTCAATACAAAAGAAGATTTTTTGTTTTTATCCACAATAACCTGTATGTAGGACAGCAAATCAGGCGCTCTTTGAATTTCGTCTACTATCAGATTATCGCCATATTGTTTTAGAAATCCCCTTGGATCGGAAATTGCGAATTCACGAATATCAATTTCTTCCAGATTAACATATTTTTTGGCCGGGAAAACTTTTGTGATTAAAGTTGTTTTACCGCTTTGACGAGGACCTGTTAAGGTTACTATGGGATACTGAGATGAAAGCCTTTTAAGCAGCTTTTCGGTTTCTCTTTTTATCATTGGAGTATTATATTTATTTTTGGTGTAATTTGCAAGTTTAACTTGCAAATTGAACTCATTTTATTTTTACCGAACTTTGAACTAAATCAAGATATTTTTTTCTTAACATATTTAAAGAGTACGAATGTATTTCTTAATGCGAGAAAAATCAGCAATAATAAAATTGGAGAAATCTATAATCTTGGCATACATGATTTTCAACTCTGCCGGTAAATATGCATGAGCCACTTTATTTCTTAATAATCTTGCTTCAAGCCATTTCTCTGAAGAGTCGACCATAGAAAGTTTTTCCATAGTTAAAAGTCGGTTTCTAAGAGTATCAGATTCCTTAGAATATAAATAGGTTTCCATGGTTCTAAAAAAATAAAGAGCTACTTCCACAGTTTTTTCAAATCGGAAGGATAAAGCGTCATAATATTCCATTTGTTTTGGGGTATAAGCAATCCGAGAATTATATGGTTTATATTTCTTGATAGAACCTGTGAGTAAAGAAACCGCCTTTTGCAGATCTTTAAAGTTTTTCAGGATAAATTCTTTTTGCATTTTTAATAACCTCCTCACAAAAAAGGTCTCCTTTTTTATAAATCACAATATCTAAATCTTCTTCACAAATCATAAAAAAATCCTTCTTAATTCTTAAAGAAAGGGTTAAAGTATCAGTTTTTGAAAAAGGTTTTAAAAGCAAATCAATATCTCCGCCTTTTTTAGCATCATCGATTCTGGATCCGAATATATAAACTTCACCCTTAAATCCCGTCATGGAATTTTTTAAAGCATTAGCTTCTATTTGTGAAATACGCATAAAATTAATACCTTTCTCCTTGTACATTACACTTTAATACCCGAAATTTGGCACCAGTTTAGTCCGGTTGTTTCTCCGTCAAAGACTTAGTAACGGTTTAGCCAGAACAAGCCGTTGGCCGCTTTGACGGACATAGTCCGTGACATCCCGCCGCATGGCGGGAGCATAGCCTTAAAACCTTTCCTCAACCTTACGGGAATCCCCTCCAATACAACACGGCGGGTAGGCTTTGTAGAAAAGCAAAGAAGCATAACAGCTGCCCACGGGGTTCTTGCCACCCTGCAGCTACAAAACAACTAAACGGTACCACAATCCACGCACGGACATAGGGGACGCTACTTTGTTTCTCAACTATTTCTCGCTATCCTAAAAAATAGTACGAGACTGAGAACATTTATGCCGTCATTCCCTATTTGAGCAATTCCCATCTTTGTTCGCTTAAAAATATTTAAGCAAAAATGGCATTGGGAAAAAAGCTGAATTTTTAACCAGCAGGCAACCCCGCGGGTAGCCGAAATTCCACAACCACGAAATTTTGCAGCCAACTGCGGAATGGGAACTAAGGAGCCGTAAAGAGGGGAGCTTGTTAAAAGGTGCAGGCGCCTTTTCATAGGCTAAAAATCCTTCAGATTAAAAAGAAACAAATTCTTTTCTTTTTTGGCATATTTTTTTATATCTTCCGTGAACCCTGATTTTGAATATAATGCGAAATATTCCGCTCTTTTGCCATTTTCCCAGTTTACAAATTTTGATTTTTCTTTCAGCCCATTTAAAACATTAAGCCCGATTTTATCTTTCCAATATTTACACTCGCCAAACAATATGGTTTTATCGCCTAAAGCTATTAGATCTATTTCTTTATCTTTTTCCCACCATTTTCCAATTTTTTTAATTTCAAACGGCAAATTTTGCCGCATTGTAAAATCTATTGAAACAGTCTCAAAAAGCCGCGATATATATATGTTAAAATCTTTCCTGATTTTTTCAAAAACAAAATCTGCTTTATCCGTTTCAAGGTAACTTTGATATGGAAAAACATATCTAAACCAAAAGTTGAAAAAATTATCTTTTATAAAAAAAAGGCCTCTTTTGCTCTTTTGAGGATTTTTTTCGGTTATAGGAACAATTCTTTCTATAATTTCAAGTTCTATCAATTTTTCTAAAAAAGATGTTATGTTTTTTGATTGAACCCCAAGAACTTCGGATATATGCCCGATTTTATGCGCTCCTTGAGAAACAACTTGAAGTATTGAAAAATAATTTACAGGCTCTTTAATCTCATCTTTTAAAACAAATTTGGGTTCAGAATACAAAAAACTATTTTTGTCTAAAATATTTGCCTTTATATTTTGAAAGGCATCTTTGTTTTTATCCATTAATTCAATATATTTGGGAACTCCGCCGGTTATGCCGTAAAACCTCAACATTTCATCATTGTTTTTGTTTTTGAAAAATTTCTTATAACTAAAAAAATTCAATGGTTCCAATTTAATTTGAGATGTTCTTCTGCCATATAACGGAGACGAATAATTTAAAGTGTACTCATACATTAGGCTTATCAATGAACCGCATAAGATGAGCATTATATTTTTGTTTTTTAAGTTATCATCCCATATTTTTTGAAATATTGAAGGGATTGAATGGTTAATTTTTGCCAAATATTGAAATTCGTCAATTATTATAACTATCTTTTTTTTACCGGTTTTTTTTGACACATATTCAAAAAGTGTTTCCCACTTATCAAAACTTGCTTTAGACAAAAATTCATCTTTAAGGGATTGGGCTATTATGTTTTTAAATCTTTCAATTTGAATGCGCTCGTTCTGCAAATCCACAAGAAAGTAAATGTCTTTTTTGTTTAAAATAAAGTTTTTTAAAAGTGTGGTTTTACCCGTTCTTCTTCTGCCGTAAACAACTACAAATGATGAGCCTTTTTTATTATATTCGCGTTTTAATGCTTCAAGCTCTTTTTCACGATTTATAAATTTTGAAATCATAGTTTTATTATACCATTTTCGTTTTTGGATTATAATAATTCAAAAACGAACAAATCCACATAAACGAAACAACTAACAACTGAGTCTGGGCGTCCGAGAGTCAACCCTCCTACGCTAACAAGCTTCCTCCTACGACAAGGCTTCGGAGGGACAAGTTAAAAAAATTTTATTTTGTCCTCTGCCGATCGATTATCTCCCAATGCCCTCCACGGTCAGGACCAATACGACAAAGAAGCCTTTTTTCTTTTAGCTTTCCGATATTCTCTTTTATTTTTCTTTCAGAAATCCCCACTACAACCGCCAACTCTTTGGCTGTTATTCTCGAATTACCGGCAATTTTTTTTAATATTTTATTTTGGTTTGTGGTGACTTTTTCAGGGACCTTTACAGTAACTTTTTCAGGGACCTTTACAGTGACTTTTTTCTGACTTTTCCTTTGGGTAATATTGCTTAAACGCGCCTTATACACCGTAACCATAAAATTTTCGCCTACCTCTTTAAACTCAGGAGCAATCAAATCATAGGTTTTAAACTCATCTACTATTGTTTTGACAAAAAAGTTTTGCAACTCAACAGCTATAAAGCGAAGCTTTGCTATAACGATATTACCCCGCAGGTTTCCGCCAGAACCGACATTTATCCCAACCTACGGAGGTCGTTCGTATAACTTCCGACACATTCTTGCCCGCCCCCTCCACTACGGCATCGGCGGGTTTCCGCCACTAAATCTTCGGCGGACTTCCGCCACTACAACTTCGGCGGACTTCCGCCACTACAACTTCGGCGGACTCACCGATGTAGTAATGGAGAGCGCCTAAGTAGTAGTGGCGAAGATGCAGTAGTGGCGGGATGAGGCATAGCCTCGTTTATAGTAAAATCACTCCTTGTTGCATAACTAA
>JAKLQJ010000271.1 GCA_022013385.1 Elusimicrobiota bacterium
TATTTCGCCGGAATGGCGAGTTTGATAAAGCGAAAGAAAATATTGAGAAGGCATTGGCGCTTGCGCCCGAAAGAGAGGGATTTGCGCTCACAAAACGGTTAATTTTTGAGGGTATGAAGAAGAATGTTTCCGCGAAAGATTTAATTGCGGTGGCGTCAAATTACACTAGTAAAATTTTACAAAGTGAAAAGCGCAGATTGCAAAATGAAAAGCGCGAATTACAAAACAAAAGAAAATGGGATAAGGGACATAAAAAGCTGTCGGATATGCCATATATAAAAGAGTCAAAAAAATTCGTGGATATAGGCATAAAAAAATATATGGCGGGCGATATTAAAGCGGCAAAATTAGATTTTGAAGAAGCGATAAAAGTAAATCCCGATAATATGGAAGCTCAAATCACAATGTGTTCGATAAATTTATCGCAAAAAGATTTTGACCAGGCGCTGAAATATTGTGATACTGCCGCAAGCATGGCGGAATTCCCCGCTAAACATGCCATAATTATTCCAGAAATGTTGGCTGACATATTGTTTTTGCGCGCTGAAATATACGGCAATATGAAAGAATATAAAAAGGCGGCTTTTGATTTAAACAAAGCGTTAAAAAGCGCGCCTGCGTCTTGGAGAGATTTTGAAAAGGCCAAGAAAAAATTAAAAGATTTTGAAAAACTTGATAAAGATTTAAAAGGATTGTAAAAGGCAATGAGGCATGGATTTATTTTAATGTATACGAATTTCAAAGTGTAGCTGCAGGGTGGACTACGCTATCGTGTCGTGTGTATGCTGGACACAATTAATTTGTATCAATGGCTTGCTCTGCCTATTGTACACTCTGCCTATTGTAATTATTTCTCAGAGTCTAAAGTTTGCTAAACTAAGGCTCTGAAAAACAATACTATTCGAAAGAGGGTGATGCTCAAAATGAAAAAAACATTTATATTAGATACCAATGTATTGATACATGATCCGTATTCTTTTTCAAAGTTTGAAGATAATACGGTAATTATCCCGATTCCGGTAATAGAAGAGCTTGATAATTTTAAGACCGCTTCGGATGAAAGGGGAAAAAGCGCCAGAGTTGTATCAAGAAATCTTGACAAATTGAGAGAGAAAGGAAAGCTTAATACCGGCGTTAAATTGGATACAGGCGGGCTTTTAAAGGTTGAATTGGACCATGTGTCTGTTCTTCCTAAAGAATTCAAATTGCAGGAAATGGACAATAGAATACTTAACACGGCTTATTGGTATGAAAAGAAAAAGCATGATGTTGTTTTAGTAACCAAAGATATTAACTTTAGGATAAAAGCGGAAGCCATAGGTTTAGAGTCTCAGGATTATAAATTCGGAAAAGTCAAAATGGACGATATTTATTCCGGTATAACCGAGCTTGATGTTCCGGCCGAATCGATAGATAAATTTTACAAGGAAAAGGGAATTTCCATTAAAAACGGCAAGCTTAATCCCAATGAGTTTATTTTATTCAGGGCAAAAGAAGAAATCAAAAAAACCGCTATAGGACGCTGCAGCGCTCAGGATGCGTCAGTAATAAAATCTCTACGGCCGGAATCTTCTCCATGGGGAATAAGGGCTTTAAATAAAGAGCAGAAATGCGCTATGGAGCTTTTGCTTGATGAGTCCATAAAACTGGTAACTTTAATCGGAACCGCTGGAACGGGTAAAACATTGGTCTCGCTTGCTTGCGGTCTTCAGAAAGCCGTTGATGATAATGTTTATAAAAGGCTAATTGTTTGTCGGTCGGTAGTTCCGGTTGGCAAAGATATAGGGTTCCTTCCCGGCAGTAAGGATGAAAAGCTTTCTCCCTGGATGGGCGCCATATATGATAATCTGGAATTCATAATGGATCGTCGCCATCAAGATGATTCGCTTCAGCAATTTGAATATTTGCAGCAAAGCGGTAAAATTGAAATAGCTTCCGTCACTCATATTAGAGGCCGCTCGCTCCCCAAACAGTATATGATAGTTGATGACGCTCAGAATCTCACGCCTCATGAAATAAAAACGATATTGAGCCGCGCCGGCGAGGGAACAAAAGTTGTTGTTACGGGAGACCCTTATCAGATAGATAATCCCTACCTTGATATGGAGTCCAATGGTTTAATGTATATCGTCAATAGATTTAAAGGGCAGAAAATCTATGGGCATTTGACTTTTACCAAAACCGAGAGAAGCGAGCTTGCGGCTTTGGTGTCGAAAATTCTATAGGATTTATTTTGAGCGGTTTGATATATGGCGAAACTTAATTTTGTCATTCCTATGGCGGGGCTTGGACGCAGATTTACCGAGGCGGGTTATTTAAAGCCGAAGTTTATGATTTGCTCGGGCGCAAGGACTTTGTTTGAATATTCTCTTTTGAGTCTGCCGCTTGAAATCGCGGCTAAGGTAATATTCATAGCTTTAAGGGAGCATGAGGATAAATTTCAAGTCACTTCTTTTATTGAAGAGAAATTTAATATGCTTGTGGGTAAAATGAACAGGGGAATAAGCTACGAAATTATATTATTGGATAAGCCCACCGGCGGACAGGCTCAGACAGCGTTTTTAGCCCAAAAATTTGTTGATGACTGTGACGAACTTGCGATATACAATATAGACACCTTTTTTAAATCCAAAACCTTAAAATATCTTTTTTTAAATTCTCAAAGTAAATTAGATGGGATTATAGGAGCTTTTCCTATTAAAGGAAAAGATGCCAAATGGAGTTTTGCCGAAACGGATGACTGCGGCATTGTTAAGCGGACAGCGGAAAAAGAACAAATATCCAATAATGCTTTAACGGGTTTGTATCATTTTACGCGCGGGGCTGATTTTTTTAAAGTTGCAGAGGAGTCAGTGAGAAATAATGATACTCACATGGGTGAATTTTATATCGCTCCGCTTTATAATAAGCTTATATCGGGCGGGAAAAGATTTGCTATCGATATGGCTGATATTATTATTCCGATGGGCACGCCCGAAGAAGTGCGTAAAATAAATCCGCAAATAATTAATTCTCATATATAGTGAAAAAAAAGATTAGGCAACAAGGCAATTAGCTAATTAGCAATTGTAACAGTTTAGCGGTTTGTAGCCGCAGGGTGGACTACGCTATCGTGTCGTGGTCGTTCACATAGTTTCCGACACTTTATGAAGCATAGCTTCGTTGCCTGTGTATGCTGGACACAATTAATTTGTATCAACGGCTTGCTCTGCCTCTAAAATAGGTAAAACTCATTTGTTTTGATGGCTAAAGTGTCATAAGTCTACGACGGAGAAATAATCGGACTAAACTATTACTAGCAATTGGGCAATCATGCATAACAACTCCGTAAGAATCAAATTCTCTATTGTTATTCCTTGTTATAACGAACAGGAAAATATCCAATTTTTGTTAGAATCTTTTTCTTTTTTAAGCGAATGTCACGACGCGGAGTTGATAATAGTTGATAATGGTTCTACAGACGAAACAAGTAAGAAACTTTCTGAAATTATGCCGAAATATTCCTTTGCGCGGTTGGTTACGGTTAAGAAAAATAAAGGCTATGGTTATGGCATATTGCAAGGACTTAAAGAGGCTAAGGGCGATTATGTGGGTTGGACGCACGGCGATTTGCAATTTGATTCCAAGGATGTTTTAAAAGCGATTTCTATTATAAATTCTTACGGAGATAATTCAAGAGTTTTTATAAAGGGCTCAAGAAATAACAGACCTTTTACGGATACTCTTTTCACGATTGCCATGTCTGTTTTTGAAACGGTATATATGAGAGCCGCTTTATGGGATATAAACGGTCAGCCTGCGATGTTTCACCGCTCGCTTATGTCCCATTGGAATGCCCCTCCTTATGATTTCTCTCTTGATTTATACGCGTATATTATTGCAAAAAAACAGCGCTTTACGATTAGGCGATTTGATGTTTTTTTAAAAGAGCGGGAGCGCGGCTCTTCAAGTTGGAATAAAAATTGTTTTGCCAGATTCAAATTAATCGGAAATATTTTCCTATCAAGTATAAGGATGAAAAAAACTTTATGAAGTCCGTCTTCCCCACAGATATATTCTGACTACTCGCTAGGAAGTCGGACTTCGGAAAATATTGTTTTTTTAATATTGAGGATATGCTTAAAGGTAGGATGACTTGAAACTTATTTTACGGAGTAAAATATTATGGCAGCGCTTAAAAGCTTTCAAATATGGATGTTTTACGGCTTAATTATTTGCAGTTTTATCATTAATCTTTTATTTTTAACAAAAAAACTTTGGTCCTTTTTTAAAAAAATCGGCGGGAAAGAAAGAGTTATAGCCGCTTTGTCAGTTCTGTTGCTTTTTTCTTCAAGCATGTTTTTCTTTTCATCCGTTACGATTCGAGGCGGCTATGATAATAATCACGATTTTGAGTATCTTTCAAATGATTTTTTTGACACTAAATATATACAAGTTTTTTTCGGAAAAAAAGAGGCGTCTCCCCTTATCACCGACGGAATAAGCGATACTATAAGCGGTTTTTCTCTTGACGCGATTTTGATAAAAAATCGTTTATTGATTTTTTTTACGGCTTTGATTTTATTGGCGATATTGCTTAAATTAAAACTTGATTATTCCGCTGTCATATTGGGTTTTGGACTCTTTTATTTTAATTTTCTCTCTATTCTAAATGCCAATACATTTGCCACAACAAGTTCAAATATATTTTTCTGGATGAGTTCGCTTTTCGCGATTGTTTGTTTTCAAGCGGAAAAAAAGAATATAAAAAGCAATCTCATTTGGTTATTAAGCGCGATGTTTTTAACGCTTGCCGGCAGATATGAACTTTTTATTGTCAGTTTTTTAGGTTTTTTAACAGTGGTCGGAATATATTTCAAAGAACGGAAAATAGGGCTTAACATTGTTAAGGAGCATATTTTTTTAAGCAGTGGCGTAGTGGCGTATTTTATAATTTGTCTTTTGTGGCTTATTCATATAATAAGTTCTATGTCGTACAATGGCCCTGATATCGGCGATGCCCTTGATTTGCTTGGAAATTTAAATTATCAGTTGATTGAGCGCAATGCGGCTTTTTTTATGTCTCACGCTTCACTAGTTGTTCCGCTATTTATGCTGTTTTCTTTTTTTATAATTCTTCTCAGGGGATTAGAGAATAAGGAAAATTATGGCAAAAGTTTAATAATCGGTTCTTTTCTCGCTTTATGGATAATCTATTTTTCAATCATTTTTAAGCCATTGGATTTGTATCCGCTGCACTTTATGAGACATAGATTTTATTTTTTTATTCCTTTTATCATTCTTTTCGCTTTTGCTTGGGATACCATGATATTTTTTTTAAGGCGCATTGCTATATCGCTACCGCGCTGTATTAAGTTTATTCAAATTCTTAAACCTATAACGGCGACATTATTGATATTGGCCTATGCATTGTTAAACATTCGGACAGTTGAATCTTTGCAAAATGAGAAAAGAACAAATGATATTGAGCTGGAATTTTTATCAAAAGCGCAAAGAGAAATAGGCAAGGATAATATTATCATTTATCCGGCATTTGATAGCAGGGTTTTCTTATTGCAAAAGTATTTTCCTTTTATTGAAAGTTGTTCGCTGAGTAAAGGACTGCGTTATATGAAATATGTTTCCTCTGAAAAATTTATTATGCGAAGAAAAGGAAATATAATTCAGAACTACCATCCATTGAAACCAAATTATATAAGCAAAGATGACAAGGTCGCGATTAAAATATCGTTTAAGCATAAATTCTATACCATGTTTTCGGATATGGAAACGCGCAATGAAATTCCGATTGAAATAGGATTTTATTTTGCCGATAGTCTCAAAGATAAAGCATGGATTTTAAATTCTAAAGGACATTGCAGTCTTAAAAGCTGGGAACTAGATAAAGCTTTAAGTTATTTTGAGGATGCCGTCAAAGTTGATTCGGACTGCATTGTTTGCGCTTATAATTTATCCGCAACTTACGCGTTTTTGGGCATGGAAAAGGAAGCCTTACTGGCAATTAAGAACAATATTGAATCTCGCAACTCTTATGGCGCGCCTGCTTTTGAAAAAGCGCTTGTTCATATGGCTTCCAATGAGAAAGAATCGGCTAAGAACCTCTTAGAGAATTTTGTAAACGAGGACATGAAAAAAAATAATCATCAAAATGAAATTCTATTGAGCATAGCCTCTACATATTTGGATAAATTAAATAAGCAGTTTTTGCAAAATGAAAAGCGCGAATTACAAAACAAAACGCAAGCTGAGAATGCTACATCGCAAAATAAAAAACTTAAATTAATAGATAAGAAAAAAGGCGAGGAAAAATATAAAAAACCATCTGATGTGGCATATGTGAAAGAATCAAAAAAAATTGCCGATATGGCCGTAAAAAAATATATGGCGGGCGATGTTAAAGGAGCAAAAGCGGATTTTAAAAAAGCGATAAAGATAAACTCCGGCAATATAGAAGCTCAAATCACCATGTGTTCAATAAATTTATCGCAAAAAGATTTTGTTCAGGCGCTGAAATATTGTGATACTGCCGCAAGTATAGCGGAATTCCCCGTTAAACATGCCATAATTATTCCTGGAATATTAGCGGATATATTGTTTTTGCGCGCTGAAATATACGGCAATATGAAAGAATATAAAAAGGCGTCTTTTGATTTAAAAAAAGCGCTAAGAAAAGCGCCTACAAATTGGAAAGATTTTAAAAAGGCCAAGAAAAAA
>JAKLQJ010000272.1 GCA_022013385.1 Elusimicrobiota bacterium
CTGCCATTGAAATTTATCTTAATCCTTCTTTAAGAAAATTCCTGTAATTCCTTCCCCTTCTTTTTTTAACTCCTCCAAAAGTCGCATATACCGCATCTTCATCAATTAATTAGAACCGTCCCCTTTTATAGGCTGAATTTTCGCAAATAATCCATAAGAAGTTTTGTCTAATTGAGCAATTATTTCTATATTGGTTTTGGAACGGAATTGAAAATGCTTCTCAGTGATAATGGGGTCTATCAAACTTGAAAGCAAATAATTATTAGCAGGCTCAATAGAAGCAGACACAATAGTGTCTTTGGAAGATAAGTCTTTTGGCAATTGACGGTTTTTCTCTATAAGATTATTAGCTATATCACGAATTCTTCCCATTGCGCTTCTGATTATTATTCTTTTTTCTTCGGGTAATTGAGCTATGTCTTTGGTAATTGAATCCAATGCCGCTAAAGGCGATCTTATGTCATGCGCTACTTGCGCGGATAAATTATTTAACATTTTATAAGTTTCTTTTTCATCTTCTGCCCTCTGTGTATTCGCAGCCATCTTAAACACCTCAACCAAATCACCCGCCAAAATAAGTCCGAGTCCGACAACTGAAATTGCGATAAGATAAGCCGATATATTTGGACCGGAGTGAATACCCCAAATACGCGATGTATCTGATATAACCCCAAATTCTACCAAGATTAAAAAAAGTCCTTGCAGGCGGCGCTTTTGAAAATGTTTAGCAAAATATCCATGAAACAGAAGATGTGTTGAAAAAACTATAAATCCTAAAAGAATGAACCTATATATTTGAACCATCATGCTGGATGGCAGAAATGAAAATAATAAATAGAAAGCAATAAATGATATTGATCCTGACCATATGTGAGACAACTTGGGTAAAATTAGGATTTTGGCATATAAGGCAAGTAGTCTGCTAAATTCAACCAACATTACACATACAAGTACCGCATGGAGTGAATAAAGAAATTCGGGGTGATTAATAAGTGTAAATACCCAGCCACTTAAACTTACACACATCAATCCTGACCAAAAGGCAAATGACACAAAAGCCAGCTGCCGTTGACTCTGCGAATATTTTCTAAATAAGGCGAATAACACCAAGGTAATAGCAAGTATAAAGAAACCTATTTCCTTGAAAAACAGCAAATATTCTTGTAACCGGTCAGCCATGATTTCCAATTCCCACCATGGCCCTACTAAAATTTTATCCCTCAAAGGACCTAGCCTTTTTCCTACCACACTTTTTGCATCAATTTTTATAATATTTTCCTGATTACAGCGAAGAACTTGTTTTGGTAATAGATACAATCTGGGTTTGGCGGTCTTGCGAAAATTAACATTGTCAGGGTCAGAAGTAATGCCTATTAGTTCTCCGTTAAGAAAGACTTTGTCCTGGTCGTATATGACTCCCAAATATAGCCCAGTATCTTCTTTGTCGCATAATGATTTCGGTATTTTGAGCGACAACGAAAACAGCGCTCTATTTGCGCCCATTTTAATCATTGCAGACTGTGCCGCAGGAAGATCTGAATAGTTATTGGTGGTACCCATAACAGGAGATAGCATTTGGGCTTCAACAGAACGAATATCAGTCCTGTGTATTTCCGCCACGGCTACAGAATTAAGTAATAACACACAGAAACATCCACCCAATAAAGTCCGGACTTTTGGCAATATAATTGCCATTAAAAGTGCTATTAAAATACTCTTCAAGACTTTTCTCCTACATGAATTCCGATTTTAACTTGTCCCCAAAAATTAGCATCTTTTGAGGCGTCAAGTAATAAACGTTTTGTTAGTTCTCCGGTTTTTTTCCAACTATCTTCTATTCCCCATATAAACTGATCGCCGATACTAACAGCGTAATTATGCATCCCCATATCTTCCGTGGTTAGGCAAACTGATTGCTGAACAAGATGATTATAGCCGGCAATATTTAGATGTCTCCCAATAACTGACGGGGTATTCCAAATGCCTCCATTTTTTTCTCTTAACAACTTCTTATGTTCAAACATTATATCCATGAGCGGCAATTCCGGAGATGTTTTATAATAGTTTGCATCTGCAAGAGTTAGATATATTATTCCTCCGGGTTTTAAACACCGTTTAACGGCAATAAGCCAACGATTCCAAAGCCGACTGGGAATATGATTGATTACAAAACGCAGACATACAATATCTGTTTTTCCGCTAGGCAAACTCTCAAGAAATTTTAATCCGTCAGAACAAACCATAGTGACTTTTGGACTATCTTTTGCCTCTGATTGTTGAATCATAAATTCCGATGGATCTACCCCTATAACTCTACTGACAGATGGAAATTTTTTAGACAGCCAAATCGCAAATTGTCCAAAGCCACAACCTATATCAATAATTTGCTCAGCATGGGCGAATTTATCAAACATTCCCATATCTTGCATCAATTGTGCTTCATGTTTAAGGAGAATATTCCCTTGTTTAATAAGTCGCGCCTTTTCTTTTTTCCTGTTTCTGAATGAATCAAAACGATATAAACTGGAAACAGTGTTTCTAACTTTTCCAATAAGCATTCCAAATAGAATTGCATCACTAATCATTTTTCCACGAATATAACCATTCGGACGCACTCCTTCAATTTTAAATCCTGCAGACAACAGAATTGATATGGCAATAGAATTTGAAGAGGATGCAGTTGCTTCTAAACGCAATAGTTGGGGATAGTGTCGAGTAGCATGCTTCGTTAAAAAAGAAATCGTAGGAAAAGAAAGTTTTTTACCGCGATATTTTGGTAAAAATATTGTGGCAATTTCCGCAGTTCGACATCTTTCATATATCGTATCACAGCTGTCCCGTTAAACTGGAAACAGATACGGTTGCTCTTGACACTTAATCCTGTCAAGCCTTTCTTCGTTTAAATTCAGCAAATCAATCAGTGAACCCCTCTCCATCAACATTTCCCGCACCATCCTATGCAAATAGAATATTGAGGGCTTATATCTCGTCTGATATTTGATATACGCCAACAACAAATAATAACACATGGCAGTCCATACTTGAATAAGAACGGCGTTTATTGATGTGCCCAGAAATGTTTTTATCTTCAGGTTCTGTTTTATCCATTTAAAAAACACTTCTATCTGCCATCTTGCTTTATAAATGCGCGCTATTGTTTCGGCGGCAAGTTTGAAATTATTGGTCAAAAATTCAAATATTTTATCGGTTTCAGAATCATAATATCTTATAAGCCTAAGTTTATCAGGATACTCTTTTAAAGTATAAAAGCTGGAAAGAGTTATATGTTCATCGGAAAGAACTCCCGTGCGTAAAGGAACATCATGCTGTCCAACAACCCCGTATTTCAGGTTCTCTTTAGCTCGCGTGACAAAAAAGGCATTATTGATATCTATACGACGGAACCACGAGAAATCCATATAACCTTTGTCAAAGCAATATATGCTGTCCGGAACAATATTAAAAAATTTTTTCGCCACTGTTAAATCATGGCATTTGCCGTTTGTTGCTGCCACGAAACACGGCAGATTGCCTGAGTAATCCAACTGGCAGTGAAGCTTTAAGGCACCTTTGGCCGCCCTAAACTTTGCCCAAGGAAAAGACTCAAGGCAGAGATTTATCGTTGTGGCATCAAAGGCATAAAGCGGATTTTTGAATTTAAATTTGTGTTTCGGCGTTATGCTTTTACATCTATCCAATAAATTGTAAAACAGGCGTTCAAAAACTCTGTAATCGCGCTTTTTATTGGCTTGAGCAAGCGTTGAACGCTTAACGCTGTTTGAAAGACCAAGATGATACATTCTTGAGCCCTGCGCCGCAAGGCCGTTTTGTATGTCGCGAAGACTTTGTTTGCCGCTGGCTTGAGCGTAAAGCATCGTGGAAAACTGATTCCAAGTGGTAAAAGTCTTGACATACTTGTCGGTGTCAAGGGCTAAAACCTGTTTTTCAAAATGATGTCTGGGGATAAGAGTTAGAAGTTGATGCATAATTGTGTTATAATGGGACATAGGGAATCCTCCGTTGGTAAATGGTTTCTTTGTTAAAAATAATTTTACCATAACGGAGAGGTTCCCTCAAATTTTAACGGGACAGATGTGATA
>JAKLQJ010000273.1 GCA_022013385.1 Elusimicrobiota bacterium
GTCGTGGTTTTAACCCCGCGGGTTTTTTCTACAACCAAGTTTACCCAACCCACGGGGTAAAAACAAGCATTTAAATGTAAAGAAGTGTTGGACGCACTACACTAGCTGCCACACTGCCCAAAAGCTCACATAATGCGCATATCCCGTCGGAGTATTTTTCATCATTCTGGTGAAAGCTTTTTTTAAAATTCCGTCGAGTGTGAAAAGTTACATGAGCTTTTGGGACACTGCCGAGTTGCCGAGCTGATTTTTCCACTTGACATTAGGTTTTCTGGCCGCGGCTACTTCATCCAGCCTTTTCACGCAGAGAGTGTGAGGGGCTGTTTTTACGATTTGAGGATTATTTTTACCTTCCTCAAAGATTTTTTCCATAGCCTCAATAAATAGATCCAGTGTTTCCTTTGATTCCGTTTCCGTGGGTTCAATCATGATTGCTTCATGAACTATGAGCGGAAAATATACGGTCGGAGCGTGAAAGCCGTAATCAAGCAGTCTTTTGCCTATGTCCAATGTTTTGACTTTATTAGCGGTTAAATCTTTGGCAGGTGTCAGAACGCATTCATGCATGCAATAATCATCGCAATAAGCGGGATAGATTTTTTTTAATTTTTTCAAGAGGTAATTGGCGTTTATTATGGCGTTCTTGGCGACTTCGCCCAGATTTTCTTTTGAATGCATCAAAAGATAGGCATAAGCTTTTAGATGCACTCCGACATTTCCGAAATAGGCCTTGATTTTTCCTATTGAATTTGGATAATCCTCTTTTATTTTAAATTCATCATTTTCCTTGACTATTCTTGGATACGGCAAAAATTCTTCAAGAAGTTTGGTTACGCCTATGGCTCCCGCGCCAGGCCCTCCGCCTCCGTGCGGGGTTGAAAATGTTTTATGCATATTGAGATGCATTATATCTATGCCAAAATTTCCGGGTTTTATAATACCCATTAAGGCATTGAAATTAGCTCCGTCCATATAAACTAAGGCTCCCGCTTCATGAGCGATGCGAGTGATTTCTTCAATTTCAAATTCAAATATGCCTAGCGTATTGGGAACAGTAAGCATTAAAACAGCTGTTTTGTCCGATACAGCGGCTTTTAAAGCGGCTAAATCTATTTGTCCGTCAGCGTTTGATTTTATATTTACGGTATTAAATCCCAGCATGACGGCTGTAGCCGGATTGGTGCCGTGAGCTGAATCGGGAACGATAATTTCCGTTCTTTGCTTTTCTCCTTTTTTTTCAAAATAAGCTTTGGCTATTAGAGCTCCTGTAAATTCACTATGCGCTCCCGCCGCCGGCTGAAGAGTCATTGCGTCCATGCCGCATATTTCACAAAGGATTTTTTCTGCGTCATAAAGCATTTCAAGCGTGCCTTGCGCCGATGAATCCGCGCAAAAAGGGTGGAGATTGGCGAAACCTTCAAACATTGAGATATCCTCGTTTATTTTCGGATTGTATTTCATTGTGCAGGAACCGAGAGGATAAAAATGGGTATCCAAAGAAAATGAACGGCGGGAAAGTTTTGTGAAATGCCTAACGGCGTCAAGCTCGGACAATTGCGGCAAATGAGGTTTTGTTTTTCTTAAAAAATTATCCGGAATATCAATTGAAATCGAGTCATCATTAATTTTGTTGAATCTGATTGCTCGTCGGCCTTCGATGGATTTTTCTATGCTTAGAGCGGAATCATCACGCATTATGTTTTGACTCATAAATTTTTCCTCAATGCCGCCGCTAATCTGTCCATATCGTCTTTTGTTTTTGTTTCGGTCGCGCAAACGAGAAGCGAATTGCCCATAGCGGGATAGAATTTTTTTAATGGCAGGCCTATATCTATATTATTTTCTTTGAGTATTTTTTTTCTGAGTTCATCGGGTTCCTTAGGCAAATCTATGACAAATTCATTAAAGAAAGAGCCATTAAATCTCCGTGAAATTCCGTTTATGGCGGAAAGCTTTTTCAAGGCATAGCGAGCGTTAAAAGCGTTTGACTCGGCGGCTTCTTTCATTCCTTCGGGGCCCAAAAGGGTCATATATATTGTGGCCATTAGCGCGCAAAGGGCTTCATTGGAACAAATATTTGACGCTGCCTTATCTCTGCGTATATGCTGTTCTCTGGCTTGAAGCGTTAGAACGAAACCTCTTTTGCCGTCGGTATCTGTTGTAATGCTGACAAGTCTGCCCGGCATTTGTCTTATATGAGTTTTTTTGCATGTAAAAATACCGAGATATGGCCCGCCGTAATTGAGAGGAAGTCCCAAACTTTGTCCTTCCGCAACCGCGAAATCCGCGTCATAAGAGCCGGGAGGATTTATTATGGCAAGACTCATTGGGTCCGTAACCGCTATAAAAAGGGCGCCTTTGGCGTGAGCAAGTTCGGATATTTCCGGCATATCTTCAAGTATGCCGAAAAAATTAGGGCTTTGAGCAATTACGCAGGCGGTATTTTCATCCAATTTATTTTTAAGGGAGGCGATATCCATTTTTCCGTTTGAATGTTCAATCGGTTCAAACTCATATTCCCAAGAATTTCCAAAATAGGTTTTCATGGTTATTAAATAATGGGGATTTAAGGATTTTGGATAGAGTATTTTTTTTCTGGATATTATGCGCGCGCAAGCTCTTGCGGCTTCTCCCAATGCGCTGGCTCCGTCATATAAAGACGCGTTAGAAACATCCATTTCAAATAATGCGCATATTTGGCTTTGATATTCGTAAATTGTCTGCAAAATGCCCTGGCTCGCTTCTGCCTGATACGGCGTATAAGCCGTTAAAAATTCTCCCCGTTCAGTTAAATGTTTTACAGCCGAAGGCGTATAACGGTCATACGCTCCCGCTCCGACAAAATTCAAGACCTTTTGGTTTTTAGCGGCGAGCTCCGAGAATTTTCTATGAGCTTCAATTTCCGTTAAAGATTTTTCTCTGATTTTAAAATCCGAATTTAAAAACTTCGGCGGAATTTTTTTCAGCAATTCTTCAAAAGATGAAACGCCTATTTCTTTGAGCATTTCATCTTGCTGTTTTTTTGTATTGGATATGAACATAGTTATGCCCTTAGACGCGATAGTAGTAATAAACTGCGTAAATAAGTGAATACGATGATAAGGCGATAAGGGAAACAACAAACAATTAATGTAGTCTTATTTCCGCTATATTGCTACATATCAACATATTTACATATTTTCGTGTTTCCCTTCTTATTATACGCTTTGTTTTATAAATTCTTGGTAAGCGGCAAAATCCATTAAATCTTTAAGTTCATCAGGATTGTTGAGCTTAATTTTATACATCCATCCTTCTTCAAGAGGGGAGTTGTTTATTAAAGCGGGATCGCCGCCAAGCTTATCGTTTATCGCTGTAACTTCGCCGGTAGCTGCCGCGTATATATCAAACGCCGATTTTACCGATTCTACAACGGCGCAGGGTTTTTCTTTTTCAAGTTTTTGATCTATTTTGGGAAGTTCCACAAAAACCACATCGCCCATTTCTTCTTGCGCGTGTTCGGAAATGCCGAGTGTGGCATTTTCACCTTCAACAAATATCCACTCATGAGTTTTTGTATATTTTACTTCATCTTGTTTTGGCATCTGTTTCTCCTCATTATTGGGTTTTCTGAAAAAACCTATTTAAATTTTTGAAGCCGATCCTCTATAGAAAGGGATTCTGCTGATTTTAGCTTTTATAAGTTTAGAATGTAATTCAATTTCTATTTCTTCGCCGTCTTTAAGATTAGGCATATTCAAATAGCCTACACCTATCCCCTTTTTTAAAGTGGGGGAATAGGTGGCGCTATTAAGCGTTCCTATTTCTTGTCCGTCTTTAAACACTTTCGAGCCCGGTCTTGGAACTCCTCTATCTTCAAGAATGATGCCTTTCAATTTTCTTTTTAAGCCTTCTTTTTTCTGTTTGAGAAGGATATCTCTGCCTGTAAATTCGCCTTTTTCAAAGCATACCGCCCAACCGCAATTTGCTTCAATGCTGGTATGTTCGTCATCCGCGTCCTGTCCGTACAATAGGTAGCCTGCTTCAAGCCTTAAAGTGTCTCTGGCGCCAAGCCCGCAAGGAATGAGGCCATAAGGCGCGCCGAGATCCATAAACTGCCGCCAAATCTCGGCTATGATTTCATTGGGAGCGGTTATTTCAAAACCGTCTTCCCCTGTATATCCCGTTCTGCTTATAAAGCAGTCTTTATTAAGAAGCTTTTTTTCAATAATGCCGAAACGCAAAAGTCTATTTGCTTCAGGCGCGAATTTTTCCATAATATCAACGGCTTTCGGCCCTTGAAGAGCTATCATGGAAAATTCCGAGCTTCTGTCTTCAACCGTAACATTCATTTTTAAAGCTTTTTTCTTAAGCCATTCATAGTCTTTTTTTATGGTGGTGGCGTTCACGATTACAATATATCTGTTGAGAGCCAGACAAAAGCCTATTATATCGTCCACTATGCCGGCTTTTTCATTGGTTATATGCGAATAAACGCCTTTGCCTATGGTGGCTAGTCTGAAATCATTGGTATTGGTTTTTTGAATAAGTTTAAAAGCGTCCGGTCCATTTAAAAAAATCTGTCCCATATGGGAGACATCAAATATGCCGACAGAATTTCTTACGGCTGTATGTTCTTTCAATATCCCTTCAAATTGAATGGGCAATTCCCAGCCGTGAAAATCCACTAATTTGCCTTTATGGTGTTTTGCGGTTTCATTTAGAGCGGTTTTTCTCAGGGTTTGCGCTGTAGACATTTTGCCTCCATGGACAAATCATATTAAAATAATTATAGGAAATAAAATAATCAGTGAGCAAATAAGAGAATCACCTTTGGAAGATAGGGATAAGGGTTGCCGGCGCTTCCTTAATTTTGTTAAGGAAGTATTTGTATTGCCACAGGGCAATGGTCAGAGCCTAGTACATCTTTTAGAATGAAAGCGTTTTTCAATTTGTCTTTGTATTCCGAATTGATAAAAAAATAATCCAGCCGCCAGCCGACATTTCTTTCGCGAGCTTTGGTCTTATAATCCCACCAAGTGTAATTATCTGGTTCATTATTGAATATTCTAAAAGTGTCAAGCCAGCCTTTTTTTGTTATTTTATCAAGCCAGGCCCTTTCAATTGGAAGAAAACCGGTATTGTTTTCATTTTCTTTAGGACGGGCTAAATCTATTTTCTTATGCGCGGTATTTACATCGCCGCAAAAGATGACGGCCTTTTTCTTTCTAAGTTTTTCAACATGTTTGAAAAAGGCGTCATAAAAATCCATTTTATATTTGAGTCTATCGGAGCCCTGTCCGCCATTCGGGCAATAGGAATTTATAAAGAAAAAATCCGGATATTCAAGGCCGATAAACCGTCCTTCCGAGTCAAATTCTTTGATGCCCATGCCTTTAGAAATATTGAGCGGTTTTTCCTTAAAAAAAACGGCCACGCCGCTATAACCCTTTCTTTCAGCCGATGCCCATGCCGAATAATAGCCGTTTAATTCTTTTTGCCCAAGTTCAAGTTGGTTTTCTTGAACTTTAGTTTCTTGTAAAGCGAGAATAAAAGGATTTTCTTTTTTAAGAAAATCAGCAAAGCCTTTTTTAAGGATTGCCCGATAACCGTTTACATTCCAAGAAATTAGTTTCATAATAAAAGAAAGAAGTCAGAGGCCAGAAATCAGAAGTCAGAGTTATAAGGAGGTCTCTTATTTTCTTATCGTTATTTTATAAAATTTGGCGGGGGGATTAGCGATAAAGGTTTGCTTAAAAAGCGGGCTAATCGGCAATAGTGTTGCCGATTGGCAAAAAATCAGCTATACTATAGTAATGATATTCCAAAGACTGATTAACTTTAAAGAACTTTTTAAGCTAAATAGCTTTTTCCTTTTCGGACCGCGTGGCACGGGAAAAAGTTTTTGGATGCGATACTCGCTTCCAAATGTGAAAATGTTTGACCTTTTAGACGCGGATGTTTATGGTCGTTTTTTGCGCAGACCTCGGCAATTGGGCGAAGAACTGTCCTCATCGGATACACTTGTGGCAATTGATGAAATACAGAAACTTCCAGCTCTATTGGATGAAGTTCATCGGCTTATAGAAACGCGGAACATAAAATTTCTGCTTACCGGCAGTTCTGCGCGCAAATTGCGCCATTCGAAAGTAAATCTTCTTGCCGGACGCGCGTGGGAGGCAATGTTTTTTCCGCTTTGTTCGCGCGAGATTCCAACTTTTGATCTTATTCGCTATTTTAATCGAGGGGGATTGCCACGGGTATGGAGTTCTTTGTCCCCGGCCGAAGAGCTCAAAAACTATGCGCGCCTTTACATCAGCGATGAAATAAGAACCGAAGCGCTTGTCCGCAAGATGGATAATTTTGTTCGCTTTTTGGATATTATGGCGTTGCAGAATGGTAAAGAAATGCATTATAGTAATATTTCAAGCGATGCCGGCGTTCCCGCGCGCACGGTAGAGAATTATATTCAGATTCTCAAAGATACCCTTATAGGATTTGAAGTATTGCCATTTCTTGCTACGCGCAGGCGCAAGGCAATCAC
>JAKLQJ010000274.1 GCA_022013385.1 Elusimicrobiota bacterium
AAAAAACGCGGAAAGCTATCTTAAGCCCGGCATTACATTTAAAGAGCTGGACGCTATAGCGCTCAAACATACGGATAATGAATTTGCTAAAATTATGCAAGATGCAAAGAGCAAGTTATTTAATTTAATTATGAATGAAAATGACATAAAGTTACTGAAAAAAGGAGAAGTGATTCAAAAAAAATCGCTTACAACATAACAACCTATTTCAGGCTCATTCCTGTATTAGAAAACGCTGTGTGCGAACATTGTGTGCGTAAGGAGCGCGTAGCATGAGAAACTTAAACAATTTATATGCTAAAATCAGACATAGTCGGTTATTTTGTGGAGGATGTATGATAAATATTTCTGTTAAATGTCCGCATTGCGGAAAATCCATGATGTCCGCTAAGAAAAAAATGAGCGGCAAATCAGCTATAGAAGTAAAGATTACCTATGCGGGTAAAAACGCCCATCTCTATTTGAGTTCTATTTATGGCAGTTACGATACTGAGTTGGGTCTTAATATTCCTTTGGGTAAAATAGCCGGTTTTCGCTGTCCCCATTGCAGGGCGGATCTTAAGAGCACAAGAAAATGCGATATATGTTCCGCACAAATGGTCGCTTTTGACCTTAAAGACGGCGGACAGGTGCAGATATGTTCCAGAAGAGGATGCAAAAAACATATATTGGAATTTCAAGATCCCAAATCCGAACTGCAGGCTTTTTATAAGTCTTATCTAAAAGCTTTTAAATAGATTTTTTCTATGAGTCCTAAATAAACACTCTTTAGTTTTCCAATTTTACAACGGACATAATTTCCCCCGTAGATTCCACAAGAATTTTGGAGGGAGAAATCTGCAAGGAATGAACCGTTGGTTTGATGTTTTCAGAATTTAATCATTTATGGAAGAACAGAGAAAAAACCGACGAATTTCACAAAAAATATTTATACTTTTGCTTTTCTTGGTATGCGGAGCTTTTGTAATCTTTTTCGCCGATAAATATCGCAATGTCAGTTCGGATTTGTCATCCGAGGAAGAAATTAATGCCGCTCTTTACCCCGATGACGAAGAGCCTTCCGCTATCGCAGTCAAAGCGGATTATAAATATGATTCCAAACTTAAAATTACAGGTTCGGCCGGATTTGAGAGGCATATTACCCAATCTTTACAGCTCATTTGGCTTTATGACAAGCCCGCCTTTAAGTTTATAAGAGAAAATATTTATGAAATAAAAAGCGCGAATTCCACTAGTTTTGTTTTTGAAAACGGAATTCCCGTTATTCTTATTTCAGATGAAAATGCTTATAAATCCTTGACATGGTGCGCGGGGATTATATCTCATCACGCTTTTCACGCTTATGCAAGGATACTCAAGAATCGCAATGAGAAAAACAAAGCAGTCCCGCCCCTCCCCGGCAAAAAAATAAAAAAAAGATATGAGTTTCGTATGGATTTTATGGGGATAGATTATACCGATCTTAATACAATAATCGCGGTTGAGAATAAAGCCTCCGCTTTTCAAATGCGTGTTTTAGAAAAAATAGGCGCGCCAAAATCTGAAATAAGATATATAAAAAAAAGAAATCCAAAAGATTTTTCCATAAGTCATGACGGAGCTTACTCCGTTAATCCATAATCTGTTTGGAAATATGAAGGATAATCCCCTGTTCTGATATGACAGTAAGAAAAATCAAAATCGGCGGGCTTGAGCTTAAAAATAATGTTTTTTTAAGTCCTATGGCCGGTATTACGAACAGCGCTTTCAGGAGTTTGTGCCTTGAAGGAGGCGCGGGGCTTGTCGCCGGTGAAATGGTATCGGCCGAGAGCTTAAAATATTTAAGCAAAAAATCATTTAAAATGCTTAAGGTTTCGCCCGGAGAGCATCCTATTGCCGTTCAAATATTCGGAGCCGATCCCGAAACTATGGCCGCCGCGGCGGCTCATGCCCAAGCGGCGGGAGCGGACATAATAGATATAAACGCGAGTTGTCCTGTTAAAAAAATCCTTCGTTCGGGCTGCGGCGCCATGCTGATGAAAAAACCGCTTTTGCTAGGGAATATCATAATAGCGGTAAAGAAGAGTGTTAAAATCCCCGTAACCGTAAAATTTCGCGTCGGATTTACGGAAAAAGAAAACTTAAGCGATTTGCTTGCCAAAACTGCCGAGGAATCGGGAGCGGACGCGATAACTGTTCATGGAAGACCGGTTTCAAGAATGCATAATGGAGAAGTAAACTTGGATTTTTTAAATAAAGCGGCTTCAATTGTTAAAGTTCCTTTAATCGGAAACGGCGGCGTAACTTCGGCGGCTCAAGCGCGAGAGATGTTTGAAGCGGGGTGCGCGGGCGTATCTATCGGCAGGGCAGCTGTAAGTAATCCCCGAATATTTTCTGAAATAATATCAGAATTGGACGGCAATATCTCAGAACATACGGGGGATTGCGACAAAGTAAAAACGCTTATCAGATTTTTAGTTTTAAATAGCGAACTATATGGCGAAGTGTACGGCGTAATAAGAGCTAGAAAACTTATCGGTTATTGGTTGAAAGGTCTTAGGGGCGGCGCTGAACTTAGAAAACGCTTTATGGAAATGAAAAACCTTAATGAAGCTAAGGCTCTTTTGCTACAATATATAGAGAAAGACAAAAGATTATGATAGAAACTAAGACTCCTCAAACTCCGGTAATGCAACAATACAGTTCTCTTAAAGCGGCTTATCCTCACGCGATTTTATTTTTTCGTCTGGGAGATTTTTATGAGATGTTTGATGAAGATGCGCGCAAGGCAAGTTCCGCTCTTGGGCTTGTTTTAACAGCCAGGCAAGGCGTGCCTATGTGCGGCATTCCTCATCACTCCTCGTCAACTTATATTTCAAAACTTTTATCCGCCGGATATAAAGTCGCTATTTGCGAACAAGTGGAGGATCCGTCCGAAAGCGACGCTAAAAAATCAAAACTTTTTAAAAGAGAAGTTGTTCGTCTTATGACGCCGGGCACTATTATCGAAAATGAACTTTTGCCGGCAAAAAATTCAAATTATCTTCTCGCTCTCAATATGGACATAGTGGGTTGGGGGCTTGCCTATATAGACGCTTCAACGGGGGAGTTTTATTCAACTCAAAATGTGAATGACCCCAACCTTTATCAGCTTGCCTCGCTCATTTCCAGAATAGCTCCCGTTGAAATAATAAGCGACTCAAAGACAAAAGAAAAATTGCTAAAGCGCGATATTGTTCCCGCAAAAACCATTCTTACTCAATGTCAAAAACCCGCCAAGTCGGATAGCGAAAATTACAAATGGAGCGAGAGCGCTGTATGGCAAAACAATAGAATTGCTCTTAAAGCGGTTTTAGACATAATCGCCTATATTAAAGAAACCCAGCCCGGACAGAAAGACACTTTTGACCCCGTTTTTTTTGATCCCGCCATTAAACTTCAACTTGACGACGCGGCAATTAAAACGCTTGAACTGGTTTCTAATGAATATGACGATGAAAAGAACACTCTTTGGGGCGTATTGGATAATTCCAAAACTTCCATGGGCTCGCGTCAGCTTAGAAGGTGGATACTTGAACCTTTATGCGATTTGAAGAATATATTAAATAGGCAGAATTTTGTTTCGTTCTTATGCGACAAAATCGAGGAGAGGGAAGGGCTTTCCGAAATACTCGCCCAAATACCGGATATTGAAAGGATACTGGGAAGGGTTATAAATTTAAGCGCTACTCCCAGAGATGCGGCGGCAATAAGAAAAGCCCTCAATCAATTGCCAAGACTGAAAATTTTATTAAACTCGGCTCAATTTTTTAATTCCGCTCCGGAAATAGCGGCGCGTATAGATTCAGGAGCGCAATCCCTTCATCAATTGCGCGAGTTATTGTATAAAGCGGTTTCAGATAATCCCCCCGTAAAATTATCCGATGGCGGAGTCATAAAAGCGGGATATAACAAGGAGCTTGATGAGCTTAGAAACGCGCGTAAAAACAGCCAAACCGTTTTGATGAATCTAGAGTCAAAAGAAAAGGAAAAAACCAAGATATCTTCTCTCAAAGTGGGTTATAATTCCGTATTCGGCTATTACATAGAAATTACAAAAACTCATTTGTCCAAAGTTCCGCATTACTATACAAGAAAACAAACGCTTGTGAGCGCGGAAAGATTTATAATCCCCGAACTAAAAGAGATTGAATCTAAAATACTTAGCGCCGAAGAAAGAATAAGCAAGTTGGAAATTTATTTATTCGGCAATGTCCGCGCGGAGCTTTTGGAAAAAATAAGAGAATTAAGAATTTTATCCATGTGCCTTTGCGAATTGGACGCTTTTTATTCCTTAAGCATAAGCGCGCTTAAATACGGTTACACTAAACCCGAGATACTCGCGGCCGGCAATATAATTATTGAAGAAGGCCGCCATCCTGTGGTTGAGAAGAATTTACCGAGCGGAACTTTTGTTCCAAATGATTTGGATATAGGCGACGATACGCAGATTGTCATATTAACAGGGCCTAATATGAGCGGTAAAAGCGTTTATCTCAGGCAAAATGCCTTAATCACCATTATGGCTCAAATAGGCAGTTTTGTTCCCGCGAAAATCGCTAAGATTGCGATAGTGGATAGGATAATGACAAGAATAGGCGCGCAAGATAGAATGGCAAAGGGCGAGTCCACATTTATGGTTGAAATGAGCGAGATGTCTTCAATATTAAAGCTTGCCGGGCCCAAAAGCCTTGTCCTTTTAGATGAAGTGGGGCGGGGGACATCCACATTTGACGGCATTTCAATAGCTTGGGCTATTGTTGAACATCTTTATAAGCCCGCCGCTAAAGATATGGCGGAGAAACAGAAAGGCGGGCCAAAGGTATTATTTGCGACGCATTATTTTGAATTAACCGACCTTCCTCAAACCTTCAACGGGATAAGAAATTTCAATGTTGCAGTTAAAGAATGGACTGATTCTTCAGGCAAGACCAAAGTGGTTTTTTTGCATAAAATTGTTCCGGGCCCCGCCGATAAATCCTATGGCATACATGTGGCCCAGCTTGCCGGGCTTCCTGATTCCTGCATAGAAAGAGCAAAAGAAATACTGAGAGAGCTTGAATCCAAAAACTATATTGAAGTTAAAAACACGGCAAAAGATGTAACTCCAATGCTTCCGATATTTTCTTCACATCCCGTTATAGATGAAATTAAGATATCGGATCCCGATAATCTAACGCCAATAAAAGCCCTTTCGCTTATCGCGGAATGGAAAAAGAGATTGAATAACAACAAAATAATCAATTCAAACCCATAAAAGCAGCCTGACAACTTTTCACAAAGCTAAAAAATTCTTACTTCTTTTCATAGCAATCAAATAAAAAAGCCCCTATTGAGCTTGTTGCATAACCTCTCTTAATCACTTTTTAACTCAATCCTGCAATTTATAAAAACAAAATTTGGTCAAACTTAAACATATGCCGGAGAAAAAATTGAAATAAATGAAAACTTGTTGCCCAAAACCTTTCCGTCGTTTGCTTTTACGCCTTGTTTTAAATTCGTTTTGCTTTGTAATCGTCCAAATTTCATTTTACAACTCCGCCATAACTTCAAAAGATTGTGTGTGGCACATATCAGCGCCCATTCGCTGTCTGCCGCTTTAACTCCTCTGCGCATAAAACGATCACACCTGCGCCCATCCTTGATTTGTCCGAATACAGGCTCTATGGTTTGTCCTCGTAATTTGTAAAGTTTTCGTCCGCGCTGTGTCAAAAGTTTTCGCTCCATGAGTTCCCGCGCCGTTAAATCTTTCGGAATTCTTCCTCTTTGAGTCGGTTGTTCGCGCATGGCTTTGCGTTGTTTCCAATCCTTGTTTGTCGCAATCAAAAGTTCCCTGCAGTCTGAATCCGCATTACTTACATTGTCTTCGCTCCAGTACCCCGCATCCTCCAATATCGTCCCTATCTTTTCTTCTACCCCGGCGGCATTCAACTCTTCGTTCGCTTTCTTTAGCATCGGTTTTGATTGCTTGACATCATTGGCTTCCTGCGTTACCGCCGCCGCTATGATAATTTGTCCCGTCGTCGCTATTGCTTGAGCGTTATACCCTTGCGCATATCCTGACCGCGTTTTCATAATACGGCTTTCAGGATCGGTTACATTTGCCTTCGCTTCTTCCTTCGGTTTCGGGTTTGGCTTCTTTGGCTTTCGTCCGCGCTTCTTATGCCCCTCACTTTCCTCTTGCGCCGAGCGCTCCGCTATTGTAGTGAGTCAGTAATATCTTTACAATAAGACCTTAATATGCTATAGTTGGTGTTATGTGGAAACCAACCGATGCTTTGCCAATAACAATGGAACAAAGAAAAACACTGGAGAGTTGGGTGCGAGCTGGAACTACGCCGCAAAGAATAGTTCTGAGATCTCGTATCTGTCTGCTTGCGGGTGAGGAAGTTTCCAATAATGCAATCGCCAAAGAACTGAATACCTCCCGCCCGACAGTTCTGCTTTGGCGTAATCGTTTCTGCAAGCAGGGACTTTTGGGATTGTCCGAAGATGCTCCGCATGGCCCAAGTGCGCAGCGCCTGGACGACAGGAAAATTCGGGCTATTGTGGAAGCAACTCTCCAGACTACG
>JAKLQJ010000275.1 GCA_022013385.1 Elusimicrobiota bacterium
ATAGGCGCCAGTGCGGCAACATCTAAAGAAACCCGTCTGTCATGCTCCTGTCATGGGCATGGTCATGGGTTTATCCCATGGTTTATCCCATGAGTATAGCGTGGCGGGGTAAGACACTGAAGTGGTTGCAAAACTAATTTGATGTATAGGAATTTCAAAGTGTAGCCTCCCGCCTATGGCGGGACTAATTTATCATTACACTAGACTAGATAAGGTGATATGGAAACATATGAAATAAATAAGGAAATTTCTTTTTCCGTATTACCGTATCATCGCATTTTTATATTAACTTTTTCACGGTGTTTACTTATTGCTGTTTTTTCAGTTTTTATATTGCCGTGTCTGCCATTTTTAGTTTTTGCGGATACAGCTCTTCCGTTAAATAAAATCAACCTTTCAACTCCGTCCGCGCGCAATGTTTTGAGCGGTCGCATTATGTCGCCGGAATTAAAAAACGCTTCATGGAAAAAATATGATTATGAAGCGGGGTTTAGTTTATTAGGCGAGAGACATAAGATTTATCCCTCTGTTTTTATTTTAGCCGGTAAAGGTGAGGCTATGCTCCCGCCTATGGCGGGACGGGCTATGCCCATCAAAACGGCCGAGGCTATGCCGGGTGCCGTGTCACGGGCAATGCCCATCAAAACGGCCAAAAACGCCTTTGGCATATCCTATTTCAATTCAACATTGCCTTTTATCAAAGACAAATATGATTTTTTGCGTTCAAATGATATTGCCGTCAGAAGGATAATAAATTCGGTTAAAGTCGGCGCTGATACCGTCACTTATATTACCGACGAAATATCGCAATTTCACAGCCGAACGCAAATTTTGGACTTTCTATATATTAGAACTTTTATGAGCGGAGAGGAAAAATATGAATTCGCTTTTATAGCGGGAATTCCTTTAGCGCATAATTCATATAGTTTGAGATGTACGCTTGACGACGGAAGCGGTTATAGTGAAAGCGGTTCATCGTTTGGAGCGGGCTTAAGCGCGGGTTTAAAGCTTACCGCGGCAAATTCTTTATTTTTCAGCAAGGGAATTGTTTTTTCAGCGGGAGTGATATATAGAAAATTATGGTTTAAGGGCATTGCCGGCAAAATAGACGGTCCATTGCGTTCGGAAATAAGCGGAATTAGATTTTTTCTTAATGCCGCTTGGCGGTTTAATTTTTATACATAACATAGCGATTATTTCGTTAAAAGGGGATTTAAATATGAAAAAAGCGATTCAAGAGAAAGGATTTTTTAGAGATGTTTTTTATTTTTCCCCTCAAGCCGCGATGATATTTGACAGCGATTTAGAAATTGTTTTCAAGAACAGGGCGGCGGATTGTTTGTCGGGAGAAAGGATCCCATCTCCGTTTAAAAATTCGGCTAAGGAAATTTTGGATTCCGATTCTCCGTATAAAAGAAGGATTGTTTATAAATATGCGGTCGGCGATGAGGAAAAAGAAATTTCAGTTTTGATAAAGGGTTCTGTTTTTGAATATGAAGGTAATAAATACGCTTTGCTTGCTGTTCAAAATATTGACGGCCTTATGCGGACGGATGTAGTGGTTAATATTTGTTCAAATTGCAAAAAAATCAAAAGGTCTCAATCTTCATGGCAGGATATTGAAGAATATATCAAAGATAATCTCGCCAATGTCTGTTTTTCCCACGGTATATGTCCCGATTGTTCAAACAAACTATACAAAACCAAATAACCATTTTCCACCTCCGAGGTGGAAAATGGTTGTTTGTAGTTTGTTAAAATTGCTTATATAATATTATGGAGGTTTTGCGTTATGAAAAACAATGATTTTATGAAACTTATGGCTAAGGCTAAGATGTATGATTTAACTCAGCCTTTGAGCGTTCACACTCCCCCTTGGCCCAGCTATATGCCCCTGCAGCTTCAGTATTTCAAAAGAATAGCCGGAGCTCATATGGGACAGGGCGCCAATGGCCAGATTATGACTACATCCAATCATGTGGGAACTCATATGGACGGAGAAATACATTTTTACAGCGCAGGCCGCGCGATAGGCAATGTTCCAATGGAAGAATGGGCGGGCAATGGCGTTGTGGTTGATATATCAAAAGATGTGGGCGATTATGATTTGTATGAGCCGGAACTTTTAATGAAGCGCGCCGATATCAGAAAAGGCGATATATTGATAATTAATACCGGTTATAGCAAATATGCTTGGTATGAAAAAAGTTGTGATGAAGTCAGATATTTTGTTAAACATCCCGGACCTGGGCCGAAATTTTATAAATGGGCTATTGATATGAAATTCAAATGGATAGGCGTTGATTGCGGCTCAGCCGATCATCCTATGAATACGATTATAAAGGACTGGCATCCTAAATTATTTCTTGAAGCTGAAAGAAAACTTATCAAGAAATACAATAAAAATTGGGAACAAATGTTTCCGGCTAAAGAATACTATCAAGTAATGCACATTAAACTTTTTCCGAAGGGCATTGTTCACGCTGAAAATCTCGGCGGAGAAATAAAGAAGCTAAGCAATAAACGATGCTGGATCGGCGCGTTTCCCCTTAAAGGGATAGAGATGGAATCGTCAATGTGCAGAATAGTGGCAATGACGGGAGCGACGAAGTAAACACAGGAAACAAGTTTCAAGTCACAAGTCACAGGTCACAAGTAACTACAAAAACGAACAAGTTTCAAGTCACAAGTCACAGGTTACAAGTAACGACAAAGACTAACAAGTTTCAAGTCACAGGTCACAGGTTACAAGTAACGACAAAGACTAACAAGTTTCAAGTCACAAGTCACAGGTCACAAGTAACGACAAAGACTAACAAGTTTCAAGTCACAAGTCACAGGTTGCAGGTTGCAAGTCACAGGTCACATATTTGTCCTTCGCTGTTTTAGCGAAGGATGGGGAGGCAGGTATGGAAGCCAAAGGATACAAAAAACTTGATACATGGGTAAAAGCTGATGCCTTGGCAAAGGAAGTTTATAAGGCGACCGCCAATTTCCCAAAAGATGAAATCTATGGGATAACAAGTCAGTTAAGAATAGCCGCTTTATCTGTTCCGGTAAATATTGTTGAAGGAACAGGGCGGCAAGGCCGCAAAGAATTAAAAAATTTCTTAAATATAGCGCTTGGCTCTCTCGCAGAAACGGAATATTTGCTTGAGTTTTGCAAAGATATAGGATATTTGAACGAAGAAAAATTTTTCAATCTTGAACAATTGCGCTCTGATACGGGGAAATTATTGTGGAGTTTTTACAAAAGCGTATAGTGTTTCCCTTATGTTAAACTTGAGACTGTTTTTCCGGTTTTTATGCTTGCGACATGCGACATGTAACCTGAGACTGTTTTTCCGGTTTTTATGCTTGCAACATGCGACATGTAACCTGAGACTATTTTTTCCGAAGGAAAAAATTTATGCCCATAATTTGCGAATTCTCCTATTCCAAACCCAAAAAACTTAAAGAAGCTCTTGAGCTATTGTCAAAACCCGGATGCAAGATTCTTGCAGGCGGAACAGACCTTATAGTCAAACTAAAAGAAGATATTGAATATCCCAAGGAAATAGTTGATATTAAGTGTATAAAAGAATTGCAGGGCTTGAAATTTGACAAGGGCGTTTTAACTATAGGAGCTTTGACAACTTTTACCGACCTTATTGAATCTCCAGTGGTAAAATCAAAGTTTCCTTTAATTTGGGAAATGGCAAAAACGGTAGCTTCTGTGGGAGTTAGGAATAGAGCGACATTAGCAGGGAATATATGTTCGGCGGTGCCGTCGGCGGATTCCTCATCTGTTCTTGAAGTTTATGACGCGGAAATTATTCTTAAAAGCCTTCATGGTCAAAGAAAAATATCCATAAACGATTGGTTTATCGGCCCGAAAAAAACTGTGTTAGAAAAAGATGAAATGCTTGTTGCCATAGAAGTCCCCCTCCCTAAAATGAAGCATGGCGGTTGCTACGCGAAACTTTCAAGATATGAAGGCGAAGATTTGGCGCAAGGCGGAATTTCCGTTCTTGCCTTTTCAAACAAAACATACAAAATAGCTTTTTGCGCTTTGGGGCCGAAACCCGAAAGAGCGTATAAAACCGAAAATGCGCTTAAAGGAAAATCACTTATATCCGCCGATATTAAAAAGGCGAAAGCCGAGATTTTAAAACAAATAAAACCCATTTGCGATATGCGCTCGTGTAAAAAGTATAGATTGCATATGGCGGGAATCATGCTTGAAAGAGCTTTGAATACGGCGTTTGCGAGGATGAACGGCAAAGGTCTGAAATATGGAAAGCAAATAATGTAACAGTGTTGATACAATGATAAGGCAATATGGAAATAGGGAATAGGGTAATACGGGAAAAACATATGTACAAAAGATTTGAAGATTTGAAAGTTTGGCAAGAAGCAAGAAGGTATAGACAAAAAATATATTCCCTTTTAACTAAATTCCCAAAAACGGAACAATATGCTTTGTCCTCTCAGATTTGGCGAGCGGCAATTTCAATTACTTCAAATATAGCTGAAGGATATGGGCGGTTCCATTGGCAAGAAAATATACAGTGTTGCAGAATTTCAAGGGGTTCCATAAATGAAACATTGGATCAATTGTATATTGCGAAAGATTGTGGATATATAAGCAGCGAGAATTTTGACTGCTTATATAATGAAGGAAGAAAAATCGAACAGCTTTTGAATGGTTATATAAGGTATCTTGATAAACAGAAAAAGCAAGCGATGTAGATATTGGAATATGGCAATAAGGAAATTGCTTTTACATTACTTATCACCGTATAAACCTATTTCCGCATCACCGTGTTTATATATCATCGTATTTTCGTATTATCTTATTTCCGGTGTTACAGGAATTTTTTATGAAAACTAAAATAAATTTTAAGCTTAACGGAAGCAAGGTTAAAACTGAAGTAGAGGCTAATGATATTCTTTTAGATATTTTAAGACAAAACTTCGGAATCAAAAGCCCGAAGGTCGGCTGTGATAGAGGTGATTGCGGAACTTGCACGATTATAATGAACGGCAAAACTATTCGCTCTTGTCTTGTCCTTGCCATAGAAGCGGATTCTGCTGAAATTGTAACTTTGGAAGGATCGGGCGAGAGAAAATGGACCAAGAAGCTTCAGAAGAAATTCCATGAGAAAAACGCTTTTCAATGCGGCTTCTGCGCTCCCGGCATTATTTTGTCTGCCACCGAATTACTTGAAAAAAAGAAAAACCCTTCAAGGCATGAAATAAAGGAAGCGATATCAGGTAATTTATGCCGCTGCACGGGCTATACGCCGATAATTGATGCCATTGAGGAGACAGTAAAAAAAGGCGTTTAGCGCCTTTTTTTAGATGCATAGAGGCGTGGATGTATGGGGGTGTGGAAGTGTAGAAAGAGCAAGAAATCAGTTTGACAGCGCGGCAGTGATACAGGCAATAGCCAAAAAGTTTAGAGTTTGGAAAATAGAAAAACGATAAGAACTTTATGAATAAAAAACAATTTAGACAATTAATAGAAGAGGGCGAGGGATATAAAATAGAATTTAAAGAAGCTTTATCCAATCTAGACAAAGAAATGGCGGCTTTTGCCAATTCATCGGGCGGAAGGATTTTTTTAGGCGTAAAAGATGATAAGACCGTAAAAGGCATAAAAATAACAAATGGACTTAAATCCAGAATTCAAGATATTGCCAATCATTGTCAGCCGCCGATTAAAATAATATTTGAAGAGTTTGGAAATATTTTAATAATTGAAGTGAGAGAAGGAGATGATAAACCTTATAAATGTTCAACGGGATTTTATAGCAGAATCGGCCCCAATTCTCAAAAATTGCACAGAAACGATATTATCGATTTTTTCAAAACAGAAGGCAAAATTCGCTTTGATGAGCTTGTAAATTCGAAGTTTGATTATAAAAAACATTTTGACAAATCAAAATTAGACACATTTTTAAAACTTGCGGGTATTTCAAATATTCTAAATCCTTCATCTACGCTTATTAATCTTGGAATCGCGGAAAAACAAAACGGTAAAATTATTTTAAACAATACGGGAATTCTCTTATTTTCAAAAAATCTTGATAATATCTATCAACATACGACGATAACTTGCGCTCTCTATAAAGGCATAGAGAAAGTGGATGTATTGGATAGAAAAGATTTTAATGAAGATATTATTTCAAACATTGAAGATACGATGAATTTTCTTAAAAAGCATATTGCTGTAAGATATGAAATGACAGGCGCCGCGCGTCGAAAAGAAGTGCCTGAAATTCCCTTTGACGCTTTAAGAGAAGCGGTGATAAATGCGATTGCGCATCGTGATTATTTTGAAAAGGGCGCGAACGCAATGATTGAAATATTTGACGATAGAATTGAAATTTCAAATCCCGGCGGTTTGCCTAAAGGAATGACTCCCAAAGATTTAGGAAAGAAAAGTGTTTTGAGAAATCCCAATATTGCGAATCTTTTAAATCGAGCTAAATATATAGAAAAAATGGGCACCGGAATAAATAAGATAAAAAGGCTTATGAAAAAGTCCGGCCTAAAGCCCCCTAAATTTGAATGCGATTATTTTTTTACGATTATATTCAAAGGTTTGGGCACCCCTTTTGCTGAAAAAACTACCCAGAAAACTACCCAGAAAACTACCCAGAAAACTACCCAGAAAACTACCCAGAAAATTCTGGCTCTTCTAATTAAGGATCCCAAGATTTCAAGGCGTGAATTGGCAAAGCAAATTGGTCTAACTGCTGACGGAATTAAATATCATTTGGATAGTTTTAGAAAAAACAAAATCATTAAAAGAATTGGTCCTGACAAGGGCGGATATTGGAAAGTAAAAAAAGGCGTTTAACTGCTTTTTTAGACGCTAGATGTATAGACGCATAGAAGTATGGATGTATGGAGGTGTGGAAGTGTAGAAAGAGCAAGAAATCAGTTTGACAGCGCGGCAGTGATACAGTCAATAGTTAGAAGGGCGAAAGCTTAGATATAAAAAAATAACCCCGAAGGTTAGGAACAATTTGGTTATTGCGAAACCTGCGGGGTTGAAAAAAAACATAAGGGGTGAGTTACGGAAAAAATATGGCTACCAATTAAGAAATTATTTAATGACGAAACAAAAGGAAATGAATGAGAAAAGATAGAACATTAACAAAAACTTACAATACCTTGTTTGAAAAAATCGCGAAAATCCTTGATCAGGCAAGAACTAAGGCTTTTAGAGAAATAAATATGGCCCAAGTTTTGGCTTATTGGGGAATTGGCCGCGAAATTATTGAGTTTGAACAGAAAGGGAAAATACGGGCAGAGTACGGTAAAAAAGCTCTTGTCAGATTATCCGAAGATTTATCGCGAAAATTTGGCAGAGGTTTTTCCGCGGATAATCTGCAATTGATGAGAAGGTTTTACTCAACATATCAGGATAAATTTCAAAAATCCGAGATGATATCCAATAAATCGGCGGTTCAACAAGCATTGTCCGCAAAGTCCAAACCGATGTTATCATGGTCACACTATTGCGAATTATTGAAAATAGAGGAAGCGCTTGCGCGGTCATTCTATAAAAAGGAAACAATTCAAAATAACTGGTCAATAAGAGAATTGAAAAGACAAATCAATTCAATGCTTTTTGAACGCTTGGCTTTAAGCAAAAATACCAAAACAGTTATGAAAATGGCAAAGAAAGGTCAAATTATAGAAAAGCCGGAAGATGCAATTAAAGAGCCGTATATATTGGAGTTCCTGAATCTCAAACAAGAAATTTCTTATACGGAAAACCAGTTGGAACAAGCTATCATTGATAAACTCCAGTATTTTTTATTGGAACTTGGCAAAGGTTTTACTTTTGTGGCTCGCCAGAAAAGAATAACCATTATTAATCGTCACTATCATATTGACCTTGTATTTTACAATCGCTTTCTAAAGTGTTTTGTTTTAATAGACTTAAAAACCGGAGAGCTTGACCATGCGGACATCGGTCAAATGAATTTTTATTTAAACTATTTCAAAAAAAATGAAAAAGCGGAAGATGAAAATGATCCGATTGGGCTTGTTCTTTGTGCTAAAAAAAATGATATATTTGCAAAGTACATTTTAGGAGAATTAAATAATAAAGTTTTTGCTTCCAAATACAAATTAGCATTGCCTTCAGAAAAAGAATTAAAAGTTAAACTTAAAGAATTGCCGCTATTGGAAAACGATACACGGAAACTCAAAAAAAGATTAAATAATGCGCGTAAGAGAGTAGAGATAAAACGCAAAAGACATAAAAAAGTTTAAAGATAAATAACCCCGTGGGTTGGGATAGATGTTGGTTGTGGCGGAAACCCGCGGGGTTGAAAAAAACAAAGGGGATGAGTTATGAAAAATTTATTAAAAATTATTGTCGGATTGGTTTTTCTTTTTTCGGCGAATTTAAAAGCGGAGCCGATAAATGATTTGGCTGATGATTTATCAAGCCAAATGGAAAGCTCTCAAACAATAAGAATGGCGGTTTTAAGTTTCCCCTATATTGACGGTTTCAATTCCAACGGCTCAAAAATAGTTCAGGAACGCTTAATTACCTCATTATCCCCCAATAAAAAGTTTTCGGTTCTTGAGAGAGCCCTTTTGCATAAAGTTCTTGAAGCGGCAAAACTTGAAATGAGCGGTCTTTTTGATGAACCAACAACAATAAAACTTGGAAAGATGTTAGGGGTTGAGGCTGTTTTAACAGGAACTTTAATAGATATAAATGATAAAGAAACGGAAATAAACGCCCGCATTATAAATACGAAAACCGGTGAAATTATGGCTTCGGCAAAAGCGGATATTTTGAGAATATGGAAAGACAAAATCAAAAGTCCCATGCCTATTTTCAATCCCACTCCTTTGCCCAAAATAGAAGAGGTGAAAATTCCAAAATCCGATTTAAAAATGGAAGCGGAATATGATGATATAGAAACCCTTGAAAAATATGATGAAGCGGCTAAATTTGATAAAAGCGCCGTTTCCCCCCTTCAAAAAGCGGAGAATTGGAAAGAGTTTGCCGCGGCTTATCCCAAATATGAGAAGCTGTCAATAAAGCGCGCCAAAGAGTGGGAAGATTATGACAAAGAATTTAAGAAGGCGGAAAAACTAAAAGAGCAAAAACTCAAAGCTCTGAAAAAAGATTATCAGACATTAAGAAGATACCTGGCCTTAACCATAATAAGCCCAAAACAAAAAGCCGAATGGTCGGAAAAATTTATGGAAAATTACGGTTATGACTCGGATAATATATACAGACACGAAATATCAAAATATCTTATAAAGCCCTGCGTGAACAATAATAAAATCGGCTTTTGTTATTATGACGGCTCTACCGCTATTAAGGGGAAATATGATTATGCAGGGTCATTTAGCGAAGGTCTTGCTTCAGTAAGACTTAATGAGAAAGAAGGTTTTATTGATAAACAGGACAATGAAATTA
>JAKLQJ010000276.1 GCA_022013385.1 Elusimicrobiota bacterium
CATCAGATAGGATTCGCATGCCTCCTCGGACCGGAACTGGTCATCAAATTCCATCAGATTGCGAGGATAGTCTCTCACCCCTATTTTGGTTTCTTGCATTCCCACATTCTACCATAGGGTGGGCTAAAGGGATACCCCTTTGGGATAATTACCGCGTGCATGTTTCGGACTATGAAATCAATCACTACCTCAGTATATTATGATTTTTTATGCATATTAAGAAGTTCAACTTCCCTGCAAAGAAGCTCGCAAGAAATATGAGGAAGTGTGAACTTCTACGGCGTTAACATTCGTCGGAACTGGGCTTAAAATCTGGTTAAAATCTGGTTAAAAATCTGGTTAAAATCTTGACAATCCCCAATCACTTAATGTAAGCTGAATTGATATGCTGATACTGGTTGCTGAAGATGACGAAGGGCTTAGATTCCTTCTTACCGAATTTCTTGAAGGTATGGGGCATACTGTTAAGAGCGTCGAGAACGGCATGGAACTGGTTAAGATAGCGCTTAACGAGCGGCCCGACCTTGTTATGACCGACCTTCACATGCCTCAGATGACAGGGGATTCCATGATAGCCATGATGGATATGTACCCTGACCTTTCAGGAATACCTATTATCGTGATTACAGGGATAACCGCCAGAGAACTTGCGAGTATGGGTATCCCGAAAGAAATACCCGTGCTTTCAAAACCGTTCGATTTTGCCAAAATAGAGGCCGAAGTTAGTAAGATCGCGGGAAAATAGGCGACCACCTTCCGAAAACCAACCAATACAACCGCGTAGGTTGTACTGGTTTTTCCTGCGCTCGGTAAGAATAAGCGGAAAGCGCCCATCGCTTTTGCAAAATTGTGTCATTTATAGACCTTTGCAGAGACCTTTTCAGAGTTTGATATGCGGTCTTAAAATAATTAGAATATTAAACAATGCCTCCTTGCCCTAAACTAGGATAGGCATAATCTTATTAACGGAGTTTTTTAAATGCAACTTTTACAAAAAACAGAAACTATGTTTTGGAACACGAACCTTTTGGTTCATCAGATGTCATGAGCTATGCGAATGACCATAAAGGCGCCGGCGCCATAGTCGCCATGAACGGTCAAAAAACAGAAGAAGTTGCAATTGACCCGTTTTGCGTAGAAAATAATCTACGGGTATGGGCTTCTTCTCGCATTATTGCCAGAGGAAGAGCATATTACAGGCAGGGGCATGTTATGTCTGTTGAATCTTTCAATGATAACAGCATAGAGGCGCGCGTTGAAGGCACGCGGCAGGAACCGTATCGCGTTGAAATAAAATTTGATAAATGGGGAATGCCGGTTTCAAAATGCGATTGTCCGTTTGATTGGGAGCCTCTGTGCAAGCATGCGGTTGCCGTTCTTATCGCATGGCAACAGCAGGAAACGGGTTCCGAGCCCGTATTGTCATCCATTAGCGCGGAGCAGGCTTCATTGCCTACGGATACAGCGGGAAGGGACAAATATCTTGAGGAACTGGCGGCTATTGAAAAAGAGGACCGCAGAGCGCGTTGCGCTGAACAGGGTATTCGCATTGTGAAAAAGCCCGTCGGCGAATCTCTTGGAGTTTACATGGTTTCGTCAGCGGACCAAAACTGTAAGGGAAAGTCTTACAGAGTTGTTTTGCGGGACGAGAAATGGGAACATGTTTCTTGCGATTGTCCTGATTTTTTAAAGAACGAACTCGGAACTTGCAAGCACATTGAAATCGTAAAACGATATTTTAAAAAAAATCGCTCCGCGAGAATTAGTCTTGAACTGGCCGGCAGGCAGACTCGCCGTATTTCGCTTTATACGCGCGCTCGCGAATCTCATAACAGAATATATTCGCCATACGAAGAAATACGGGTTCACATCCCGCCCGCCGCGCTCGGCAGAGTGAATCCTGCAATCTATCAATATTTGGACGGAGACGGGTATTTACGCAATATCCCAAACCCCGCGTCAAAAAAGGCTTATTTTGACAAACTGCTGAAGGATTTGAATTCCTCACTGAAAAACTCGGCTAAAGTTGATATTGACAGCATGGTTTGCGACATCCTGCGAGAAGAGAATGACGCTTTCAAATGGGAAAAGCTCATAGACAAAATTGCCAAATCTCCCGGCAAACACCGCGCCTGGCGCGAATCTGTCGGAAAGATGGATATTGCTCTTCATCCGTATCAAAAAGAGGGCATCCTTTTTGCCGTTAAAAAGCGCCGCGCTTTCATCGGCGACGATATGGGATTGGGCAAAACCATGCAGGCAATCGGCGCCGCATTTCTTCTGAAGGAGATGGGGCATGTGCGGCGAACGGTTGTAATCGCGCCGGCTTCACTGAAATTCCAATGGAAGAGGGAAATAGAGAAGGTAACAAAATTGCCGGCGGTAATCATATCGGGGAGCGCGCGGGAACGAAATGAACAATATAGAAAATGCGGCGGTTTTTTTATCATTCTTAATTATGAACTCTTATACCGCGATCTTGACCGCATTTTAAACTTAAAACCCGACATGGTGATTCTGGACGAGGCTCAGAGAATAAAGAATTGGGAAACGAAAATAGCGCAGAACATCAAGAAGCTTGAAAGCCCGTTTCGTCTTGTTCTAACCGGCACGCCGCTTCAAAACAGACTGCCCGAACTTCATTCCATTTCCGAATTTCTTCATCCCAAAGCGCTGGGCGCAAACTGGAAATTGGTCCCCACCTATGCCCATCTTGATGAGAACGACAAAATAGCCGGTTATTCACATCTCAATCATTTGCGCAAGCGGTTGGACAAATTTTTCATCCGCCGAAGCCGTGAATCCGTGCTTTCACAATTGCCTAAACGCACAGATAATAATTTCTGGATCGGACTCACGCCGCAACAACAGGAAACACATGATGAACTTGCGAAAAATATCAACAAATTGATGAGCAAGATGCAGAAGTACAAACGGTTGACCCGCGAGGATATGCAGCGGCTTTTTATGATTCTAACTTGTATGCGGATAGTCTCAAACGCATACGGCCAATATGACTGGAAATCAATAGAGCTTGAAGTGTTGACCGCGAAACACGCATCCTCCGCGCTGATGAAAACGATAGGCTCGCCCAAACTTGAAGAATTCAGGAAAATTATGGCGGACCTGCTTGAAACCCCCGGACAAAAAGTGGTTGTGTTCAGCCAGTGGAAAAGAATGATCAGACTGGCGGATATTTGTATTCGTGAAAATTTAGAGTCCGTTGGCGGAAGCTCCGTGATATTTTGCGGCGGACTGTCTCTAAAAAAAAGAGAGGCGGAAATAAAACGGTTTATAGAAGATCCTTCCGCGCGCGTCTTTTTCTCCACGGATGCAGGAGGCGTGGGGCTTAATCTGCAACACGCGGCCAATTGCGTCATAAATCTTGAAGTTCCGTGGAACCCGGCTGTATTGGAACAGCGCGTGGCGCGCGTGCATAGGATGGGACAAAAAAAATCGGTCCAAGTGATAAATCTTATATCGTCGGAATCGATTGAGGAAAGGATATTTAATCTGATTGCGCAGAAAAAGGCTTTATTTTCCGGTCTCTTTGACACCGAGGTAAAAGATATTAGATTCAACGCGGTTCAAAGCGCTTCTTTTATTGACAAAATTAAAATGATTGTTCCCGGCAGTACGGCCGTCGACTCTGAAGATGAGGAAGAGGATGAATTAGAAACCGATGTTGAGGACGGCCTAGCTATTACAGAACAATCGACTGAAAAACCGGTTGAAACGGCTCAAACGCTTGACACTGTGGCGGAAGTGAATATCCCGACGCATGGCCATGCGGACGCGCCGCCCGCCGCTGTTGAGATAGACATCGGCCCAGCCGTGGCGGCGTTTTCAAAGATGCTGAATTTGTCCGCAAAAGCGCCATCTGCTTCAACGGGACTGCCTGCGGCGCCAATAGTCGCCGCGCAGACAGGCGGCATGAAACTGAAAATATCCGAGGACAAGGACGGCATGCATTTGTGTCTTCCCAAACAGGCGACTGAGCTTTTGAAGGGTTTAAGACCCGTATTAGAAACGCTGTTGAAACTTGGTCGCTGACAGCGCCATAGGCCAGCGACAGGCCAGAGTCGCGTCGCTGACAGCGCCATAGGCGCCACGAACGACCAAAATTATTTAAAAGTAAATAATCCAAAGATCTGAAAAGTACCACCGAAATTTTAAGTTAATTAAGGAGAAAGTGATATAATTTTATAAACGAGAAAATCTGATATTATAAAATAGGAAAAAGGAGATATTATGCCAGTCCTCTCTATGTTTTACGGGATCATTATTCGCATGTTTCACTTTGATACGAACAAGCACAAGTCTCCTCATATCCATGCACAGTATGGAGATCAAAATGCGGTGATTGCCATTCCAAGTGGGATTGTGCTGGGGGGAAGGATTAAGTCCGCAAAATTGAAGCTAATTCAAGCGTGGATTGAAATTCATAAAGATGATTTAATGGCTGATTGGAAACTATCTATTGAAGGTCAGAAGGTCTTCAAAATCCAACCATTGAGGTGATAAAATGACTTCGCAAATCACAAAGGTCGAGGTAATGCCTAAATACAAGCTTTGTATCCGATTTGGCAATGGGGAACATAGACTGTTTGATGTAAAACCTTACCTGAATAAGGGAGTTTTTAAAGAACTTAAGAATGAATCTTATTTTAAAAAGGTCCGTATTATTTCCGGCGGTATAGAATGGCCCCATGAGCAAGACCTAAGCGCAGACACTCTGTATTGCCGTGGAATTTCTCTCAGAAAGCCTAAAAAGCAATAATTACAGGAGGAAGATACGTCCGTTTTTTAAGATATATTGAAATTGATAACAAGGATATCTGAGAAGAATTGATAAAACAAGGTTTTGCCTTTTCCTATAAACAATACCCACATGGAAGACTTGGAATTGATTTTAACAATGTTAGGCGAAGCGACAACCACCAAAATAATCAAAGATAGAGATTCAGTAACAATTTAGCTGTTTGTAGCTGAGAGCCTTGTGGAACACGAGCCTATGGCTCATCAGATGTCGTGAACTTTGTGAACAACCTCTGCCTCTAAAATAGGTAAACCCCCATTTGTTTTGATGGCTAAAGTGTCATAAGTCTACGACGGATAAACAACCGGACTAAACTGTTACGAAAATCGTTAAGTAGGCGCGCCCCCTTTTAACACTCGAGTAGCGCTAGAACGGAGGCAGGCAGAACGGAAATCCCAGCGTATTTTCCGAATTCTGTTCCTTTATACGCGATAATTCCGTTTTTGTATTTTAGAATTTGCTTCAGTTCGCTTCCTTTAAGATTTTCTGTCCATTTTATCTCAATTGGAATAAAGCCTTTTATGGACGGGACGGCAATATCAACTTCTCCTTCGGATTTTATGTAATATGTCTTATGTTTCCTTTTTATCAGAGAAGACAGGCATCCTTCCACCAGAGCTTCTTTTAGTCGGCTTTCTTTGATTATGTTTTCGCAAGCGAAATTCCATGTGTCCAAATCTCTTGCCCATGAAATAAGCGATTGCGCTATAAACGGATCGCTAAAATGAATTTTTTTCGCTTTTTTGGGCGCCGCTTTCAATTTATCTTCGCGCAAGGCGGGCTGAACAAAGAGAACATCCATATCTTCCAAAGCGGCCAAATATTCCTGCACAGTGGCATGATGCTGAATTTCAGTTTCGGAGGCTATATTGTGAATGGAAATTTGTTTTGACAGTTTATTGCTTAAAGCCGTGATTATTTCCTTGAGAAATTGCTCCTTTTTGCCGCGTTTTAATATGTCGCCGATCACCCATTGCTGATAAGTCTGGTAAATAAATTGGTTTATTTTTTTATGGTCGTAGTATTCGTTTATAGCCGGCAAAAATCCGCCGGTTAGCAGATATCTATCAAAATATCGGGCAATTGTCTTCAAGATGCTGGAAGGGAACTTTTTTGCCATAACGCCTATGTTTAAATCGGAAAGTTTTTCCAAAGGCGAAATTATTTCTGTGATTTCCTTCGCAGCGCTTTTCAATTTGGGCGCCAGAAGCGATAGGTATTCAAAAAATGAAACCGGATAATAATGAAAATCGGTTATATCGGATTTTCCCCGTCTGCCCGGAAATTTTTTCATTCCTTCTTTCAATATCGCTGAATCCGAACCGGTAATCAAGACACGCCCTTTTCTAAAATATCCGAGGTCGGCGAAGTATTTTATTGCCCTGTCCCAGTCCTTTACATAAGTTATTTCATCAATAAAAAGGTAAAACGAACCTCCTCTGCCGGTTTCGTCGAATATTTTGTGCATTATAGGAACAAGTTCCTGATACCTGCCGATTAAGTCACAGGGTAAATAAAAAATGTGTTTCGGCGGAATTCCCTTTTTAGTTAGCAGATTTTTAATAAGCATTTTAATCAGAGTAGATTTTCCAATCTGCCTGCCGCCGGTCAAGATATATATTCCGGGAACGCTGAACGGCATATTTTCCGCCAAAGGCGGATGAAAAACATATTTTGCTTCTTTGAGGCGGCTTAAATGGGGGTCATGGTTTGAATAAAGTTTTAAATCTTCTCTAAATAAATTATGAATGGAGAATTCCGCGTTCATAGCCATATTTTCGCATAATCTACAAATTTAGTCAATAGCTATTATCCAAAAATAGTCAATATGCATTGACCATTTTAATTATTTTCCGGCGTCTATCGCAGAAATTGTATCGGTGTTTCCCGCCCGTGATGAATAACGATTTGCCGTGCGGAAAATAGGCGGATTATGTCGCCACACTTTATTCCGTATATTTAAGGAAAGTTGGATTTCTATTTTGGGACAGCCTTCGGTCTCCCGTTCCCGATATCTCTATTTCCAATTGTAAAAGGTCTTTAAAATGCTGTTATAATCTATTAGTCGCAGGGGAATATCGGGATAGACTTCTTTAAACTGCGCGTATTTTTTCTTATTAAAATCTTTTAAATTAAATTTCACTTCAAAGGCTTCTTTTCCAACTATAAAATCCACCTCTTTTTTATCCTGCGTTCTCCAAAACTTTATATTATTCGCAGAGCCCGCTTTTCTTAGAAATTCAATAAAGCATATATTTTCAAAATAATTCCCTTTATCATGCCTCTTATCGATAAAGGAATAGTCATTTAAAAGAAAATTCCTTAAACCTAAATCATAAAAATAAATTTTGGGCATTTTTGTAAGTTCCTTTCTTGTATTACCGTAAAAAGGTTTTATAGAAGCCGCCTGATAGGTTTTGCCGATGATATATAAATATTCCTCAATTGTCTTATGAGCTATGCCAAGCGTATTGCTTAATTCTTGGGAATTTACAAGTTGTCCCGTCTGCGCGGCTAAAATTTTTAAAAGCGCGAAGTATTTATCGCTGTTTCTTATGCCGGCTTCAAAAACATCTTTTTTTATATAAGAGGCGCCTATCTCCGTTATAATAATCTCTCTAAACTCGTTCGTTTCGGCCAAAACCGCCTTCGGATAACCGCCGTAAGTTAAATATGTTTTCCATAAAGCGTTTAGTTTTTCTTTATAGTACACGGTCAATTTATTTTTTTTCTTTTTAAGCAATTCCTCCTGACGATTAAAAACAAGAAATTCATCAAAATTTAAGGGATAAATTTCAAACAAAAATTTCCTTCCGGCAAGGCTATCCTTAAATTTTTTATCAATATAAAAAGCCGATGATCCGGAAACTATAATTTTTATTTTAGAGTGTTTTTCATCATAAAGCAGTTTTAAAAAATTAGTCGGTTCTGATAAATACTGCGCTTCATCTATGAACACATATTGTTTTTTATCCGAATTCGGCAAAAGCTCAAATATATTGAAAGGGTGTTTGTTTAGTAAATTCAAATACTCAGGATTTTCCATGTTAAAATAAAAACAATCGCAATCTTTTTCTTCCAAATGCTTTTTTAACATAAGCATTGCGCAAGTTTTGCCCGTTTGACGCGCGCCGGTTAAAATAATGATTTCATCGCGGAACACGACTTTTTTCACATCTTTAAGAATATCTCTTGGATAAAACATGATATCTCCAAATATTTTTCAAACTATAGCTTCAATATTATCCAATAATTTTAGACTTGTCAAGTTGAAAATTATCAACTGTTGAAAATTATCAATTGGAAGCTACGCTTTGGCCGCTCGATACACATAGTGTCTGATGCGGCAACAGTCTTGTACGAACGACCGAACGATCAAAAATTGTGTCGGTGTTTCCCGCCGCGCTGTTTTACTTGCTTTTATATCGGGCGACTATATCTTTGACAAGTCCCAATACCAGGGCTTTTCTTTTTGGATTCAGTTCTGAGAGAAGGTTTTCAACAGCTGTTTCATAAAGCCGTTCTTTTTTCTTTTGCTGAGGGATAAGGTCTGAAAAATTTACTTTAAGAGCCTGCGCTATAGCCACGAAAGTTTTTAAGCTCGGAATATTTGCCCCGCGCTCTATCTGGCCATAAAAAGAAGTGTCTATTCCTGCTATCTCCGCCACTTGCGCTTGCGTCATTTCTAAAGCCGTCCGCACGGATTTCATTCGTTTACCTATTTCACTATAAAAGTTATCCATAAGCCCTATTAAAAGACATTTTCAATTTTTAATAAAGATGTCAAAAGTCCCACAGTCAAAAGTCCCACACTTGAAATTTTATAAAAATGTGGTATACTTAATTCAAGAGTTGATTGTAATTTATTTGTTGGTTTCCTAAGAGGGCATGTGCCCTCCCTACGTTCCAGTGGGAAGCTGTCGTCATTTAAGGGCGGCAGCTTAGACTCATTCGCTGGAACGTATGGGGCTGAGTTTGTCGCCCCCTTTTTATTGGGGCGATAATAACAAAGCGTGGAGGTTACAATAAAAAAACTTTAGAGCCTGTTGCACAAACCCCGATTCTACTGCAATCGCGGCTTTTGGCCTACGCCTTTACACCGCTCAACTTACAGGCCACTCGTCGAGCCTGCTCGTTTCGCGTTGCTTCGGCTCGGCTACAAAATCCACGATTTCGTTGC